>CAMDBU010000031.1 GCA_945889495.1 Syntrophobacter sp. SbD2 | reverse complement strand
CTGGCAACTGTTCGAGCTTTTTGGGAGCCACGATGGGACGGTCCATGCTACAAAACGGTCTCCAAGGACCGAGGGGCGAACGGCCTGTCCCATCCTGTTTCGTGTTAAACAATGTGCATACAGACACTTCAATTTCATTATACAAGGGCGAGTTGGCGCGCATGTAGATCATCTGGTGCGGCTGCGACGGACTGCCCAACCAGGTGAACTTGCGCCAGTCGAATTGCACCTGCTTGCGCCGCACCAGTTGATCGAAGTAAAGCCCGGCGCGAATGCCGGCGAGGGTCAGTCCGTCGGGCTTGGCGACGCTGTAAGTATAGTTGGCCGCGATCATGGCGCCGGCGCCGGGCATGTTTTGGACGATGAAGTTGGGCGTGCCGGCGATATGCTTGCCCATGAAGCGTGCCAGCATGCGCGACCAGCTATCGTCGACGCTGCCGGCGCCGAAGCCGGCGATGATCTTGGCGGTCTTGCCTTCGTAGAAGTTCGCCTGGGCGTGGAGCTGCGGCGAGGACAAGTAGAAAAGTAAAAAAGCTACAACCGTTATTGTCATGGCAGCCCTCACAGGATTGGCGCCGGCGCGCCCTGCTAATGCCGTTCGCTATGAGCCATACTGAAAGCGGCGGTGGGCTGTCAAACTGGCTTGAAGGGAAAGTTGTGAGCGCTCATCATTGGAAATCCGCACATCTGTCATTCCCGCGCAGGCGGGAATCCAGGTTGGTATCAGTTTCGAATTCAATAAACCTGGATTCCCGTTTTCACGGGAATGACGAAATAGCGACCGAGGTTGTCTTGATCGAAAAAAAAGCCGCTCATTTTGAGCGGCCCTTTGTAGCTTCTGTTGGAAGTCTTTCTTGATTTCGACTGATTAACCCGCGGCTTCGGCGAAAAAGCTGCCGATCTTTTCGATCGGGGGTTTGTTGCGGTTCTCGACCGTGCCGCTGGTCAGCGGTTTGCCGTCGGCGCCGAGCCGGGTTTCTTGTCCAGCCTGTTGTTCCTGGCCTCTTTGGCCAGCGCCGACGCGGATGACGACCAGGTTGCCTTCGCCGGTATTGTGATAGCGATAGTAAGCGCCTTTGGGGATCATTACACCTTGGTACTGCTTCACTTCGATCTCGCCGCCTTTTTCGTCGAAGACGCTCATCTGGCCTTCGAGGACGATGAAGGCGTGATCTTCGGTGATATGTTTGTGGATCTCGTTCTCACCGCCTTCGGCGTTGACCTTGGTGTGAATCCACAGACTCGGCGTCTCGGCGACCAGCTGGGTGACCCGGCCCTGTTCCATGTAGGGCGTCTTGAGTGAAAACAGCTGGCTCTTGGGTTGAATGTAATCTTTGTAGATCGCGGCGGTGGCGCTTTTTTGCATGATGTTGCTCCGTGTTAGTGGTAATTCGGTCGAGATCCTTCGCGTTACTCAGGATGACCCACTTGGGGGCAAGTGGGTCAATTGTTAATACCGTCGATTTTCAGGTCGTATAATTTGATCACGTTCTCGCGCACGACTTTGCGCAGCACGTCCTTGGGCAGGTGGCCCAGCTCTTCGGCGATGACTTTGCGCGAGTGCGGCCAGGGGGACGCCGCGTGGGGATAATCGTTGGACCACATGAAAGTGTCCTGGCCGAAGCGGTTCATCAATTGGCCGCCGCAGGGATCGCTGAAGAAGGTGGCGAAGACCTGTTCTTCGATATACTCGCCGGGGAGTTTTTTCATGAACGGCAGCGGCACTTTGTTTTTGAACCGGGTGTAATATTTATCCCACTCGTGCGAATAGAAAGGCAGCCAGGCGCATTCGTTTTCGACGTAGACAAATTTTAATTTCGGGAAACGCGACAGCACGCCGGTGAAAATTAAATCGAATAACGTATTGGCCGCGTCGTTGACCTTATCGTTGACCGCGGTCTTGTAGGTGTCGAGACCCTGGCGCTCGAAGCGGCTATAGTTGAAGCCGGTGAGGATATGCAGATTCACCGGCATGTTCATCTCGCCGGCGGCTTCCCAGAACGGATCGTAATAGTCGCTGGAGAACGGCAGATGCGCCGGCGGCACTTGCCAGATCAAGCAGCCGACCATGCCGGCTTTCTTGCAGCGCTCGAGTTCCTTGATGGCGTTCTTAATATTATAGAGCGAGATCATCGGAATGCCGATCAAGCGGCCGGGCGTGACTTTGCAGTAATCGATCATCCAGTCGTTGGCGATCTGGAAGCAGGCTTCCTGGGCTTCGGCGTCTTCCATGGCGAACAGGCGCAGGCCGAGGGTGGGATAGAGCACTTCGGCGGACACGCCGTCGGTTTCCATCTCGCTGATGCGCGCTTTAGGATCGTAGCCGCCGGGCTTCTCGCCGGGCGAGTTGCGCTTGGGAAATTTTGGGTAGCGGTCTTTGAGCGCCGCCGGTAGTTCCTTGATCCAGAGATCTTCCGGCTCCTGAATATGAGAGTCGGCGGAAATGATTTTTTCGCCGGCCAGGACCACTTCAGGCGTGTACAGGGTTGTCGGTGCGTTCATCAGCTATGCCCTCGCTTTCGTTCTCGTTTTAGGTTCGAAGGATTATCGTTCTCACTATGAAAACCGCGCCGCGATGTCAAACTCACTTTTCCGGTGCGATCTTGGTGGCGCTCCAGGGGATCGGCTTGCCGCCGGCGCCGGTGACCGCATTGCCGCTCATGCGATCGCCTTGGATCTTGCCGCTGAAGCGGTATTTGTTGGCGCCGATGGTGAGGAAGAAATCGATGTCGTCGCCTTTGAGCGTGGAGTTGACGATCTCCATGGCGCCATCGCCGTTGGCCGCCGAGGCGTTGATCATTTGATATCTTTGATTGAACGCCAGGGCGATGACCGGCAACTTGCCTGGGCCGAAATCCCAATTGATGCGCCAGTCGCCTTGCACCACCGCCGGGACGGTCCATAGATAGAGATAAGCCTTTTCGGTGCCGTTGGCGGCTTTTTTCTCCGGTACGGTCAATTCGGCGAAGCGGTCGGGATGCCAGTCGCTCATGTAATAATCATGGGCGACGATGCGCGCGCCGGGCTTCAACTCGCGCAAGAGTTTGGGCCGGAGCCTTTCCATGAAATCGGGCAGGACGTAGAGCGTGATCACGCTGGCCTTGCTGATGTCGGCCTTGAACATATCTTGTTCGAGAAACTTGGCCCGGTCGCCGACCCCTTCGTTACGTGCGTTGCGGGTGGCGAGCTCGACAAGTTTGGCATCGATGTCGACGCCGATGCCGTTGGCCTTGAAGTTACGCGCCGCCGTGACGATCAAACGGCCATCGCCCGAGCCGAGATCGATGACCAGATCGTTGGCGTTCACCCCGGCCATCTTGAGCATCTCATCGACGACGATCTGCGGCGTCGGCACATAGGGTAGTTTTTCTAAATCCTGAGCTTGCACCACCGCCGCTAACGCCAAGCAACTGACGGCGAACAGTAGGCGAGCGCCGATCTTGTTTCGAATCATGCGAGACTCCTTGGTTAATATGTAACTATAATCCCAATTTGCCGTGGGATTGCAACTAGAAGTTGCCGCTTACGGCACTGCGGCGTTGGTTGCGCTAAGGTCTCGCCGCCAGTTGTTTGGCGAGCTGGTCGAGTTTTACCTTGATAGCCACGCCAGTGGCGATCTGCGGTTCCGACGGCTCGAAGTCTTCGCGTCTCTCGCGCTCAGCGATGGCTGGCTTGGCGATGTCGAAGGCTTCGATGAAAGAATAGGTTTTGCGCAGCGCCTGGTCGAAGTAGGCCTGGCCGAAATAAGTCCACTGGGCTTCGTTGCTACAGCCGAAAGAGTTTTTGTCCGGCGCCGAGGCGGCGATCACCAGGGTATGGTCGCTCTTGAGCGCGTCGACAAAGCCGCCGGAGTAGCAAGCCGAGACCACCACGACGCGATGTTTGATTCCCGACTCGTCCAACAATTGGCGCAAGCGCGCCGGGCCGAGATCGTGAAACTTGAGCGGCCAGAGATCGAGGGCGAAGCGGTGATCCTTGGAACCATGGGAAGTGAGAAACAGAAACAAAATATCTTCGTCCCGGTTCATCGCCTGGCCGACGCGCTTGAGCGCGGCGCTCAAGCTGGTGACGCTGGCGATGGGCGCAACGCCGGCCGCCTTGCGGTTGTTGATCAGCCGGATGGTTCGGCCCGCGGCGCCGAAGCGATCTTGAAATAGTTGGCTCACCGCGTTGACCTCTTTGGTGAAAACCTCTTGGCCGCCGTAGCCGGCCATGCCGATGAAAAAAATCTCCGCCACTCCCGGCCGGCCCGGTTGCACGGCGGCGAGTTCGCGGTCGAGGCGCTCGCGCTGGTTGTAAAGGTCGTCTTCGCCGAAGCCGGCGCCAGGCTGGGTCTCGGCGAGCTCGGCGTCGGTGAACGACCGCTGCCAGAGGCTGCGCTCCCGTTCCATGGCGGTGAGCGGCATCAGGATGATCACGGCGCAGAGCGTGGTGGCTGTCAACGCGCGCATAACCGGCATGGCGATTCGCTGCACCGCCGCGATGGCGCAGGCGCCGGCCAACCAGAGCAGTGGCCACTGGGTGTCGTCTACCTGCAATCCGCGCAGCCAGCTGGGCGCCTGGGCGCTGGGCGCGATTCCAGCGAGCAGATAGATGGTGGCGTCGACCACCACCGCGATCATGACAAAGCATTGCCACAATCTTAAAGTTCGCTCCGCGCGACCTGTTAGAAAGCCGGCGGCGATGGCGGCGAATAGCAAGATTGGCAGGTGGACCAAAGCGTCAGCGAGATTCTGCCAACTCAAATGGCCGTGCAGACCGACCTGGGCGATGTCGCCGAGGAGCGGCGGCAAGAGACCGATCAGGGCGAAGGCGCAGAGCTGGCCCCATGAGACCGGCAGTTGCTCATCGGCGACCGGGCGCAACAGCGCGAGCTTGACGGCGTTGAGTAAATTTTTGCCCAGCGCCCAGCTATTGCTGGCCGTGTCAGTGGTTTCAAAATTGGTTTCCATCGGTGGTCGAACAGGCGGTTTGGTGCGACTTCGAGTAAAGATGGAGACTGGCGATTAGCGCGCGACTCGGTCGAACAATCGCTAGCGCCGGTAAAGCTGCTTGATCATCCCCGAACTATCCAGTTCTTTCACCAGGCTCTGGTCGACGAAGCTGCGCGGGTCGGCAGCGGCGGCTTTGGGGTTTTGTCCGGCCATGTCATCGAGCAGAGTCTTCACACCGTCGGGCGTCGGATAGGGGAGTTCGGGGAGGATCGCGCTCATGTCGCGGTAGGCGCGTTCCAAACCTTCGGGGTTGGCGACGCCCAGATATTTTTTGAACAGCGCCTTGGCGCCGTCTTTTTCGGTCTTGATGTAATGAATGCCTTCGATGTTGGCGCGGACGAGTTTGAGAAACAGCGGCCGCTTGGCTTTGAGCGCGCTCTCGCGCACCAGCAGGCCGTTTTGCCAGAAGGGAATTTTCAGCGACGCGATGGGGAATAAATCCTTGAGGCCGAGCTTTTCGGCTTCCAAGACAAATGGCTCGGCGACCATGGTGAAATGGATGACGCCGTTCTTGAGCGCGGCGAAGCGCTCCGGCGCGCCGCCCACCGGGAGGATTTTTACTTCCTTGTCGGGATTAATGTTCAAGCGCTTGAGGGTCAGCCGCAGCGCTTGATCCGAAGTGCTGCCCAAGCGGTTGACGCCGGCGATCTTGCCGCGCAGCTGCTCGACGTTGGCAATACTCGGCGCCGCGATGATGTGATCGGCGAAGGTCGGCACGCCGCCCAAGATCATGATCGTATCGGCGCCGGCCAGGCGCGAGCTGATCAGCACGTTGACGCCGGTGCTGGCGGCATCGATCTCGCCTGACAGCAAGGCTTGGATCACCGTGATGCTCGAGCTGATGGCGATGACCTGGCCGTCGACGCCTTGGCGCTGCAAGAATTTCTGCTCCTGCATGGCCCAGATCGGGCTCAGCGCCGGACTGATGCCGGCCCAGGCCAGGCGCAAACGCTCCCGGGCGTGGAGCCAATTTGCCGGGGCGGACAGGATCAGTAACAACAGAGTGGCGAGAATTGGGTGGGGCATTTTTCGATCGACTTTTACGGCAAGATAGCACCGCGGCTTCGATAGCGTCAATTGAACCGCCATTTGGCTTGACCCTCGCGGTAATAACCCATATTTTCACTGGCAAGTTACAAAGCGAGGTTAGCGTGAAATTCGGTTACTACATTCTCAACACTTATGTTCCCGAACTGGACGGCGGCAGCCGCGACATGTACGCCAAGTGGCTCGAACAAATCGACGCGGCGGAAACGCTGGGTTTCGATTCCCTATGGGTGACCGAGCATCACTTCCGCCACTTCGGCGGCCAGATGCCAAGTCCAACGATCATCCTCGCGGCGGCGGCGCAGCGCACCAAGAAAATGCGCTTGGGCGCGGCGGTGTCGCTGTTGCCGATGCACAATCCATTGCGCATCGCCGAAGAGTTCGCCATGGTCGACCAGTTGTCCCAAGGGCGGGTTTGTTTCGGCGCCGGGCGCGGCATGCATCCCGACGAGTATCAGGTGTTCGGTCAGGACTACGCCACTGCGCAAGCTCGCTTGCCCGAGGCGCTCGACATCGTCATGCGCGCCTGGAGCGGCGACGAGTTCGACTGGCAGAGCGAGAGTTACAATTTTCGCAAGCTCCGAGTTTTTCCGCAGCCCTATCAAGAGCCCCATCCGCCGATCTACGTCACCGCCAATCGCGATCCCGAGAGCTTCGCCATGATCGGCAAGCGCGGCCATCACTTGATGACCTTGCCGTGGATCGCCACCAATGAAGAGCAGGCGCCACGCATCGAGTGGTACAAGACCGCGCTGCGCGAAGGCGGCCATTCAGTCGCCGACAAGGAAGTCTTCACCATGTATCCAATCTATGTCGGCGACAGCGACGCCGGCGCCAAGGCGGAAGTAGAAGAGTCCTGGCACCGCTGGCGCGCGTTCGCCCTGGCCGCCACCGGCGCGCTACCGGGAACGCCGGCCCACGCGACCCGTTCGCCACACTTGAGCTACGACTTCATGGCGCGCGACAGCCGCGGCGTCTTCGGCGGGCCGGAAAGCTGCGTGCGAATTTTGAAAAAAATCATCGACGTCGTCGGCACCGACCATATCGGCTTGACGTTTCACTTCGGCGGCTTGAGCCAGGAGAAGACGCTCAAGTCGATGGAGCGCTTCGCCAGTTCAGTGATGCCGGCACTGCGGTGAGAGTTCGGAATCTTCACCACAGAGGGCACAGAGAGCACAGAGTTCGGAATCGGATGATTTAACCGCAAAGGGCGCAAAGAACGCAAAAAAATCCGGATTAGTCGGGGCGGGTTGTAAACCCGCCCGCTTTTAATGAGTCAATAGAGATGAAAGCTGCAATGAAGCAATCGGCCAAGACCGGACAATTCGAAGAGCTTCGATCCCTCGATCTGCAAAAGTGTCAGACGGTGGGCGACATCGTCGATGCCATGCGCTACTGCGCCTTCGGCGGGCGCATGCTCGGCGAAGTGGCGCGGACGATTTGCGAGATGGCGGCGGCCAAGGACAAGCCGCTGCTGATTTACGACGGCCTGGAAAAGACACCACTCGGGCGGCTGCTGAAAAAATTTGTCGCCCAGGGTTGGTGCCGAGGCATCGTTTCGCCGGCGGCCTATGCCAAGCAAAAGGCGCGCGGCGGCAATGTGATTGTCGTCGGCGCGTTTAGCGAGCGCGATGCCGCGGCGATTTACCGGAAACCCAAGCGGGCGATCTTCATCAATCCCTTCGACATGGCGCGGCCGGGGCAGGTGCGCGACGGGTTTTTCCCCGACGCGGTGTTCGCCGATCCGCGCTACATCATGCCGGTGATTTACGCGGCGTTGGACGAGTGGTTGAACGGCAAGCGCTCGACGGTGACTTCGTTCATTTCCAGGTTGGCGGCCAACGGCGGCCTGGCGGTGCAAGTTGCCCGTGGCGCCAAGGCGTTGGACGTCATGACCGGCGATAAGGAATGCGTGCGCTTTCTCACCATCAGCGGCGCCATGACCGTCGGCAAGATGGATTTGATTATTTGCGACATGATCGAGATGGGTTTGGTCCACGCGATCTCGTCCACTGGCGCGCTGATGGCCCATGGCTTGGTTTCGTCCATCGGTCTGAAACATTATAAATACAATCCCAAGTACAACGACACCGAGCTGGCGCGGCGCAAACTCAATCGCGTCACCGACACCCTGGAGCCTGAGACCAATCTCGACACCGTCGAAGATGTCATCGGCAAGGTGGTCGACAAGATCGACGGCAAGCAGATGTTGAGCCCGACGGCTTTCAACAAGCTGATCGGCAAGCACCTGGCCGAAAACTATCCCAACGACCGCGGCGTGTTGAAGTCGGCGTACTTGAAAGGCGTGCCGGTCTTCGTGCCCGCCTTTGTCGATTCGGAATTGGGCAACGATCTTTACATTCACAACATCAAGCGGCGCCGGCGCGGCAAAAAGCCGATCCTGATGGACCTGGAGCGCGATAGTAAGGAACTGATCCGCGTGGTTACTGGACCTAAGCGCTTTGGCATTCTCTCCATCGGCGGCGGCGTGCCGCGCAACAACGTGCAAAACGTCGCGCCGCTGATCGAGATCATCAACGAACGCTTGGGGCCGACCTTTCCCAACCGCAGATTCTGCTACGGCATCCGCATCTGCCCCGACAAACCGCACTTCGGCCATCTGTCGGGCTGCACCTATTCGGAAAACGAGTCCTGGCGCAAAGCCGACAAGGACGGCATCTACGCCGAGATGCTGGCCGACGCGACCCAGGTGTGGCCGTTCTTGGTGAAGTATGTGATGGAGCGGCGGGCGGCTGGGGCGAAACAGTAACTTGCCAACGATCTGAGCTTCCCCCTTTGAAAAAGGGGGATCGAGGGGGATTTGAAAGTCGTGACAGTGAAAACAGCTACTCAAGAAAATCCCCCCTTCCCCCCTTTGTTTCCAAAGGGGAGATCGCTGATGGCGGGTGCTTATCCGCCGCGAGCGACTCTTTGTCTGGTTCTTACCTTTTGCATCACACTCGCGTTTGCCGCCCCGGCGCCGGCGCAGTCGCCGGAAAAAGTTCGCCTGAGCATCGCCGATTTGTCGTTCACATTTCTGCCGCATTTGCTGGCGCGCGATGTTGGGATCTTTCGCAAATATAATCTCGAAGTGGAGTTGATCTACATTGGCGGCGCGGTGGGTTTGGCGGCGTTGGCCAGCGGCGAGATCGACTACAGCGGGTCGCCCGACCCGGGGCTGCTCGCCATCGCCAAGGGGTTGCCGTTCAAAGTCGTCATGCTGACGACCAAAGCGCCGCCGTTCTACGCTCTGGGCCGGCCCAATGTTAAGCGGGTGCAGGAGCTCGCCGGAAAGAAGTTCGCCGTCTCGCGCATCGGCGCGTCGTCCTACTTTGTCGCGCGCGTGATGTTTCAACGGCTGGGTCTCGATCCGGACAAGGTGACCTACATTCAAGCCGGCTCCAACGCCAGCCGAGTCTTGGCGCTGTCAACCGGATCGGTGGACGGTTCGGTCTTTTCCATGCCGACGGCGCAGGAAGTAATGAAGAAAGGTTTCAACTTGCTGGGTGCGCCCAAGGACATCGGCCAGCGGCCCCATGGCGGGCTGCTGGTACGCGCGGAGAGAATAGACAAGAACCGCGATCAGGCGCGGCGCATGACCACGGCGCTGCTCGACTCGATGGCGTATATCGTCAACAACAAAAGCAAGACGGCGGATTATGTGACCGCCAAATTCAAAATTGAGCGCGACCTGGCGGAGCAACTGCTATCCGGCGATTATCTGTGGATGTTGACCATGGACGGCCGCATGACCGAAGAGGGCGTGCAGGCCTATCTCGATGAGGCGGCGCAAAATAATTTGCTGCCGGGTCGCTTCAGCGCCAAGCAGGCGCTGGACTTGAGCTTGCTCGATCAGCCGGGGCGAAAGTAGGACTAAGGATGAAGATTAAGTTATACCCGAGGCGATTCAAGCGCGCCTTGAGTGCTTTCGTTCTCGTTGTTGCCGCTTGTCTTGCCGGATCGGAATTACCCGCCGCCGAAGTTAAGCCGGCGCCTTGGCAGGCGGATTGGGACAAGACCGTGAAAGCCGCCGAGCAAGAGGGCGCGCTGACGATTTACATGACCTCGGCCTTCGAGTCGGTGTTCGCCGACGCGTTTCAAAAGAAATATCCCAAGATCAAGGTGACATCGGTGGTCGGCCGCGGCTTCCAGTTGGGCCAGCGGGTGATGAGCGAGCGGCGCGGCGAAAAATATATTGCCGACCTATGCATCACCGGCAACGTCACGCCGCTGACGGTGTTTCACAAGGCGAAAATTCTCGAACCGATCAAGCCGCTGCTGGTGCTGCCGGAAATTCTCAACGAGGCCAATTGGTTCGAGGGCAAGCATACCTACAACGATCCGGAGAACCGCTATATTTTTGTCTTCGAGGGCACGCCGCGGGCGGGCGATATCACGTTCAACTCCAAGCTGGTCAACGCCGGCGAGATTCGTTCCTACTGGAATCTGCTCGACGCCAAGTGGAAAGGCAAGATCGTCACCATCGATCCGCTCATCGCCGGGCCGATCAACACGCCGCAGATATTTTTCTACAAACATCCCGATCTCGGCCCGGAATTTCTGCGCCGGCTCTACGCTGAGACCAACATGACCATCGTGCGCTCGGACGACCAGCTGATGGACTGGCTCAGCACCGGGCGCCACGCGCTGGGCTTCGGCGCGCGGGATGTCGACAAGGCGATTGCTCAAGGGCTGCCGATCAATCAATTCGTGCCCAACCACATGAAGGAAGGGGCGTCACTGGCGACTTACAACGGCACGTTGAGCTTTTTCAATCGCGCGCCCCATCCGAACGCGGCCAAGGTGGCGGTCAATTGGTTACTGTCCAAGGAAGGCCAGAGCACTTGGCTCGAACATAACGCCAAGACCTTCGGCCAGTACGACTCGCTGCGCGAAGATATTTCCAAAGACAAAGTCCTCGATCTCGCCAAGCGGGTCAAAGCCGGGCGCTATCTGTGGATCAAGACCGAGTGGATCGACGAGATCGAGACGATTCGCGAGTTGGTCAAGAAGGCGTTGCCCGTAAAGCAGTAAGGGTTCAATTCGTTCAAGCCGTTCAAATCGTTCAAAACGTTTTCGGAAAAAGCGGAATATAAAATGAAACATAGCACGGAGAGAATTTTAGTTTCCCATGTTGGCAGTTTGGCTCGGCCCAAGGATTTGATGGAGATGCTGTTGGCGCGCAACGAAGGGCGGGCGTATGACAGCGCGGCGTTGGCCAAGCGCACCAGCGAATCCGTGGCGGAAGTGGTGCAAAAGCAGATCGACTGCGGCATCGATGTCGTCAACGACGGTGAGTTGGGCAAGTCGAATTTTTCGCGTTACACCAAGGAGCGGCTGGGTGGCTTTGTCGAGCGCGCGGTTGGACCGGACTTCAAACCGACGTCGATCTTTGGCCGCGATATGAAGGAGTTCACCGAGTATTTCAACCGCGGCGGCCGGACCGCCATCGGCCATCACGCGCGGGTGTTCTACTGCGTCGAGCCGCTCAAATATATCGGCCAGGATGAGGTCAACGCCGACATCGCAAACTTGAAAGCCGCGCTCCAGGGCAAGCAGTACGCCGAGGGATTTCTCCCGGCCATAGCTCCCGGCACCATGGAGCACTGGATGAAGAACGAATATTACAAAACTAACGAAGAATATTTATTCGCCATCGCCGGCGCCATGGCGGAGGAATACAAAGCGATCGTCGACGCCGGCTTCGTCCTGCAAATCGACGATCCTGATCTCGCCGACGCCTGGCAGATGTTCCCCGACATGTCGCTGGCCGACTATCACAAGTACCAGGAGCTGCGCATCGACGCGCTCAATTCCGCGCTGAAAGGGTTGCCGGAAGAGCGCATCCGCTTTCACATGTGCTGGGGCAGTTACCACGGCCCGCACAAGTATGACGTGCCGCTTAAAGACATTGTTAGCTTGATTCTCAAAGTCCGCGCCCAGTGCTATTCCATCGAGGCGTCCAATCCGGTGCACGAGCACGAGTGGCGCGTCTGGCAAGAGGTGAAGCTGCCCGACGGCAAGATGCTCATGCCCGGCGTCATCGGCCACTGCAGCGACTTCATCGAACATCCGCGCGCCATCGCCGACCGGTTAGTTCGCTACGCCAAGATTGTCGGCAAGGAAAATATTATTGCCGGCACCGACTGCGGCATCGGCTCGCGGGTCGGCCACCCGCAAGTGGGCTGGGCGAAGTTCCAAGCGATGGCCGAAGGCGCGCGCATCGCGACTAAAGAGTTGTGGGGGAGGTAAAGCGATTATTCAACGTACGGGGGAAAGACTTTTCCACCACAGAGGGCACAGAGATCACAGAGGGGGGATTGTCGGAAAATGGTCTCAAACTGTAAGGGCGGGTTTGAAACCCGCCCGCGCCGGCTTGGTCGATTCAACTACTTCATGCCCAAAATCTGACGGCCGTATTCACGAACTAGAATCTCGCGGTCGTCCGACGGCGGCGCTTTACGCAAGCGGTCTTCAATGCGGCCACGCTCTTCCTGTTTAAGCTCGGTCCAGCGGTCGAGCTCTTTTTTCAGCCGATCGCGCTCTTCGCTATTAAGCGGCGTGACCGCCGCGTTGTTGTCAGCCGCGACGCTCGCCGCCGATTCGATCGGCTTTGCTCCGAGCACTACCGCGCTATGGGGCCGGCCTTCCTGATCGTAAACTAACGCGAAGTTTTGATAGCCGATAGTCGAGAGCAGCGATCGCACCGCCGGTTCGACGGGTTGGCGATCGAGGCGCAAGTTGACGGTCTGGGTTTGCGTCGATGGCGGGATGACGATGTGGAATCCGGTCTGGGCGTGAAACGCATCGAGAGCGAAGCGCACCGGCGTCTCATTGAAGGCGACCGAAACTTCGCCGTTCTTGATATCGACCCAAGGCCGGTAAAAATCATCATTGCTGCTCTGAGCCAATGCCGAGGTCGCCGCCAGCGGCGCCACCAAGGTTCCAACGATCAAATAGTTTCTCATCGCATTGCCTCCTAACCTATACGGCATTTTGCAGCAACTACCATGCCCCGTGCGAAAGCTCCCTCGATAGCTTAGAAGTGCGCGTTATTGACGACAGTCTTCCGTCAAGCGGGCGATTCTCGGTGGAATAGGAACAAAGTTGTGCCGGGAATTTAGTCTCGGTTCGAACGATCAGACTCGGATCTTGCTCGCGCCAAGGATACCAAGCGACGGGCCAAGCCCGTCATTAGAAAGGCTGCGAACGATGCGGAAAGATTTCTCCCTTCGGTCGAAATGATCGGGTTCTAACCTTTGCGCCCTTGGCGAGCTTGGCGCGAGATACTCCGAATTTCCTTTGAGACCAATCAGTCGATGGTTTGCGCTTTGCGCACGCTGGCGATCAGCGATGTTCGCAGGAGAAATTCCTTGTGCGCTTTTGGATCCTCGGCGGTGGCGCGCAGTTCGTCAAAGCGCGCTCGGCGCGCCGCGGGGTCGGTTTCTTCGAGGCGCTTTTTGTTGGCGATGGTTTGTTCCTGCACCGATTCGATATTGCTCGTGCGGCGCCGGCGTGAGTAGCGGTCGAGCAGCGAAGGGTCGGCATTCTTGTCGATAATTTCGTGTAACGTGTCGACCAGCTCCATGGCGTCGTGGATGCCGCTGTTCAATCCCAACCCGCCGACCGAGTTGTTCACATGGGCCGAATCGCCGGCGAGGATCACGCGCCCCTTGCGAAAGGTCGCGGCTACTCTTTGATGGACTTTGTAGAGATTGCGGTGGACGACGTTGTAGCGCCGATTGAGTGGATAAACCCGCTGCAAACGCGAGTAGGTCGACTCGTCGCCCAACGCATGCTCGTCGCTCTCTTCGACCTTGGTCGGAAACACCGCGCGCCAACGTCCCTTGCCGTCGTCGCCCGCGACTTTGAATAAGTTCGTCCACTCGTCCGGGTCGGCGAGATAATTGCGGTAACAACAGCCGCCGAGCAGCTGTTGAAAGTCCTCCGTGGTCGTCAGCACGAGAAAATTCTCCGGCCAGGTAAAACCTTCGAAGTCGATGTTCATCGATTTCCGAATCGTGCTGCGCCCACCGTCCGCGCCGATCACCCAGTCGCCGCGAAAGGTTTCCACGCCATTGGGCCCCTCGGCCGTCACCGTCGCGCCGTCGCCGTCCTGAGTGACGCCGGTGACTCGCGTCGAGAATCGCACTTCGACATCGGCAAACGTCTTCAGCCGCTCGATGCCCATGCGCGCCAGCTTATGCTGCTCAGTCTGGACGACGAACGGGTATGCGGTCTCCTCGCGCAAAAGCTCATGATCGAACTGGACAATCCGAGTGCGGGTGGGTTTGTCCCAGAACTGAAAATAGCGCGCGACCAAACCTTCCTTGATGAACTGATCGATCAATCCCACCCGCGCGATCATCTCTAAAGTCGATGGATGAGTCGTCGCCGCCCGCGGATTGTCGTCGATGACCGCGTCGGCTTCGAGTATTGTGACAGCGTAGCCATGCTGCGCCAGCGCCAGCGCGGAGACGACGCCGACCGGGCCGGCGCCGGCGATGATGATACGGGTTTGGGGCATATTGAGTTCTTATACGAACGCCCTTTACATCTTTTAACGTTAACGCGGAGCTGGGTTGTGACTCAAGACACGGTGGGAAGACGCGGCATTGGGTCCCTGTTCTACGTAGTTCTTATTCCAATCATCATGATAAGTGGAATAGGTTCACACCTGACTACTGACCGAGTTGGATCGAATCAAACAATATAACTCAATACTGACACCTCCCAACGCTCGCCTCAAATTTGTTATGCGTAGAAATTGATTACGTCCCTTCGTCGTTGTCAATCGCGTACCACGAAGGAGCTTCCCAACGTCTACAAGTCAGCAGCTGTTCCGCAACCTTAGCTGCTTGCTCTTCTGAACGGGATTCCGCACGAGAGCTGGCGCGATGCGTCCAATCTTCGGGGCGCCCTATTTCGGCATACACCTCTTCTTCAGATAACCGTTTCCCACGAGTAAATTCTTCGAATTCCTCTTGTTTGTCGTCATAAAGATAGGTGAAGTCCATCAAGTACGGCTTGGAAGCGGTCGGCGCGATTTCCCGATCAACGAAAAACTCCTCACGTACGGCATGATCGGTGTGGAGCAGCCCTTCATAACGAGTCCAGTCTTTCCCCTCGATCGTCGATGGAACCTTAGCAAGCGGGCACGAGACATTTTCTACTAGCGGCCTGCCACTCGCGTCCAAGGGACGCAGCCAAGTTACACGTCCCTGATCTTGCGGGATGCTGCTGTCTGTTGACTTGGTTGGCGCAGCGTTCTGAATCGTGAGCATGGCCTGCGTCAACCCCCAGGCCTCGTTGTGATCCTTGGCTTGGTACCATTCGCGAAATCGTATCATGTGGCCTGTGCTGTTTGCGGTGAACGCGATGCCACCTGGAAACCGGTGATCGTGCCACCAGCGATTGTCTCCGGCACAAGCAAAGAAATCAGCATTGAATTGAAACCCGTAAAACCCGCCGTCCGTGGGGTTCCTCAGATATAAATAGTCACTCGTAACCGTGTTTCTCAGACGCACTCCACGACGGTCGTTCTCCCACCCTGCCAGCTCAAGGATCCGGTCACAAAACGCTCGAAGCTGCTGATCTGGTGCCGCAAGTGCTACTCGCGGAGAGGCAATGACAATTACGAGGCTGTGCGCAGCCCGCTTGGAATCGAACGCAGCCCGTTGCTTCCATAGCTGCTTCTCCTCGCGAATTTTCTCCGCAATCTCAGCATCGCTCCACCCAGCGACAGCTGCGTCTCTCAAAAAGCAAAAGTGAATGCGTCCATGCTTGGCCGCGGCACGGCCAAACTGACAAGGCTGTCGCTGCTGGCACCACAGGGCTAGACATTCGGCCATCTCATCTTCAGTCGCCGCGGTATTGTGCAAAAGCGCGTTCGCTTGCAGTAGGTCGTCGCTGAACGGAAGTTTGATCCTCCGGGGATCTCCATTCAAGCGATCAAATAACTCTGCTACCGTGCTCATTCTTCACTCCTTGCGCTAAACGTAGATGATAGTGTCTCCATCGACACCCTCGGCCGTACAAACGATAGGAGCTTCATTAGCGCCACAGCTCTGAGTAGCAAGGTTCACGGAATTTGATAGCGCCAGGCCATCTCCCAGACACTCATATAATGTCTTGCAAAATGTAATTGCGGTCGCATCTGCTAATTTCGCAGGCCAACCGACAGCGGCTTCAACCACGCGTTCGTCAACCAGATGCCTAGCGATGGCTGCAGATTCGCACGTGTTAAGTACACACAGACGAACTGGGTTTGGAAAATTTCTCAGAATCGCGGCAAGTTGTTCCGCGAATATCTGTGTCTGGTTAACAACTAAACCTTGGTCAAAGATGAATGATAGGCTTCGATTATCACCATGCCCGGAGAAGTGGAGGATCAGCGGTCGGTGGCGATATGCTTCCACGAGCGTCTGACGAGTGGCTGCCAGAATTGGGGGAGCGACGAGAAAGGCGTCTCTGTGTTTGCTGCTTCGGAGGGCTTCTTGTATAGACGCGAACTCCCTGGGTATCTGGAGTTGATTTCGCTGAGATCCGCCACGATCACCTGCAACGAAGAGGATCGTCTTTGGGAATTCAGGCTCTTGCAATACAGAGGTCCGGGGCGCATCCCCATGATTACTAGGTTCAAAGTTACAACTACACATGGGGGAAAGATCTCCAACCCGACACAGTAGAGTGCGCCAGCTCGCTTCGGTGAGATCGTAGCGATATAAGTCGCATTTATCGGCGCGTCCCGCGGCCGGTGTCTCAACGACGAATCCTAGATCGGTCATCAACCGAATCGACTCCTTCGTAACAGCTACGGCATAGAGCTGACGATGCGTCTTCAACCCGTAAAGTTGACGCATATATTCAAGCATCACCCACATCATCACTCTTGCTCTCTTGCTTCCTGGAATAGTAGATGGACCCAAAACGACGACACCACTGAGGTATATCCGCAAGCATTTCGTTGACTCGGCCCACGAGTAGATATCGTCGCCGCCTAGCTCAGTGTCGCACACACGTCCCTTGATGAATTGGTCCATAAAACTCTCACGCAAAGCCAAGACACCGAACGCCGCACAGAGCCTATTGTCTGGTGCTTTGATTTGCACGAATGCTCGAGGGTTTTTAATGCGCCACTGCTCCGCAACTTGGTGGCCCACATACTCGTGTCGATAAGACTCTCGTGTAAGATCACAAGCCTCGTGAAGTGCAACTGCATTACATAACTCTGCGCGAAAGGAGGGTTCAGATCCGATTTCATCAACAAAAACATCTGGAAACAGCTTGCTCCGGCCATGTACATAAGCAGCGACCACTCCAACGAGTAAGAACGACGAAGCAGCGATTACCAAGACTTGAGGTGTGAAATGTAGATCAGCGGCGCTAGTAAACGCTAGGACTGTTCGGCCGAAACCAACAGTTGCTGCACCTGCGGCTAAACCGGCTTTCCAACCCCTTTGCACCCTGATCAAGGGGCCTAGAGGCAATTTTCTCATGGCCATTGACCCCACCAATCATCAAAGCTCTCTTCATCCCGCACAAGCCGAAGGTCCTCATCTGCTCGACACCAAACGACCCGGCAGAGGCCACGAGAAAAACGTGTCTCCCACGGAAGGTGGTATGCACCCGCATGTGTCCATATAACCAGATCGCCGATCGCAACATCATTTGGTAAGTCTAATCGAGCTAACCGGTCGAACGCCATACACGTAGGACCACTCACCGTCGTCAACACGTTGGGCCCTTCGCGCTCAGGCAGCAGACAGAGTGGGTGACTTTCCCAGTCGGAAATCAGTGCGTGGTTAGTGCGGCCGCCGTCGCATATCAAGTAACGACACTCCCGGCGGTCCTTCATATCTAGAACGCGCAACACCAACACAGCGGAACAACCTGTAAGGAACCGACCATGTTCCATCCAGACTTCTTGCACGCTTCCAACTTTAGATATGAACTCGTCTACTGCACTGCCCAAATCTGATAAATACGCAACGTCGAAGTTTGATGTCACTCCTGGATCTGGCAACCCACCGCCAGTGTCAATGTACACAGGGCGCCAGTTCGTTGAGTCACAAAATTGAGCGGCTTCGGAGAGCGCACGCCGAAAAGAGTCAGCAGAGTCGACATTTGAGCGCAGGTGAAAATGCAGGCCCGATACGGTTAATCCCCGTCCTCGCAACAGGTCGAGTGCCTCGCTCGCCTCGCTTCCAGTCATCCCGAATTGTCCGCCGAATTGGGGCTCGTCCGGATCGAACTCTTCGTCAACATGCAAACGCAGGCCTAAACGCCAATTAAATTCGCTGGCCCAAGACCCTATGTGCGATGCTTCAGTGAGGGAATCTACATGCACATTTAAGCCGGGGAGTAAGCACCGCGATAGCCACGTGTGCTTTGCAACACCATTGACGAGAATTTTTTCGGGCTTGAAGCCTTCCGCAACTGCTGCCCGAAGCTCGTATTCGGAAACAACTTCAGCACCCCAGCCAGCCTCAGCCCAACGCCGTAGCAGCGGCTTCAGTGGTTGGGTCTTCACTGACAACCAGTGTCGCAGGGGGCGCTGTATTACGATTTGTTTTAGATCGCGAAGGGCTAAATCGATTGGCTCCCAAGCCGTCAGATAAAACGGCGTAGGCCATCTAGCGGTGGCCGCCGCAACCAAATTAGTCCAATAATCAGATAGTGCGGTCAAATTCTTGCTCAATGGCGGGTCGGTTGATCTTACCCGAAGGTAAGCGTGGCAGTTCGTCTAAGATACGAATCCGTTCCAAGGCGATTCGTGACCTTAGTTGCTGGCGTACAGCGTCATCCCACGCCCCGTCTTCCTGTGAACCGGCTAGAACGAGAGCGACGAGAAAACGCGTTTCACCGTTGGTCCCTGGTTTGGCGACGATAGAGCAGTCTCGAATCATCGGGAGCTTACGGAGTTCTTGCTCTAGGTCTTGCAGAAACACGGTCGATCCATCTAATAAGACCACGCAATCCTGCGATCGTCCCCGAATGTAAAAAAAGCCATTCTCGTCCTGATAGCCAATATCTTCAGAGATGATCAATGAATTTCTTCGTACGAGAGCTGTATCCTTGGGGCGGTTAGAATAGCGTAGGAAACCAGCGCTCATACCTCCAGCTAGTCGTCCCAAGACGCCAGGCGCTACAACGCAACACTCCTCGTCCACAACGCACATCTCGTCGGTCAAGAACGGATGACCAATTGAGTTTGGTCTTATGTGCACATCCGCAGGATCAGTGATTGTGCCCAGTGATTCGGTGTTGCCCCATGATTCAACAAGGTCGCAACTGAATGCTGTCGTCACTTGTGTCTTTTCGGCTCCCGAAATCGGACCGCCCATGGTGAGTATCGTCCGTGCGCTCCGGGGTTGTTGCCCGGCGGCAACCCGAAGGAATCCGCGTAACTGATCAGGAATGAAAAACGCAAAATCGATGGGGTATCTCTCAAGAGTAAGTTGATAATCTCTCCAGACGTCCTCGACAGAATCACCGATCTGGTACTCGTTGAGGATAACGGACCCCGCTACTAGGAGCGTAGCGAGAGCGAGTACCAATCCACCAGTGTAGTATATCGGGCGGCCAATGTAGAATCGACTCTGACGCGTCAAACCGAGTTCCAGACACCATCCAACTAGCTCTGTAACAATTGATTCATAGTCGCGCTCGATTCCCTTCGGCACACCTGTCGTTCCCGAAGAATAAATAACCCCCCACTCATCGCCTGGTCCCCGTTTAGTTAACGGCATTTCCAACATCGTAGGAAGTGCCAATTTAGGAGCCGCCACCGAAGATCTGACCATTTTGGCAAGGTGTGACTGATCGTCGTCATATAACATTGCTTTGACAGCTGCGTCTTCAAGATTGATCCGTATGGCGTCTAGTGGCAGGCCGGTATTCACGAGAACGACCGATCGACCAGTTCTTAAAACTCCTAGAATTGCAGCCAAGAGCCGCACCGAAGATCCAAAAGCCACAGCGACTCGTTGATTGTCGCCTGCGACGACCTCGACTTCCGCCGCCATCGCGGCGGCAAGTCTATTTAGTTCCGCATATGTCCAAGGTGTCCCACCGGCATACACAGCTATGCTGCTCGGCCGGTACTTCGCCCAGTGATAGACCGCTTCTGCGATACCAAACTGCATTTGGACTACTACTTACTTCGAGGCCAGCGGCTGCCGAGATGAGACCGTGTTGAGACCACTTGAGCAAATCCCGCGCCCAGCAATTCTGCCACAATCGCCCGAGTTTTAACCTCATTGTATTTTCCCGTACCCGGAGTGCCTGTTGCATCGAGGATGAAGTCGACAAAGTAGTCTTGGTCGTGCGCGCTTCGCGCAGTGGACTCACAACAGAAATTTGTCATGAATCCACAGATTGCAACTCGTTGAACCTTAGCAGCTCGCAGACGTTGGTCTAAATCAGTTCCTGCAAAGGCTGAATATCTGTTCTTAACCAACTCTCGGGCCGATCCTGGTCGTGCAAGTTTAGGATCATACTCAACCTCGGGTGTTCCCTGGCGAAAATTGAACTCCGGGTCCGACTCACCCGAGAAGTCGAACATCCTCCCGAGATCCGTCCCGTCAGCCTTGTGGATATGGCGGATTAGAAAAATTGGCAGACGCTCGGCCTGGTATCGCTCAATGAGCCGATTGATGCGCGTAACTGTCCCGCGAGCATCGCGGCAATACATTTCCGACTCCGAATTCGTGTAGATGCGTTGAACATCTATTACAAGCAGTGCAGTGATCATTCTCCCCTCCGTACAAGACCGGGCGAGTTATTGGGTTCAAACTTTTCTTTCGCAACAATGTAATCAAATCGCTGATCACTTGTCCAATAAGAAATATTTGTATCTGAGTTATAAGTAAAACTTATAACAGAGCTTCGGGACGGAAGGCGGAGCTATGCGGACAAGCTTTTGGATGATTCATCTGGATTCCCGATAGAAGCATTCGGGAATGTCGGGCGCTTAGAGGTCTGGAATAGCTTTTACGTGGTGATTTGCGGAGATTAAACCCGCAGAGATTGAAAGGCCCGAATCGTTAAGATTCGGGCCTTTGTGGTTGGGTAAAAATTGCGCGTCCGAAATTCTACACTCCACCAAACCCCTCGTCTTGAGCTTCGGCCAGCAACCAGGGATCCTTGATCTCCGTCGTTGGGCCGCGGCCGCTTAGCACACCGACCACTTCTCCGGCAGCGTGGCTTTGGCAGTCGATGTAGGATTCGTCGCTGTTCTCGGATGTGTCGCAAATGACGATGACGTCCAGTCGCGCGAGGTTCTTCGCGTTATTGGCTCGCGGCATCCGGAATAATTCTCTCCAATTCTGTTATGAGCGGCGGAAGGTCATCCGTAATCGTATCCCAAAGTATCGCGTAGTCGACAAAATCGTAGCCGTGGATTAGCCGGTTGCGCATGCCGACGACTTTCGGCCAGGGGATGTTGGGATATTGCTCGCGAACTTCCTGTGGCACTTGGCTGGCCGCTTCGCCGATCAATTCGACTAGGTGAGTTAAAGCCAAAGCGAGTTTGCGATCTTTGTCCAGCTCTTCGGCGGCATTGCCCTTGGCCATTTCGACGGCTTCGCGGGCGTAATCGAGCATGTGTTTGAGGCGAACCTGCGGGTCACGCCTGGACATACAAGACCTCGGCCTCCGCAAGTACCTGGTCGCGGAAGTGCTTGCTCAGCGATTTGGGCGTGTTGATATCGACTCTGCGGCCTCCCAACAGTTGCGATAGCTCTTGTTCCAAATCGTAGAGTTTAAACAAACTCACTTTGGCGCCTGGCTCAAATTCCACCAATACGTCAACGTCGCTGGCATCGCAAAAATCGTCGCGCAACAACGAGCCGAACAGCGAAAGTTTGCGAACCTGGTGGTGCCGGCAAAAATCTGCCAGGCGATTTTTCGCAATCGGAAATCTCGTTTCCAGCACCGATGGTTCGCCATGAGTCATAGCATTGCCAATTTACCACAACGCCGATGTGAAATCGCGGCGAACTTTACTCTACACCCCGCCAAATCCCTCATCCTGCGCTTCGGCCAGCAACCAGGGATCTTTGATCTGGGTCGTTGGGCCGCGGCCGCTTAGCACGCCGACGACTTCTCTGGCGGCGTGGCTTTGGCAGTCGACGTAGGATTCGTCGCTGTTCGCCGAGGTGTGGCAGGTGACGATGACATTCGGCAACGTCAAGATTTTGTGATCGGCCGGCAGCGGCTCGGGGTCGGTGACGTCGAGGGCGGCGCCGGAGAGTTCGCCGGCGACCAGGGCGTCGTATAAGCCGTCGGTGTCGACCAAGCCGCCGCGGGCGCAGTTGATGAGATAAGCGGACTTTTTCATCATCTTGAACTGCGGCATGCCGAACATATGTCTGGTCTGTTTGGTCAGCGGCGCGTGGACGCTGATGAAGTCGGAGGTTTTCACCAACTCATCGAAGGAGACCATTTTCACGTTCATCTGTTCGGCGACCTTGGGATCGAGATAGGGATCGAAGGTTTGCACGTTCAAACGCATGCCCTGGGCGCGCGGCGCCACTTGTTTGCCGACATGGCCGAGGCCGACGATGCCCATGGTGCAGCCTTGGATTCTGTAAACCCGGCCGCGGTAGGCGTGCAGTTCGGCGGTGTGGCGTTTCCACTTGCCGTCGTGGACGTATTGGTTCATGCGCATGAGTTTGCGCGAGATGGCGATCATTAAACCGATCGCTTGCTCGGCGACTTCTATAGAATTGCAGCCGGCCGCGTTGCAGATGATCAGGCCATGATCGGCGGCGGCTTTGAGATCCATGCGATCGACGCCGACGCCGGTGCGGCAGACGACTTTGACGCGCTTGATCTTCGAGATGATGTCGCGCGACAGCGGCACCGAGCCATGCATGATGATGCCATCGGCGTCTTGGGCCATTTCAATCACTTCGGCGTCGGTGGTCGGCCGGCGGATGGTCATGTCGGCGTCGATCTCGGCCAGGATCGGCTTCAACAAATCCACCGGAACGTCGTTGCTGCCAAAATAAACTACGTGAAACTTCCCCATGTGAGTCAAACCTCCAGTCCGTAAAAGCGCTTTGGATTGTCCCATAAAATTTTCCGGCGCGCTTCCTGTGAGAGATGCTTGTTGGTGGTGAGATCGCCGACCGTGCGGTCGGGGAACTTGCCGATGCAGTCGCTGTGCGGATAGTCGGTGGCGACCATCAGATAATCTTCGCCGACATGCTCGACGAACACCGGCGCCAGCTCTTCGCCGGCCTCGGCGCTGGTGAAGCATTGGCGCTTGAAATAGTAGCTGGGCTTTTCCTTGGTGACCTTGGCTTGCCCTTGGCCTTCATGTTCCCAATGCTCGTCCATGCGCTCCAACCAGAAGGGCACCCAGCCGCAGCCCGATTCCAAATGGGCGACTTTGAGCTTGGGAAATTTTTCCAACACGCCGTCGGCGCAGAGATTCAAGCAAGCGAGCATCTGCTCCATCGGGTGGCAGGCGACATGGCGGCCGAATTCGCTGTAGCGCTCCGAGCCGGCCTGCGCCAGCACTGTACGCGCGCCTTCGTGGACGCAGACCGTCATGCCGAGGTCGGCGGCGGTGGCGTAGATCGGGTCATAGTCTACGCTCGACATAGTCCGGCCGCAGATTTTGTTGGGCCGCCAGAAGATGCCGACCAGGCCGAGCTTCTTGGCGTGTTTCAATTCCTCCACCGCGCGCACCGGGTCTTGCAGCGGGATCAAGGCGACGCCGTAGAGCCGCTTGCCGCTGGCGTTGCAATAGTCCGACATCCAGGTGTTGTAGGCGCGGCAGATGGCGGCGGAGAGTTCGGGATCTAAATTGTCGCGCCACATGATGTAGAGGCCGACGGTGGGGAAGAGCACGCCGATATCGACACCTTCCTTGTCCATGTCGCGGACGTTGGAGGCGGCGTCGAATTTCGCCGCCAGCGCCTCGGCGAAGGTCTCGCGCCATTTCTTCGAGGCGGCGAAGGTGAAGCCGTAATCAACTTGGCCGACGGCGCCGCGCAGACGGTCGGCATCGGAAATCAACTCGCCGTCGACTCGACGGTAGGATTGATTGGGCCCCTGGATGTCGACCCGGCTACGAAACTTCTCTGGCAAATATTTGGCGAACAGATCGGACGGCTCGAGCACATGGCGGTCGGCGTCGATGATCTTGAATCCGTCTCTCATGGTTGGCTCCTTTCCAATGGCGCGCGCCGGTCCGGCACGCGGTGAAAAACTTGACCGTCCATAAATAGGCTGAGTTGGCGGAGGGAGTCAACAGCAGGCGGAGACGCAGAAGTCAGTAGTCAGTGGTCAGTAGTCAGAAATCGGATCGCTGCTTTGCTCGCCATTCGACTCAATCACATAGACGCGGCAGGCGCACTCGTAGTAGATTGGCCGGCAACTATGAATGTTCGGCGCACGCGGCTGGTTTCGGGGCTGATTCTCCTTACTTATCTGGCGACCCATTTGCTCAATCATGGGCTTGGGTTGATTTCGCTCGACGCCATGGAGTGGGGGCGGCAGTGGTTTTTGTTGTTGTGGCGCAATCCGCTCGGCACGGCGGTGCTTTATGGCGCGCTGTTGACCCATTTGTGTTTGGCGATCTGGGCGCTGTATCAACGGCGCCACTGGCGCATGCC
Source organism: Syntrophobacter sp. SbD2 (assembly GCA_945889495.1). GTDB lineage: Bacteria > Desulfobacterota > Binatia > UBA9968 > UBA9968 > DP-20. Next base: position 18,206 of record CAMDBU010000031.1, on the reverse strand, counting down.
GGTGACCGAGATGTTGCAGCTCACCTTCGGACTGACGATCCCGCTGCTGTTGACGGTTCACATCGTCGGCACCCGGTTGACCCATGAATATTTTGCCGTCGACGATTCTTACACGTTGATGGTGTTGACGCTCTGGCATGCATCGCCGATGGACGGTTTACGCCAGGCGATTCTCATTATCATCGCCTGGACCCATGGCTGCATCGGCTGTCATTATTGGCTTCGCTTGAAGAAGTGGTACCCGCGCGCGGCGCCCTACTTTCTTACCTTGGCTTTGCTGATTCCGGTGTGCGGGCTGTTGGGATTCGTCGACGCGGGCCGGGAAGTTTCCAACCTGATCGCGCGCCAGCCGGACTGGCTCGAACGGTTTCTCATCGCCGCGAAAATCCCGCCGCGCAGCCAGCGCGCGATCCTGACGCAAATTTACGACGGCGTGCTGATCACCTTCGGCGCGGCGATCGCCTTGGCGCTGTTGGCGCGGGTTGTGCGTAGTTTGGTGGAGCGGCGCAGCCGGATTCGGATCTCCTATCCCAATGGGCTGCTGGTGCAGGCGCCGCGTAATTTTTCCGTCCTCGAAGCGAGCCGTTTGGCGAATATCCCGCACGCGTCGGTCTGCGGCGGGCGCGGCCGCTGCTCGACTTGCCGGGTGCGTGTGTCGCATGGCTTGGCTAGTTTGCCGCCGCCGAGCGCCGGCGAGTTGAAGGTCTTGCAGCGGGTCGGCGCCGCGCCCGATGTCCGGCTCGCCTGCCAGCTGCGGCCGAGCCATAATCTCACCGTGGCGCCGCTGTTGCCGGCCAACGCCCAGGCGAGCGATGGCTACGGCCAGCCGGCCTATCTCACCGGCCAGGAACGTCAGATCGCCGTGATGTTCGCCGACATTCGCTCGTTCACCGCCATCGCTGAAACCAAGCTGCCCTATGACTTGGTATTTTTTCTCAATAGCTATTTCGCCGCGGTGGGCGAAGCGATCGTCGCCAACGGCGGCATCATCGACAAATTCGTCGGCGACGGCGTGATGGCGTTGTTCGGCGTTGAGAGCGGTCCCGAAGAAGGTTGCCGCCAGGCGTTGGCCGCCGCCCAGGCGATGATCGCCCATGTCGATGGACTGAGCCGGGCGTTGTCCGAGGAGCTGAGCGCGCCGCTGCGCATCGGCATCGGCGTGCACTGCGGACCGGCGGTGGTGGGACGGATGGGCTACGGCGAGACGATTCACGTCACCGCCATCGGCGATACGGTGAACGTCGCCAGCCGGCTGCAAGACGCCACCAAGGAGTTCCACTGCCAGTTGGTATTCTCCGACGAAGTCGCCATGCAGTCGGGCCAGCCGATCGCCGGCCTGCCGCGCCACGAATTGACCGTGCGCAACCGGCGCGAGGCGCTGGCGGTGTTCGCCGTGGAGGATCTCGGCGTCTTAGCTAGAACGTGAGGCAATGGTGGCAAAGCCGGGAGAGAAAATTTAACCACGAAAAACACGAAAGGCACGAAAATTGGGTCCGGATGGGTTTCTCGATTTCGTGTCGTTCGTGTTTTTCGTGGTTAAAATCTCTTCATTCTTACTTGTTACGCTTCAGCCGGCGCATGAGTTTGCCGCCGATGGCGTCGACGGCTTCTTGCAGTTCGCTGACTCCGAGCAGGCGGCAGAAGCAGTAGAAAGTTGCCGTCGCCAGCGCGATGGCGAGGACGACGCGGGTGAATTCCAACATCAAGCCGTGGAGCGGCAGCGCGCCGGCGCCGGCGTTGACCACCCAGGCGACAATGGCCAGGGCGGCGGCGGCGACGGCAATTTTCACCGCCGTGCCGGCGAGCTGGCGGCCACCCAGGCGGCCGAGCCGGCGGCGCATGAAGAGCGCGAGCAAAAGAAAATTTACCAACGCCACGGCGGAAGTCGAAAACGCCAAGCCGACATGGCCGAAGCGGCCGACCAAGAGCGAGTTCATGACATAGTTGACGACGATGGAGCCCAGGCTAATCAGCATCGGCGTGCGCGCGTCGTTAAGCGCGTAGAAGGCCGGCGACAAAACTTTAATCGCACCGTAGCCGGCCAGACCGATGGCGTAGGCGGTGAGCGCGTTGGCGGTTTGCGCGGTGTCGAAGGCGGTGAATTTGCCATGCTCGAAGACCAGGGCGATGATCGGATGCGCCAGCACGGCCAGGCCGACGGCGGATGGGATGCACAGGAGAAACACCAGGGCCAGTGAGTGCGCCAGGGTCTGGCGAAATTCTTGATAATTAGGATTGACCGTGCTGCGCGACAAGGCCGGCAAAGTCGCGGTGGCGATGGCGACGCCGAAAACGCCGATGGGAAACTGTAGGAAGCGGAAAGCGTAGTTCAACCAGGAGACCGGGCCGTTGGCCACCGCGCCGGTGGCCGGATCGATAATCGCCGAGGCGAAACTGGTGTTGACGAATACGTTCACCTGCACGGCGGCGGCGCCGATGATCGCCGGACCCATGAGACGCATGATCTGCCGCACGCCGGCGTCCTTGACGTTCCAGTCGGCGCGATAGCCGACGCCGCAGCGGCGCAGGCTCGGCCACTGCACGGCGAATTGCAAAAAGCCGCCGATGACCACGCCGTAGGCCATGCCGGCGATGGGACTCAAGCCGATGACCGGGCCGATGAGATATCCCAGCAGCAAACCGCCGAGGATCGAGCCGAGATTGAAAAACGCCGAGGCCAGGGCCGGGACGCCGTAAATATTGAAAGCGTTGAGCATGCCCATGGCTTGCGCGGCCAGGGCGATGAGCAAGAGAAACGGGATCATGATCCGGGTCAGCTCGACGGTGAGCTCGGCCTTGCCCGGCACGGCGGAGAAGCCGGGCGCCAGAGTACGCACAATTTCCGGGGTGAAAATCCATGCGCAGATGGAGACCACGGCGATGAAGGCGACGATCAACGTGGCGACGCGGTTGGACAGACGGATCGCGGCGGCCTTGCCTTTTTGTTGCAGCGTTTGCGTGAACGACGTGACGAAAGCTGACGACAGCGCGCCCTCGGCGAGTAGGTCGCGCAGCAAGTTGGGCACGCGAAAGGCGGTGAGAAAGGCGTCGTATTGCAAGCCGGCACCGAACAGCAGGGCGAAAATTTGATCGCGCACCAGGCCGAGCACCCGGCTCGCCATGACCGCCAGGCTGACGATGCCGGCGTTGCGCGCGACGTTGGCGCGGGACTGCTGGGCCGATGCTTTTTCCATGATGAGAAATGTTTCTCTAGCGGTAGCATGAAACCGCCGGCGCGTCGACGCATGGTAAGTTGACAGAGCGATTCGATATCGACTAGGCTCGCGGTTCGGAATCGGAAGGATTGGCCGCAAAGAACGCAAAGAGCACAAAGGGTTACAAAGTAGGAATCCGATGTAGGGGCGTATGGCATACGCCCTGGGTGGTGAGTGGGGTTTGTCCAACTTCAGCCGGAGTGACGATCGTCGTGAAAAAAATGCAATTGTTGCTCGCAAGTATTAGCTGGCTGCCGATGGTGGCGCTGTGCTTGCCATTAATGCTGGCCGAAGCCCAGAGCGAGTCATTCTATAAAGGCAAGACGCTGCGCTTCGTGGTCGGCTCGGCGCCGGCGAATTTTTATGACTCCTGGGCGCGGCTGATCGCGCGCTATTGGGGCAAGTATATTCCCGGCAACCCCAACGTGATCGTGCACAACATGCCGGGCGCCGGCTCGATCAGCGCGACCAATTTTGTCTACGGCGTGGCGAAACCGGACGGACTGAGTGTGCTCTTGCCCAACAACAGCATCTACATCGAGCAGCTGGTGGGCCGCAGCGAAGCGCGCTTCGATCTGCGCAAGTTTCACTGGCTGGGTTCGGCGTCGCAGGATTCGATCATTCTGTACATGCGCGCCGACACTGGCCTTCGCACGGTCGCCGACATCGTCAAGGCCAAGCAACCGCCGAGCTGCGGCGGCTCGGGGACCACCAGTTCGGATTACATCATCGCGCGGATTCTCGAACTGACAGTGGGCGCCAAGATTAATTCGGTCTCGGGCTATCAAGGCGGCAGCGACGCCGATCTCGCCGTCGAGAAAGGTGAGATCGCCTGCCGGGCGCATACGCTGGCGTCCCATTTTGGCCGCGAGCCGTTCAACGGCTGGCACAAAAAGGGTTTCGACTTTCATGTCCTGCAATCGGGCCGCAAACGCGATCCGCGCGCGGCCGAGGCGCAGACGGTTTACGAGGTCATGGACGAATTCAAAGTCGCCGGCGCCAAACGGCGGGTCGCCCAGGCGCTGTTGTCGGGCGGCGAATTCGGCCGGCCGGTGCTGGTGACGCCGGGGACGCCGGCCGAGCGGGTGAAAGTGTTGCGCGACAGCTTTCGCAATGTCTTGAAAGATGCTGAGCTGTTGACCGAAGCGAAACGGGCGCGCATGGATGTGGAATACACCGCCGGTGAAGAGTTGGAGACGTTGGTGCGGGAAGTCTTGAACCAGCCCGCCGAAGTGGTCGAGCAGGCGAAGAAGATACTTGGGAGTTAAGCCGCGCGTGAGACAATTTGGGTCGAAGGTTTCACCACAGAGGGCACAGAGATCACAGAGTAAAAGAATCGGAATCGGATGATTTAACCGCAAAGAACGCAAAGAAGGATCGACTTGCAGGGGCGGGTTTTAAACCCGCCCTCTTCGGCGTGAACAATTTGGAATTTGAAATTCCGAGCAAAGCGAGGACGCAGATGGATGTAACGGCAAAGATCGCGCAGTTCGTTGTCAACGCCAAGTATGAGAACTTCCCGGCGGCGGCGATCGCCACGGCGAAGGTCGCGATTCGCGATTGTCTTGGCGTGGCGCTGGCCGGCAGCAAGGAAGAGGACGCGAAGATTTGCGCCGCGGTGGCGCGCCAGGAAGAGGCTAAGGAAGAGACCACGGTGATTGGCCAGGGATTCAAATCCTCGGCGCTCAACGCCGCGTTGGCTAACGGCACGGCGGCCCATGCGATGGACTTCGATCATAGCTTCACCATGATGGGCCAGCCGACGGCGCCGATCATTCCCGCCACCTTCGCGTTGGGCGAAGCGCTGGGCGCCAGCGGCCGGCAGATCATCGAAGCTTACGCGGTCGGCTATGAGGTCACGGCCAAGCTCGTGCATTCGCTGCGCGACAGCGAGCATGACGGCTGGCACGCGCCGAGTTCCCTGGGCGTCTTCGGCGCCGCGGCGGCGTGCAGCAAGCTGCTCGGACTCAACGCCGGCCAAGTCGAGATGGCGCTCGGCATGACGGCGTCGATGGCTGGCGGCGTGGTCGCCAACTTTGGCACCATGACCAAGCCGCTCCATGTCGGCCTGGGCGCGCGCAACGGCGTGCTCGCCGCCAAGCTGGCGCAAGCGGGCTTCACCGCCAACGGCAAAGCGATCGAATCGGGTTTTGGCTTTTACAAAGTCCTCCATCCGGGCACGGCGGTGGACGAAAAACCGATCGAGGAGTTGGGTCGCGCCTACGCGCTGGTCAGCGACGGCATTCGCATCAAGCCCTATCCCTGCGGCGGACTGACCCACCAGGCGATCGATTCGATCTTGGAATTCAGAGCCAAGCATGGCTTGACGCCGGAGATGATCGACAGCGTCGATGTCGATGTCGCCAAGCACACTTTCGAAAGAATCGTTTTCAAAGTGCCGCAGACCAGCATCCAGGGGAAATTTTGCATGCCCTATCTGGTGGCGCGGGCGCTGACCGACGGCAAGGTGTCGCTGCACGCGTTCACCGACGCCGCCGTGCGCGAGCCCAGTATCTTGAAACTGGCCGAACGGGTGCGCATGAATCTCGGCGGCGATCTGAAAAAGACCGACCCAGGCGGCCGTCCCTGCCGGGTGACGTTGCGCACCACCAGCGGCCAGACCTACGTCCGCGAGGCGCAGCACTCCAAAGGCAGTCCGGAATTCCCCATGACAGAGGTGGAGCTGCAGGGAAAATTTACCGAGTGCGCACGCGAAACCTTGAGCGCCGACGCGGCGGCGCGCGCCCTGGCGCTGATCGAAGGTTTGGAAACCGTCGGTGACGTTCGGTCGGTGACGGATCTGTTGCGCGGTTAAAGTAAAGATTGGGTTCACCACGAAGACACGAAGGACACGAAGGTTTCGGAAGGGCGAAAAATCTTTCGCCCCTACGTCTTGCTCGGAGCCTGTCCTGAGCGAAGTCGAAGGATGTCTTCGTGGTGACAAAAAATATTTCGATTCACTGTAACAATACACTTGTAAGGAGACCATCATGCCAAGAATCGCACTCGATCTGAACAACCAAGATGACCTACGGAAGGTCAAGGCGCAGTGGCGCATTGGAACCGGGCTGGTGCCGGGACAGCCCAATGAAGGATTAACGGCGCAAATATTAAACACGCCGGCGCGGCTGGCGGATTACGATGACTCAGCTTGGGAGGTCTGCACCAACATTCGCAAGAGCATTTCCAAGGGCTTCACCTTCGCTTGGTATCGCATCGCCGTCGAGTTGCCCGAGCAGCTCAATGGCGTAGCCTTACGCGACTACCGGGTGTGGTTCGAGACCAATGTCGATAACTACGGCGAGATCTGGGTCAACGGCAAGATCGAGCGGCCGGCCGGCACCATCGTCGGCATCAACGCCCAACAGCGCGTCGAGATCAGCCGCACCGCCGAAGCCGGCGCTAAGTTTGTCATCGCCTGTCTGGTCGCCAACGGTCCGCTGGCCGAGCCGGTGGGCGGCGTCTTCATGCGCTACGCGACGCTGGCGTTCGAGTCGTCGGACCGGTAAGAACATAATCTCAGAGTACTGGGAATGGAGGGTTTCATGAAATCAATATTCACCGTTGCCAGTTGGCTGGCGCTGGTCTTGTCGACGACGTCCCTATTCGCCGCCCAGGCGGAGCGGCGCTATCCGGTCGATCCCAACACTAAGTGGGCGGTGGGCGCCAGGCAGAAACCGGCCGACGACCTTAAGAAAGAAATGGCAGCAGGCCGGATGCTGATCATCGACGTGCGCGCCGCCGAGCAGTTCCAAAAGGAAACGATCCCCGGTGCGATCAACATCCCGCTGCCAGAGCTTGAGGGCCATCTTAAAAAAATCGCCAAGGACACTTATATCGTATTTACCTGAGGCTCCGGACAATCAAGCTCGCAGGCTGCGAAGCTAGCAGAAGAGATGGGTTTCCAAAGCACGGTGTTTTGTCCGATCAGTAAGTGGAAAGAGGAAGGTTACCAGGCCGAGCCGGGGAAGAAGAATTAGACTTCACGTCGCCGACATCGATCGCTTAGTCGCGTGATCGCTGGAATAGTCTGGCGATCACGAGGACTAGCGGCCAAATGGTTACGGACCAAATCAAAGAGATCGCTACACAGCCCACGGCTAAGATCGCTATGGCGTTGAGCCAGTCCAGTAGCAATGAGACATCTTGGCGATAGATCGCCACGCCAACGCAAACTACTCCTGATGCGGCAAGGATGCTTGTCGCTAAGGCGGTGACGGAGCGAGGATCGGTCATATCGGTGTCGCGATCTTGGGGCACCACAATAATTTAATCTCAGGCCCCCTTGCTATTCCGCGTAGGTAAAGACTGGTGTGGCAATCACACGGTTGGGCTCTTTTCCAGAAATCACTTGCTGCAAACGCTCAACAGTCGTTGGAGAGAAAAACTGCTCTCCGGTCTCTTCGTCGACCCGTGCGGGGACATTCTCGACGATGTAAAATTTACCTTCATGTTCCAGAGTGTAGGTCACGCGACGTGGGATTAACTTGTCTTGTTTCTGGTTCATCTTTGCCTCCGCATTTTAAAATCTACCCAACGTTCTAAATCGGGTTGGTACAGAGTAATGATTTTTACCAATGGTCTCGATGGGTAACTACACTGCACATGTAACGCTCGCCCTGAAGCGGTCTTGCCAAATATCAAGCAACTTGGGCCGTATTTGTCATCGGGATAGTCTTCAATGATTTCGGCGGCACTGAATACTTCCCGCACTTCCCGAACAGTAATCTTGCGAATAATACTTTAATCAACGGCATGTTTAGAAAACTCAAAACGGTGGTCTCGAATTTTTTCTGCGATTTCGTCTATTAGGGCCATATCCGTCCCGATTAGATATTATGACTTTACCATAGACCGGGTGAGCTTCCTACGTCGGGCGGGAGTCGATTTGACCGCCCCTCTAGCGTTCTATTTATACACCGAATCGATAAACCCACTGCGTTCCAATTGATCGATGATCGAGGTGTCGACGAAAAATTCCGGTTTGTGCGGCTTGTCTTTGAACTGGCCGTCGATGATGAACTGCACCGCTTTCGTCGACGGGCGCGGGATTCTCAATAGATGCGGCGCGACGTCTTTCCAGCTCGCTTCGAGGACTTCGGTGTCGGCGGTGCGCAGGTATTTGCCCAGGACTTTTTTGCTGAACTCTTTGTCGCTGCCGTAGCGCTGCATGCCGCGGATGTAAGCGCGCATGAAGCGGGTGGCTTGATCGCGATTTTGATTTAAATAAGACCGGGTGCTGACCAGCGCGGCGTTGACCGCTTCGAAGCCGATCTCGGAAAAGTTGATCAACTCTTTCATGTCCATTTTCAAGGCATGGATGTAGGCCGGATAGGCCAGCGCTGCTACTTGCACGCTGCCGGCTTGCAAGGCCGCGAAGACTTCCGCGTCGCCGCCGGCGGGTAGGAGTGCCACGTCTTTGCCCGGTTCGAGACCGAACCGGCGCAATCCCAGCCGCACGAGAAAATCGGAGGTCGCGCCGAAGGCGCTGATGGCGGCGCGCTTGCCTTTCAAATCGCTCGGCTGCTTAATCTCCGGCCGGGCGATCAGATGAAACGGCGACTTGGTGCTCATGCACCCGATGATCACCGAATCGCTGCCCGCCACGGTGGCGGCCATGCTGGCGGAGGCGCCGGCGTGGATGATCGGCGCGCTGCCGCCGACCATGGAGGCGACGATGCGCGTGCTGCCGCCGACGCGGATCAGCTCGACGTCGAGATTTTCTCCGGCGAAATATCCCGCCTCTTTGGCGATCCACACCGCGGCGAAGGTGCCGCTGAGACTCGGGTAGAGAAAGCGCATGGCCTGCGGCGCGCTGGGCGCTTGGCCGGCGTCGGCTACCCTTGTTACCAATGTGAGAAATAGGGCAATGGCAATTTTTATGATCATGAACGTTTCCTGGTATGCGCAATGAACCCGTGCTGTCGATCTTGCAGAGAAGAATTCTCGGTCACCTGCTGCGCTTGCCGATATCGGTAAGTAAAGCTGCCAGTGGGCACTTGTGGGTGGACCTATGCTTTGAGTCGGCCCGTGCGTTATAACTTCCGCTTACCGAATTACTTTATCCGCGCGGAAAAGTACCAACGATGGAAAGTTCAGACCAATCTGCTTCGCTGTCTTCAAGTTGATCGCGAACTCGAACTTCAAGGGTTGCTCCACCGGTAGGTCGGCGGGCTTGGCGCCCTTAAGAATTCTGTCTACGAAATATGCGGCACGGCGAAAGGCACCAAGCTCGTCGGATGAGTAGGACATAAGACCGCCTGCCTCCACCCACGTGCTACCCTGGAACATGGATGGTAGTCGGTTCTTTATAGCTAGATCGGCAATTCGCTTTTGTTGAAGAAAGAGATTGGCGTTTGTAATCGTTATGATTGCGCCAGCACGCGCCTTGGCCGCAGTTTGGAATGCGCTCTCCAAGTCGGGTTTCAGGCCGCGCACCTCAAGAGTTTGAATCTGTATCTTAAGAGCCGGTGCTACGCTTTCATACTCTTTCAAGTTGACAACCGAGCTTGGAGTTTCGATATCCAATAGAATGCCCACGCGAGTTAACTGTGGGATCGCCTCCTTGAGCAATTCTAACCGTTTGCCATCTAGGTCTTGAGCCAGCGTGGAAATCCCGGTGATGTTGCCACCAGGCCTCGCCAAGCTATCGACCAGCCCCGCCGCGACTGGGTCTAAACTGGCGACCATGACAATCGGAATCGTCTGAGTCGCTTGCTTGGCGGCGCGAATCGCGTTTGGAAGGGGAACGACCAGAACCTCAACCTTAAGTTGCACGAGTTCGTTTACCAGAGCTGGGACGCGGTCCACTTGGCCTTCGGCGCCTCGATACTCAATTCTGAAGTGTTTCCCATCGACGTAGCCGAGCTTTAGCAGCCCCTGGCGTAGCGCCTCGACGAATGGTCCCTGATTCGTCGCGTCGCCGGTGCCGGAAATGTAACCGATGCGCGGAACTTTTGGTGGCTGCTGCGGGTTGACTACCGCCCCCCACATTCCGAGGGCGAGGAACAAAGTTGAAACTAGCAGCCATTTAGAATTGCCTGCCCCTGGGTGGCGGACCTTGCTTCGAGCCCTCCAGCCAGTGTGCGTTATGAGAAGGTGAGTAAGATGTTGGGTCAGCAAACGTGCCTCCTCAAAGGGTCAGTTTAAGAGAACCGCCAGGACATGAAGCTTTTTAACCTTGTTTCACCGTCCCGACTTCCTGTCAACGGTAGCTATTCTCGATCTAGTTCAACCAGTATGCCCAATGTGGGGCTCGTCGGACCGCACAAAAATAGCTGAATTCAAGATCAACAAAGATGGGCAAGCGGTGTGGCGACGAAGGTGCCGCTCAAACTCGGTTAGAGAAAGCGCATGGATTGCAGCGTGGTCGGCGCTTGGCAGGTGCCCACCGTATGCGAGAGCAAGGCGACCGAAACGACGAGCAACATTTTTGTCTCCGTCAACGCTTCCTTCCGTTGCGGTTACGCGCTCGCCTGATTCCACGGCATCCGGGCCAGGACCATGGACATGCCGCAGCTGTTGGTGATCCCCGCGAAGACTAGGCCGGCGCCGATGAAAGCCGGCAGCAGGTAGCCCAAGGGATGGATCGCCGCGCCAAAAATAACGCCGATGACGGAAAGCAATCCGGCGGCGATGCGCACCTGGCGCTCCAACGACATCACGTTGCGCTCGCCCCGTTCTAACGGCAGCTTCGCCGAGCTCCAGGCGTTGGTGCCGCCGTCGACATGGACGACGTTGGTGAAGCCGGCGGCGCGCAGCCGGTCGGCGGCCAACTGGCTGCGCGTGCCGGTCTGGCAAATGCAGTAGAGCGCCGCGTCGGTGGCAAAGCGCGATAGCAGCGCCGGCGGATCGAGCCGTTCGAAGGGAATATTGATCGAGCCGGCGATGCGCAGGCTGGCGAACTCGCCGGGAGTGCGCACGTCGAGGATCGCCAACTTCTCCGCGGTCGCGAGTACGGCCAACTGCTGCGCCGACACGCTGCGCAAGTGGGCCGCGCCACCCGTGGCCACTTGCTTGCGCGCGCCTTCCGACGGCGGGAGACTGGCGCCGCCGGCGAGATTGGCCGGCACCGCCTCTTGGATGCGCGCCGGCATGGGCAGATTCAAGTTGTTCATGATGTCGATAAATTCTTCGCGGCTTTTCCCCGCCAACCGGGCGTTGAATTGCTTTTCCTCGCCGATGCTGCTCACCCGCCGGCCTTTGTAGTCATGGCCGGGATAAACCAGCACTTGATCGTCGAGGCGAAACAATTTTTCGCTGATGCTCTGCCAGAGATCCGCGGCGCTGCCCAATTGAAAATCTGTCCGGCCGCAGCCGCCGATCAAGAGTGTGTCGCCGGTGAAGACGCGGTCGCGCCAGAGGTAAGAAACGCTGCCGGAAGTATGGCCCGGCGTTGCGATGACCAGGATCTCCTCGCGGCCGAACAAAACCACGTTGCCGTCTTCGAGCATGCGGTCGTAACCTTGGGCGTGGCAGTCCTGGCACACCGCGGTCTGCGCGCCGGTGGCTTCTTTGAGCGCCCGCGACGCGGTGATGTGATCGGCGTGGACATGGGTTTCCAAAACGTATTTCAATGTCAGGTCATGGTCGCGGATCAGCTTTAAGTCGCGCTCGACCTGCTCGATCACCGGATCGATCAACACCGCCTCGTGGGTCTCGTCGTCGGCGATGAGATAGCTATAGGTGGATGAAGTCGGATCGAATAATTGCTTGAAGAACATGGTTTCCTCCGGTGCTGCACTGGACTCGCTTATTTCACCGCCATGACGGGCTGTCAAGATTGGGTTCATGGCCAAGGCTGAATCTTTTTGTCGATAGAGTAACGGTCGGGCGACCGTGGATAATTCGCGCGCATTTCGATATGAGTATTGAGCGGTTTGGTGTTGACCACGGCCGCGGAATTAATTTGGAGGTTTTCGTTCATGCCCATTAGAAGAGGGGCGGATTATATCAAGGCGCTGCGCGACGGCCGCGAGGTGTGGCACGCCGGCAAGCGCATTCCTGACGTCACGGCGCATTCTGGTTTCACCGGCACGATCAAGACTCTGGCTGACATGTACGACAAGCAGCATACGGCCGAGTATCGCGACATCATGACCTGCGACTATGAAGGCGAGCGCATCTCTTATAGCTATTTGCCGCCGAAAAATCATGAAGAGCTCTTGCTCAAGCGGCGCAACATCGAGTTCTGGGCGCAACAGACCTTCGGCCAGATGGGGCGCTATCCGGAATTCGTCGCCGAGCTGGTCGTCGGCCTGCGCGACTGGTCCCATCACATCGAGAAGACCAACACGCAATGGGCGGAGAATGCCCGCGCCTATTACCGCTATGTCAGCCGCAACGATCTTTGCCTGACCCACGCGCTGACCGATCAGTACTACGACCGCACCAAGCCGGTGGGCAAGCAGGCCGATCCCGATCTGATTCTCCGGGTCGTCGGCGAGACCAAGGAAGGGGCGGTGGTGCGCGGTCTACGCACGCTGGCGACCTTGGCGCCGATCTCCGATGAGGTGATCGTTTATCCGAACCGGCCGCGGGAACCGGATGAACAGGACTACGCCATCGCGTTTGCCATCCCGATGAACACCAAGGGACTAAAAATTCTCTGCCGCGATCTCTACGCCGAGCATGCCGATCCCGAGCGCCAGCCGCTGACCACGCGTTTCGACGAAGTCGACGCCGCGCTGATATTTGACGATGTGATCGTGCCTTGGGAACGCATGTTCGTTTACAAAGATCCCCAACTGCTCTCAGGAATCATGTACATTCACACCTGGGGGCAGTACTCGACCATGCTGCGGCTGGTGACCAAGCTCGAAGCGTTTCTCGGCGTGGCGCTGCTGCTCACCAAGTACGCCAAGCGCAATATGCTGCCGCCGTCGCAGATTCTCCTGTCGAGTCTAATTCAAGACATCGAGATTCTCCGCTCCTGCATTCAAGTCGGTGAGTCGCGCGGCTACCGTGCCGCCGGCGGCACATGGGCGCCGCAATTGAGCTCCGCCTACCGCATCCATAGCATCGAAGCGTCGGACCGCGCCGAGCGTACCATGGAAGGGTTGCTCACTAGCACGTTGATGCTGAGCGGCGGCGCGTCGGATTTGACGAGCGCCGATCTCGGGCCTTTCGTCGAGCGTTATTTTCGCGGCGGCGCGCCGGATACCAAGGAGCATTTGCGTTTGATGGCGGTGGCGGCTGACATGGTCATGACGCCCTTCGGCAAGCGCAGCCAGCTTTACGAGCGCCTGCAGAGCGGCGAGGTCGACCGCACGCGCCAGCGGCTCTACAGCCAATTTCAAGATCCGGCGCCGGCCGAGCGCATCATGCAGTTCGTCAAAAATATGGATAAGGATTAAAACCGCCGCAGCGAGTTAAATTTAAACAACATGCAGAAGGTTAAATCGACAAAAGTTCTCCGCCGCATCGTCGTGCGCAACTCGCCGATCCACGGCCGCGGCGTGTTCGCTTTGCGAGCGATCGCCAAGGGCACGCGGATCCTCGAATACAAAGGCAAAGTGATCACCGACAAAGAGGCCGACCGGCGCTTCGGCAAGCTCCATGAAAACTCGTCGCACACGATGTTGTTTTCGGTGGACGATGGCTTGGTCATCGACGCCACCCGGGGCGGCAATTCGGCGCGCTGGATCAACCACTCCTGCGCGCCCAACTGCGAGATCGAGGAAAAAACTCACCGGGTATTCATCGAGGCGCGCCGCAACATCCGCCCCGGCGAGGAGCTCGCCTACGATTACAATTTACAAATCGGCGAGAAGCACACCAAGAAAGCGAAAAAAGATCATGAGTGCCTTTGCGGCGCTAAAGCTTGCCGTGGCACGATGCTGGGCGAGGATGAGTAGCCGGATTTTTAACCGCAAAGAACGCAAAGGACACAAAGTTGGGAACGGGATTGTTTGCCACGAAGTGGTCATGAGCTTTCACTCGTCCACAGACGATGAAAATGGAGGATTTCCCGCCGCAGGCTGCGCAAAACTAATTCGTCATTCCCGCGCAGGCGGGAATCCAGGTTTGGTCACCGCCGAATTAACCTGGATACCCGCTTTCGCGGGTATGACGGAAACTGCGCCGATTCGATGCGCAGAACAGCCACCGGCCGATATTTTCGAAGGAGACACGAAGGACACGAAGGTTTCGGAAACATGACAACGTCCGACTTCGTGTCCTTCGCGTCTTCGTGGTGAGTGATCCGGTTCCTTGAGCGCAATTTCCCATCGCAGCATGAAAATCACCGTCATCGACGACTACCAGGACGCTTTCCGAAAAATGTCCGGCTTCGCTAAACTCGCCGGCCATGAGATCGCGATTTACAACGATACGGTGGCCGAGCCGGCGCGGCTCGCCGAGCGGCTGGGCGATGCCGAGTGCGTGGTGTTGACCCAGCAGCGCTCGTGGTTTCGCCGGCCGTTGCTTGAGCGGCTGCCTAACTTGCGCCTGCTCAGCCAGACCGGCCGGGTGACGGCGCATATCGATCTCAAAGCCTGCACCGAGCGCGGCGTCATGGTGTGCGCCGGCGGCAAGGGACGGCCGCATTCGACGGCCGAGCTCGCTTGGGCGTTGATTCTCGCCGCGCTACGCCATGTGCCGCGCGAAGTTCAGGGTCTGCGCGAAGGGCGCTGGCAGTCGACCTTGGGCGTCGATATTTACGGCAAGACGCTGGGCATCTACGCGCTCGGCGGTATCGGTGCCATCGTAGCCAACATCGGCCGGGCGTTCGGCGCGCGAATTCTCTGCTGGGGACGGGGCGCGTCGTTAGAGCGCGCGCGTAGTGCCGGCTACGACGTCGCTGCCAGTCGTGAGGAGTTTTTCGCCGATTCGGATATTCTCAGTCTGCATCTGCCGATGGTGCGCGAGACCCGCGGGATTATCACCCGCGCCGATTTGGCGGGCATGAAACCTACCGCGCTGCTGGTCAACACGAGCCGGGCCAAGCTGATCGAGGATGGCGCGTTGGTTGAAGCGTTACAGGCCGGCCGGCCAGGCCGCGCCGCCGTCGATGTTTACGAAGACGAACCGATCGTCAATGCCGACCATCCGCTCCTCAAGCTCGACAACGCGCTCTGCACGCCGCATTTAGGGTTCGTCACCGCCGAGACCTACGAGATTCACTACGGCTTGGCGGTCGAGCAGATTTTGGCTTACCTCGCCGGCGCGCCGATTCATGTCGCCAATCCGGAAGTGCTGCGGCGTGGCTGATTATGAGTCGACTTGCCAAATTGAGCAGAGCGATGGCGGTTCTTTTGTGCGTCGCCACTTTGGCGCCGGCACAAGCGGCAACCGACGACAATAACTTACGCCGCGACTTGGCGTTGATCGCTGCCGCCGGCAGAGGCGAATTGCCGGCACTGGAGAAACTGCTCGGCGCAGGCGCCGATGTCCGCGCCAAGGACGCCAACGGCAGGACCGCACTCAACAATGCCGCTTACGGCAATCATGTCGAAGCATTCCGCCGCTTGCTCGCCGCCGGTTCTAGCGTCAACGAACCCGACAATGTGCCAAGTTCGCCGTTGATGACCGCTTCCGTTCGCGGTTACGTCGAGATCGTCCGCTTGGCGTTGGCCGCCGGCGCCGATGTGAAGAGCCTCAATCAATACGGCGGCAACGCGCTGATCCCCGCCTGCCATTACGGCCATGTCGACGTGGTGCGCGAGCTGCTGAAAACCAAGATCGACGTCAATCATGTCAACAATCTCGGCTGGACGGCGCTCTTGGAGACGGTCATCCTCGGCGACGGCGGCGCCAAGCATCAAGAGATCATGGGGCTACTCTTGCAGCATGGCGCCAACGTGAATCTCGCCGACCGCGATGGCGTAACGCCACTCGGCCATGCGCGCCGGGGCGGCTACAGTGAAATGATTCGCTTACTGGAAAAATTCGCTGCGCGCTGATAATGAGCGGCCGGTTCGCTGGCTCAGCGATATAGCCGGTCTTCAATCAAACCGTTGGTGAACCACTGGATCTGGGCTTTGAGTTTGGTTTCCAAACTCGCCTGGACTTTGGCTTGGTCGGCGATCAGCGTGTCGAGTTTGGCCCTGGCGAAAAGTTTGCTCGGCGCGCCTTGGCGATATTCCAAATAATATCGGCCATCGGCGAGCCAAAAGCTGCCGCCCTTTTGGCCGACGGCTAAACCGCTGTAGCTTGGATCGAAGATCGAATGGCCGAAGGGCAACACCTTGTCCGCGGCAACGCCGGTGAAATCCAAGACGCTCGGGCCGATGTCGACATGTTGCACCAAGCGATCGCGGTCCACCGGCGGTAACTCACCACCCGGATAATAAAAAACGATCGGCACGCGGTAGCTATCGAGCATGCGCTCGGAGGTCTTCAGCGATGGGCCGATATGGTCGCCGGTGATGACGAACAACGTGTCTTTGTACCAAGGCTGGGTCGCGGCGGTGGCGAAGAAATGCTTCAGCGCCAGATCGAAGTAGGCCACCGTGCGGTGGATCGGCTGCTCGCCTTTGGGTAGCGTGGTTTGATACTGCGCCGGCACTTGGTAGGGATTATGCGTGCTCAGAGTGAACAGCATGGACGCGAAGGGTTGCGGGTGGCGCGATAATTGTTGGGCGAAGTATTGGAGATAGGGTTCGTCGTAAATTCCCCAGATGCCATCGGAGTCCTGGGGGTTGGGATATTCGTTCAAGCCGTAATAGTCGTCAAAGCCCATGCGCTGGGAAAAAGTGTCGAAGGACATCGTGCCATTGCGCCCGCCGTGGAAGAAGCTCGTGTTGTAGCCCTGTGTCTTCAGCGTCGAACCGAGACCCTGCAGGGTTTTGTTCTGGGTACAGAAAAATGTCTCGTCGCGCAGGTGCGGCAGACCGGCGAGGATCGACGGCGGTGCGTCGATGGAGCGGCGGCCGTCGGCGAAGCTGTTGGTAAAATAGATGCCCTTCTTGGCCAGCGAATCGAGGAACGGCGTGTAGCCATGGCCGGGATTGCCGATGCCGGTGTACTCGGCGGATAGACTTTCGACGATGATGATGACGATATTTTTCTTGTCGCCGATGGCCGGCCGGACCGGTGAATTTTGCGCTGGGAACTGCTTGGCCAACTCGGCGTCGCTGGCGAAGTAGTACAGCGGCGTCATGCCGTCGCATTTATGTTGGCTGTTGATCATCGTGTAGGTGGAGTTCAACGCCAAATGGGCGAGGCTTTCTTTGTCGTTCACCGCCGCCAGCGCGGTGGTCAGGCGGCGCCGCTGGATACCGCCGCGGCCGCCGATGACGGCCAACGAGGCCACGACGAACAGGATCACCCAGCCGGTCGCCCAATGCGAAGGCGGGTGTTCAAGCGGCGCGGCGCGCCAGCTTTTATTTAAATAATAGAGCGCAAAAACAAATAGCCCGGCGATGACGGTGAGATACCAGTAGTGCATCGACAGCTGGCCGATCTGGTCGGGGATATCCGTGGCCATGTCGAGCAGGCTCAAGGAAGAGCGCTGGCCGGTAAACTTGAAATATTCATAATCGACGATGTTGAGCAGTAGGAAGGGGATGTTGGCGAGCATAAACATCGCCTTGAGTAATCCGCGAAACCAGCTCTGGACGACGAAGGCGAATGGCAGGAGCGATAATACGATAAACGGCGCGTTGATCCGGCAGATCGCCGCGATGTCGAAGCGCCCGCCGACCATGAAAGCTTCGGTTAGCTCGCTCAGCGGCAGCTCTCTGTAGGAATGAAAGTTGAGCGCCAAGAAGAGCCCGCGCGACAGGGTGTAGAGCGCCAGCAGCAGCGCCAGCTTGGCGAGCAGTTCTTTGAGTCGATAAACCATTTACTTTTAGACGTTGTTCCGGGGCAAAAGTTCAGCATGTAACCCAGACGTGGTGAAGTCAACTCATAAGAGAATGTAACCCAAGGGGAAGTTGTTGCCTCATAAAGAATGTAACCGAGGGGTTGGTAGATATTGACGATAGGTTTGGTTTTTTTCCGTAGGTTGATGTGAGCAGGTGGCTCGCCGTTGTTTTGGGTTGTCATCGT
>CAMDBU010000030.1 GCA_945889495.1 Syntrophobacter sp. SbD2 | reverse complement strand
GTCTCGCGCGCCAACGCCAACATAGCTGACCAAGCCCCTGGTCACATCATCGGTTCTTACCGGCGTCGTGGGCTTCGAATGGAGACACGATGGCGATTCAACAAACTCCCCAAGCCGACCTGTTCAAGCAGCAACTGCGCGTGTCCTTGCAACGCGAGACCGCCAATGCGCGCGCCGTCAAGGTGGCGCGCCATGCCAACATCTACACCTGCGGCGACCGCGACGAGATGGTTTATTTCGTGGAGAGCGGCCAGATCAAACTGTTGATGCTGTCGTCCGACGGCAAGGAGTGTCTGCTGGCGATTCACAGCGAGGGCGACATCTTCGGCGAGCTCTGTCTCTCCGGGTTGGGCGCGCGCTTGGAAACCGCCACGGCGATGCAGGCGACGGTGCTGAAACAGATTCCATGCTCACAGTTCTTCACCCGGCTGAGCCGCGATTCGCTGTATGAGGGATTCGTTCGTTATCTGGCGGTGCGCATCGCCGACCAGCAGCAGATCATCGCCAATCTGGTGACGGTGGACAGCGAGCAGCGCTTGGGCCAGACCTTGTTACAACTTGCCCGCACCATGGGCAAAAAAGATCCGCGCAGTATCCGCATCGAGTTTAAAATTACCCATGAAGAACTCTCCGAGATGGTCGGCACTACCCGGCCGCGCATCAGCCTGTTCATGCAGCGGTTCCACAACCTCGGTCTGATCGAGACCAACAAGAAGCGCTTTTTCGTCATCAAAGAACGAAAACTCACCGACTATCTGGCGCAGATCGCTTAATGGTAATCGCGCGCAAGAATTGGCCAGCAACGCGACCCGGTGGTCGCTCTGCCGCGCTGGCGGACTCCCGAAAGGACAGTCGATTATGCTCTGGATAGTTTTCGCGCTGCTGGTGGTTATTGGCCTGGTCGGTTTGTTCGCCAACTACTCCTTACTGGGCGGCGGACTGCTGATCGCCGTGATTTGCGCCGTGGCAGGGTTCGGAATTCACCGCATTGGGCGCCTGCGCGTTGGCAGCTAAACTTAATGAAGGTAGAGGCACTTCGATCCGTGTACGCTAAACCGCTCATCCAAGCCGGTATCGCTCTGATCTTTATTGGCGTGGTGGCGTTTACTTATCGTGGTGGCGAGCTCGGCGGCGAAAGGTCGTTGCAAATCTGGCCAGTTCAAGCCGGCGTCGACGCACTGAAGACTCTCGCGCTGTCGCCGCTGATTTCTGGACTGGTGCTGGCCAGCGGCATCGGCCTGGTGGCGCTGGGAATCCGCAAGTCGTCCTAGCGCCGCCGGTTAATCGTCGCCGTTGAGTTATATTTTCCCCCGATCATCTATACAGCGCGTCGATGAAGCCGCTTTTGTCGAGGGCTTCGATGAAGCTCGCGTCGACTACGTCCTCATATTTTATCGCCGCGGCTTTGGGCAGCGACTTGGCGACTTCAGCGATCACGTTGGCGAAGCCGTCCCGGGTCGGATAGGGCTTTTTGAAAATATAGAATTTGATCAGATCGTCGTAGATTGCCGCCGCTTCTTGAGGAGTCTTGAGAGCTAACTGGGCGGTGAGCAGATCGACGACGCGGGCGCGGTTGGCCGGAGTCAGTATAAAAGCGTTGGCTTGCAAGAGCGAGCGGACGATCCGCGCCATCATGTCGGGCTTGGTTTGAATGTTTTTCGCCGTGCTGATCACCGACGCGGTTTCCCAGGGAATTCCCAAGGTGCGCAGATCGGCGAGCATGTTGATGCCCAGCGGTTCCAACTTGTTGCGATACTCGGGCGAGACCACCGAGGCGGCCAGAGCGCCGGCGCTGAGCGCGGCGATCCGCTCCGGTTCCTGGCCGGCGGCAACCACGGTGATATCGCCTTTGTCGGCGTCGAGGCCGAAGCGGCGAAAGCCCAAGAGGATCGCCAGCCGCGAAGCTGACAGGCCGAGACCCGAAGAGCCGACCCGCTTGCCCTTAATATCGGCAAAAGTTTTCACCCCCGGTCCGCCGACGATGAGAAACGCCAAGGACGGCGTGCCGCCGTAGATCGCCTGCACCGGCACGCCACCGCTGGTGGCGACGATGCAAGAGATCGGATCGTCGTAGGAGACATCGAGGGCGCCGCTTACCAGCATCTGCGCCCCCTGGGTGCCGCCGCTGACGTTGACCTGCTTGACGTCGAGACCGTTCTTTTTGAAATAACCTTCCTGCTCGGCGATCCAGAGCGGCGTCAAGCGCGCGTTGCGAAAGCTCATGCCGAAATTGACCGGGATGTTTTGCGCCTGGGCGGACTGCACGAACCCGATGAGGAGCAGAAAAACCGCTGTGACGATCGATTGGCACCCGGCAAATTTTTTCATCGAGACTCCTTCTAGCAATGCGCAAGTCTGTGGCCGTTCATCGTGATTACAGATTAGCGCCCGCCGCCTGGGTCACGCACCAGGAAAGCATTTCCATCTGCGGCATGGTTTCGACCATGGAGCCGGCGCGGGAGACTAGGCTTTCGGCTTCCTTGATCGGCTTTCCCATGGCGAGCAGCACCGAGACGGCGAGCAGCGCGGTGCGGCCGACGCCGCCGGCGCAATGGACTAGCACCGCTTCGCCGCCGTGCAAACGCTCAGCGACATCGTTGGCGAGCGCCCAGAAGGCGGCTTTGTTTTCCGGCACGCCGCCTTCGCGGATTTCAAACGGCACCACCGAACAGGGCACAGTTCCGGCGTCCAACGCCTCGGCGTATTTGGCCGACTTCTGGCGAATCTCGTAGTCTTCGTTCAAGCAAATAATCGCACCGACGGCGTCGGTCTTTACCTGATGCCAGACTTTATCGAGGGTCTCAAAGCGGCCCGGCATGCTATGCAAGAGCAGCCGGCCAGGGACGGAGGCGGGTAGTTCGACGCTACGGAACATTCTGGTAACTCCAGTGATTGGTCATGGTTGTGACGATTCAATCGGATGGGGATTTAACCACGAAAACCACGAAACACTCGAAAATAAAATTTCCCCTTTTGTGCCTTTCGTGTTTTTCGTGGTTAATCTTCTTCCCGACCGGTCAGTTTCAGAATCTATCGGTGATCCATTTGGCGGCGTAGTCGAAAAAGTTTTTCCTGGCGTTGCCATAATCCGCCGCCGGCCTGGCGCAGTTGGTACAGGCGCCGATGCTGGTCATGGAGCCTTCGACGACGATGAAATCCTTGTCGGCGCTCTTGGCGGTTATGTAATTATACTCGACTTCCTGAATCAAGTTTTGAAACGATGCCTGGTGCGCCACCGCGAGCAGCGGCACGCTGACGTTCTGCAGCATGCAGGGGGTCGAGTTGTTCGACGAGCACAGCTCGATCTGTTTTTCGTCCATGGAATTGGTTGACCGGATCGCGTTGCTACTGAGGAACGAACGAACGGTTAAACCGCCGCGGGCGCCTTCGCCGAAGGTGCGGTTCAACTTGGCCAGCTCGGGGCGCGGCGGCGCGACGCTGTCGACGATCTGCTTGACCACCGTGCCGTCGTTCTTGAGCAGCTTCTGCGGCTGGGCGGTGGTGTGGCGGACGGTTGAGTCGAGCGACATCAGCCGGGCGTTATCGAAGCCGGGCAAATCGAACGGCGCGTCGTCGCTAAAAACCGCTTTGCCGGCTTCGATGTCTTTTAGCTGCCGTTGGGCGTTGGCGATCAAGCGGTTCATGCGCACCGACTGAGCGGCGAAATAGTTTTTCTTGAAATTGTCAGAGTAGTGCGACGGGCCGTTGGGGTTGAAGCCGTTCTTGGTTGAAAACGGATCGAGCTTGGCGTCGACCCGGCCGGTACGCTCGTCGACGATCGCCGGGTTGACGCTGCGCAAGCGCAAAATCGGATTGCCCGGATGGCCGTCGGAGATGATGATGCCGTTCACTGGCGACAAACCTTTGAGGTCGTCGCTGCATTGCACGAGTTTGTTCGGTCCTTGGCAAACCGCTGGGCCATTTTCGGCGACCGCTTGATAAAAGCTCATGGTGACCGCGCCGCCGCTGTGGCCGAACAGAATCACTTTGCCGCTCGTGCCCAGGAGTTTCTTCAAATGGTTGACGCCGCCGGCGACGTCGAGGGGAATCGACTCCCACTTCACCGATGCTTCGCTGTTCTCAAAGCGCGAGTTCATGCACAACACCAGGAAGCCGCGCCGGGCGAACTCGCCGCAGGCGACATGGTTCATGTAGTTCGATTCCCGGTGCATGACGATAACCCCGGTGCGCGGCTCCGGCCCGGAGTCGGGTTTGTAAAGCGCGCCCTTGGCGCGGCCCAACTGGACGAAGGTCGGGTTGGATTGGGCGTGGGCGGTTGTGCCGATACCGATGATACCGGATAACAATGCGATCAAAAGTCTAAACATGTTGGTTTCCGTTCCAGCCTGTTGGCCTGGGAGTTGTCGAGAAACAATTTCAACGTTGCGCCGCGGACGGAGCATCGCTGAGGCCCGTGCGCCGAAGAGGATCAACCGGCCTTGAGTTCTCGCTCCAATCTTTCAGCGAGCCAGATGCGCGCTAATGTTGTCGCGTCGGTGGTGCGTTGGCGCGCGAGTTTACTCAGCACCGCTTTCATGGCCGGCGGCAAGCGCATGTTGAGCTGCGCGGTGTTGTCTTGAAAAATCGCCTCGCGGAGTATTTCGTCCAAATCGCTATGATCGGGAACGATTTCGGAGACCCCGGAAGCGAGGCGGTCGAACACATCGTGGGATCGCGTCCACTTGATCAGATCTTCATCGCTGGCGGTTGGACGGATTTTGGTAACCTTGGCTTTGGTCTTTTTCATTTCGAATGCCTCTGGTAACGCTTTCTCTGAGCTTCGCTCATGCGGTTGATATGAAAAACTCGCAGCCGACGGTCGGCTAGTATGCGGTAGACAACATGGAGATAGGCGCCGTCGAGGTTCCGTCCAAGTAGCTCATAAACATCCTCCAACCCGCGTTGGCTTCGGACTTTGAGATAATCACCCGCGAGAACCTCGTAAAAATCTTGACGGGTGTAACCATGGCGCATTGCTGAACTTGCGAACAGAACTTCAGCCATGGGTCATTGTAGCAACAGCTATACGGCGTGGCAATTGGTTAGCGAAGTCGATTGACCGTGAAGAAGGATGGACCATGAGTCAAAGGTAGCCGTCAAACGGGGAAACTGCGTAGCAATTCTAGACTCGCAAGTTTATGATGGCGGAAATATAGCGGTAACTTATTGAAGAGGTAAACAAGCGATGGCGATACATCCACTAGCCGGCAAGCCGGCGCCAGCGGAGGTTTTGATCGACGTGGCGGCGCTGGAGAAGGCTTATTACGAGCGCGCGCCTGACGTCGACGACGCGGCGCAGTTGGTGAGTTTTGGCACTAGCGGTCATCGTGGCAGTCCGCTGAGCGGGAGTTTGAACCAGGCGCATATTCTCGCCATCACCCAGGCGATCTGCGAGTACCGGGCGAGTAAGCAGATCACCGGGCCGCTGTTCATGGGCATGGACACCCACGCGGCGTCGGCGCCGGCGCAGCGCACGGCGCTTGAGGTGCTGGCGGCAAATTCCGTCGAAACTATTATTCAGAAGGACGGTGGCTTCACGCCGACGCCGGCGATCTCGCGGGCGATTCTGGCGCATAACCGCGGTCGCAAAGAGCGGCTCGCCGACGGCATTGTTGTAACGCCGTCACATAATCCGCCGGCGGACGGCGGCTTCAAGTACAATCCGCCGGATGGCGGGCCGGCGGATACCGATGTCACGGACTGGATTCAAGCGCGGGCGAATCAATTACTGCGCAACGGCAATCGCGGTGTGAAACGGATCGCTGAGGATGCGGCGTTAACCGCGCCGACCACGCACTACGAGGATTTGGTCGCTCCCTACGTCGACGCTCTCACTGCGGTCATCGACATGGAGGCGATCCGCGCCCAGCATGTAAAGATCGGCGTCGATCCCTTGGGTGGCGCTGCGCTCGGCTATTGGCAGAAGATCGCCGAGCGCTACCGCCTCGATCTGACGGTGGTGAATGCTCAAGTGGACCCGACCTTTCGCTTCATGACCCTCGACCACGACGGCAAGATTCGCATGGACTGTTCGAGTCCCTACGCCATGGCTTCGTTGGTTGGGCTGAAGGACCGCTTTCAAGTCGCCTTCGGCAACGACGCCGACTCGGATCGCCATGGCATCGTCACGCCGGCGCTCGGGCTCTTGAATCCCAATCATTATCTGGCGGTGGCGATTCACTATTTACTGTCGCACCGGCCGCGCTGGAATAAATCGGCGGCGGTGGGGAAGACCCTGGTCAGCAGTTGTCTGATCGACCGGGTGGTCGAAAGTCTCGGCCGCAAGCTCTTCGAAGTGCCGGTCGGCTTCAAATGGTTTTCACCTGGGTTGTTTGACGGCTCGGTCTGTTTCGGCGGCGAGGAGAGCGCCGGCGCGAGTTTTCTCCGCCAAGACGGAACGGTGTGGACCACGGATAAAGACGGCATCATTCTCTGTCTGTTGGCCGCCGAAATGATCGCTACCACCGGGCGCGACGCCGCCAGTTGGTACGAGGAATTGACCCTCGCCATGGGCCGGCCTTATTACACCCGCATTGACTTGCCGGCGACGGCGGCGCAAAAAAACGCCTTGAAGGCGCTCAAGCCGGATGCGCTCACCGCCAGCGAATTGGCCGGTGAAGCGATCACGGCGAAACTCACCCACGCGCCGGGCAACGGCGCCGCCATCGGCGGACTCAAGGTCGCGGCCCAGAGCGGCTGGTTCGCCGTGCGGCCGTCGGGCACCGAGGATTTGTGTAAAATCTACGCCGAGAGTTTGCGCTCCGAGGAACATTTAATCGCGATCAAGGATCAGGCCGCGGCAATTATGCAGGATGTTTTTACCGCGGCGAAAGCGTAGCGTGGTTTTCCAATGGAACTGACCATCGATTCCACCATCGCGCTCAACGACGGCCATGCCATGCCGCGCTTGGGGCTGGGAGTTTGGCAAATCAGCTCGGGCAAGAGTTGCGAGGCGGCGGTGCGTGGGGCGCTGGAGGTCGGCTATCGCCATATCGATACCGCGTCGTTCTACGGCAACGAAGAAAGCGTCGGCAAGGCGATCCGCGCCAGCGGCATTCCGCGCGAAGAGATCTATGTCACGACCAAACTATGGAACAGCGATCACGGCAAGGTCGAGCAAGCCTTCGAGCGCAGTCTCGGCAAGCTCGGCATGGATCACGTCGATCTCTATCTGATTCACTACCCGGTGGCGG
Source organism: Syntrophobacter sp. SbD2 (assembly GCA_945889495.1). Taxonomy (GTDB): domain Bacteria; phylum Desulfobacterota; class Binatia; order UBA9968; family UBA9968; genus DP-20. The sequence continues at coordinate 35,707 of CAMDBU010000030.1, read as the reverse complement.
AGCGTTTGCGCAGCTGGCGGGTGTTGGAAGGCTTGCGTGCCCAGGGGAAAGCGCGCTCCATCGGCGTCAGCAACTTCACCATCCGCCACTTGACCGAGCTGCTCGCCAATAGCGAAACGGTTCCCGCCGCCAATCAAGTGGAGCTCCACCCTTATTTGTATCAACGCGAGCTGCTGGAGTTTTGCCGCGAGAAAAATATCGTCATCCAGGCCTACAGTCCGCTGACCCATGGCGAACGGCTTAACGATCCCAAGCTCGTCGCCATGGCGAAAAAGTATTCAAGATCGCCGGCGCAAATCCTCATCCGCTGGGCGTTACAGCATGACGTTGTCGTGCTGCCGAAATCGGCGAATCGTCAACGGATTGCCGAAGATGCCGCGGTTTTCGATTTCACCATTAGCCCAGAGGATATGCGGACGCTGGACGGCTTCGACGAAAATCTCCGCACTTGCTGGGATCCGACCCACGCGCGATGAGTGAAGCGCGCGTGCGGCTTGAGGTTCTTCTCAATTCTTATACAGCCGGTCGATGTAGCCGTTCTTGACCAGTTCCTGGACGATGCTGTTGTCGGCGATGTCTTCCGGCTTGAGGGCGGCGCCGGGTTTGCGCGCGGTGGCGGCTTTGATCTGAGTCTCCAAACCTTCGCGGCCGACCAGCGGCACGCGCTCGAACAATTTCGTATGACCGATGTAGGAGCTTTCGAGATAGTCGTCGCTGGTCTGGCGGCTGTACTTGGCCATCATTTTTTTGCTCTCGGCTTTGTTGGTCTTGAAATAGTGCACCCCTTCGATGATCGCCATGATGGCGCGCCGGACGGTGTCGCGCTGGCTTTGCAGATAGCTTTGGGTGACGGTGACGCAGAGATTGGGAAACTCGAAGCGGGCTGGCAGGTCGTTCATGGTCAGCATGACTCGTGGACGGACGCCTTTGGCTAGATATGCGGTGCCGGGCGATGACGGGAAGCCGCTGATGCGCCCAGAGTTGAACGCCGCGGCGCGCTCGGTGGCGCCGCCGACTTGGAGGATCGCGACATCTTTGTTGGGTTCAAGGCCCAGGGCGCGGAGAAACACCTGGGCGGCGACATCGGAAGCGCTGCCGACCCGGCTGATGCCGATGTTTTTGCCGCGCAGGTCGGCGGGCGATTTCACCGCTTCACTGACCACGAAGTCATAGGCGAGCGTGCTCAGGAAACAGGCCGGCATCATCAAGGTCACGCCGCCGACGGCCATGCTGGCGACGTTACTGGCGACGCCGTTGGCGATTTGCACGTCGCCGGCGATCAAGGCGGCGATGTTGGTGGTCGAGCTCGGAATGAAAATTAGCTCGACGTCGAGACCATGTTTTTGATAAAAGCCGCGCTCCTTGGCGACATACCAGACGGCGTTGGTGGTATCCACCGAGGCGTAGGCGAGTTTGAGGCGCTGCTGGGCTTGGCTGTCTTGGGCGAAAAACGTTAAAGCAACGATCCCCATCAGGGTCGCGATGAGCGGCAGAATTTTTCTCGTGGTCATGAACACAACTCGTACCGGCACTTAGGCTGGCGCTAATTTATGGGCTCGCGACCCGATAGGCAAGGGTTATGTTGCGAAATGATCGAGCGCTGTGGCAGAACGGATTGGCGGTGGCGGTGAGCGCAGTGCGGTCATTGCGCCTCGACGGGTCAATGGATTTCCCTGCCGAGGCGTTCGGCCAGGATCGACTGACGAGATGGCATTGCTCACTTCGGGATTAATTATCCCAGTGCGATCGCATCCACAGTCCGGCGCTGAAAACCGTCACGGCGATGGCGCCGAGAAAGTATTCGATGCCATAGCGCGGCAGATAGACCGCTTCCGCGATGCCGATGCCGTAGAGTATCGAAATGATGAAGCTATGTCTTAGTATTCTCATGCCCGTCCTTAACGCAGGTTCCGTACCAGCATTGCTCCTTGGTAAACCCGGCAGCTACGCGGCACGAATGCGCATCGCCGGTGAACAATTCGTATGTCGAAACTGCCCGATGGATGGGCTATAGCGGCGATCGCCTACAATCGATCCCGAACAAGCGCAGGAATTTCCCGACGAGTGACGCGGCAATTAAGGTTAGGGGGGTGGCGATGAACTCCGCGGTAATTCGCGGTGCGATTATTCAGCAATGGAGGCGAAAATGAAAATCTGGCGAATTTGCTCTTGGACCTTGCTGCTAGTTTTTTGGGGCGCATATGCCCGGCTGGCCCAGGCGCAGGAAACCATGCGGGTGGCGATCCCGCTGTTTCCGACGGCGGCGTTTCCGTTGCTGGTGGCCCAGGACCGGGGGGTTTTTCGCGCCGAGGGCCTGACCGTCGAGCCGATCCGCATCAACAGCGCGCCGACCACCTATCAGGCGCTGATCTCGGGCGATGTCCACGCCGCCGCCGGCGCGCCCACCGGTCTGTTGCCGAGCCATGCCCAGGGCGCCGATGTCATCGCCGTGGGTAGCTGGGACAATCTGGTTCCCTATGTCTGGGTGACCAAGGAGAAGATCGGCGATATCCGTGAACTGCGCGGCAAAAAGATCGGCGTCAATCGCGCCGGCAGCAAGCCCTGGCTGATCGTCCAAGTGCTCTTGCAAGACGCCGGTCTCGACGCGGTGAAGGATTTGACCTTGCTGCAAATGGGCGGCGGCTCCCAGGAACGCATTGGCGCACTCATGCGCGGCGGCATCGACGCGACCTTGGCCGACGTGATGTTCGAGCCGCTGATGAAAAAGCGCGGCTTCCATGTGCTGCGCGGCAAGCCGACGCCGTTCATGAACGCGCCCATCGCGGTCAAGCGTTCCTTCGCCAGCGGCCAGCGCGCGACATTAAAAAAATTCGTCAAAGCCTACGCCGAGGCGACCCGCTACATCATCGACAACCGCGACGGCACCATGCGGCCGCTGACGCAGATGCTCAATACCAACGACGCCGAGGTGCTCGACTTCGCCTACCAGTATTTGCACGCCAACTCCGAGGCGTCGCTCTATCCGCCCGAGGATGCGGTGCGAAATTTAATCCGCATGTCGGGCTACATGGACAAGAAGTTAGCCAGCATCGCGGTCAACCGGGTGATGGATTTATCCCTGCTCGACGAACTCGGCACCAAGCGCTACCAGCGCGTGCCGCGCTAGATAAATCGCCTGGTCAGCTTCTGGTGGATCGAGGTTGCTGTTAAAGGATATCCCATGCGCACATCGACTGAACACTTCTTTGAGTCCGCTGATGGCGCCAAGCTGTTTTATCGCCATTGGCCGGCGCTGTCGGGTGACGGCGATCGCGCGATTATTTTATTTCACCGCGGCCACGAGCATTCGGGTCGTTTGCAGAATGTTGTCGACCGGCTGGGTTTGAACGATTTTCATCTGTTCGCCTGGGATGCCCGCGGTCATGGACGTTCGCCCGGCGCGCGTGGCTACGCCGAGAGTCTGGGCGCGCTGGTGAAAGATGCCGATTGCTTCGTCAAACATATTTGCCGCAACCATCAAATTGCCAGCGAGAATATGGCGATCCTGGCGCAAAGTGTCGGTAGCGTGATCGTCGCCGCATGGGTGCATGACTATGCGCCCACTATCCGCGCCCTGGTGCTGGTGGCGCCGGCGTTCAAAGTGAAACTGTACGTGCCCTTGGCGCGGCTCGGTTTGCGTTTGCTGCTGTTGGTCAAACAACCGGCGTTCATCAAATCCTACGTCAAAGCGAAGTTCCTCACCCATGATCCGGCGCAGATCGAGGCTTACGAAAACGATCCGCTGATCTCGCGCACCATCGCCGTCAACGTTCTTCTCGATCTCTATGATACCGGTAGTCGACTGATCGCCGATGCGGCGGCGATTCATACGCCGACGCAGCTGTTGATCTCCGGCACCGACTGGGTGGTGCGGCGCCGACCGCAGGAGGAGTTTTACCGGCGCTTGGCGTCGCGCACTAAGGAAAAGCATCTGTTCGCGAAGTTTTTTCACGACACACTCAACGAAAAGGACGGCCAGCTGGCGATCGCCAAGGCGCGTGAGTTCATCCTGCTGCGCTTCGCCGAACCGGTGCAGCGTCCATCGATGCTGGACTCCCACCGCCAGGGGCCAAGTAAGCGCGAATACGACGCGCTGGCCAAGCCGTTGGCGCCGTGGTCGCCCAAAGCCATCGCTTACGGCTTGACCAAATTCGCCCTGCGCACGGCGGGCCGTCTGTCCGACGGCATTCGCGAAAGTCTGCAACAGGGTTTCGATTCCGGCGCGGCCCTCGATTATGTTTACCGTAATCGCCCGGCGGGGATCACGCCGCTGGGCCGGATGATCGATTGGTTTTATCTCAACAGCATCGGTTGGCGCGGCATTCGCCAACGCAAACTCCATTTGCAACGGCTGATCGGCGCGACGGCGCAGACTCTCGGCGGCAACGGCGGCGCGGTAAATATTCTCGACATCGCCGCCGGTCATGGCCGTTATTTATTGGAAGTGTTGGCGCGATCGGATCAAAGCGCGGCGGTGCAAGCGCTGTTGCAGGATTACCGTTCGGTCAATGTCGCGCGCGGCCGCCGGCTCATTGACGAGATGGGTTTGGCCAATCGGGCGCGCTTCGAAACCGGCGATGCGTTCGACCGCGCGGCGCTGGCGCAAATCACCCCGCGGCCCAATCTGGTCATCGTATCGGGGCTTTACGAACTGTTTCCCGACAATGACGCGGTGCAGACCTCGTTGGCCGGCGTTGGCGCCGCCATCGAAGACGGCGGCTACTTGATCTACACCAACCAGCCCTGGCATCCGCAACTGGAAATGATCGCCCGGGTGCTCACCAGCCACCGCGACGGCGCGCCGTGGGTGATGCGCCGGCGCACTCAGATGGAAATTGACCAGCTGGTCGAAGCGGCGGGTTTCACCAAGGCCGACCAGTGGATCGACCGTTGGGGTATCTTCACCGTATCGGTGGCGCGCAAGGACTAGCCGTGAGCGATCCTAATCCTTCGCCGCGTCCGTGGCGCACCGCGGCGCTTTGGCTGTCGTTTCTCGGGCCGGGTTTTTTTCTCGTCTATGGCTTGTGCAACTGGTACGCGTCGCAATTGCCGGACGTTCCTTCGTTTTACTATTCTTGGGAGCGGAGCATTCCGTTCGTTCCGGCATTGATCCTGCCTTACTTTTCCATCGATGTTTTCTTCGCCGTATCGCTGTTTGTCTGCCGCGACCGCGGCGAGCTACGCCGCCACGCTTATCGGATCATCGCCGCGATCATGATCTCGGCGCTGGGATTTGTCTTTTCCCCGCTCAAATTCGCTTTCGACCGGCCGGTGGTGGACGGCGTCAATGGTTTTTTCTTTGGCCTACTCGACGGCTTCGATAAACCGTTTAACCAGGCGCCGTCGCTGCATGTCAGTTTGTTGCTGATCTTGTGGGCGCGCTACGCCACGCATCTCGCCGGACCATGGCGCTGGTTGCTGCATGGCTGGTTTGTTTTGATCGGCATGTCGATATTTTTTGTCTACCAACATCATGTCGTCGATATCTGGAGCGGCTTCATGGTCGGTGCGGTCTGTCTCTACGCCTGGCCGGACGCGCCGATACAGTGGAATGGCTTCGCCCTGACCTTGGAATCCCAGCGGCGCCGCCTCGGCGCTTGTTATCTGACCGCGTCCGGGTTGTTGGTTGTCCTCGCGGTGACGCTGCAATCCTGGGCTTGGTCGCTGCTCTGGCCGGCGGGGTCACTGCTGCTGGTCGCCCTAGCTTATTTCGGCGCCGGCCCGGCGGTGTTTCAGAAGTTAAACGGCCGGCATAGCTGGCCGGCGCGCTGTTTGCTCGCGCCGTATTTACTGGGTGCGTGGATTTCTTATCGCTGCTTTACCCATGGACGATCGGCGAGTGAGGAAGTTGTTGCGGGACTCCATTTGGGGCGATTGCCGCGCCGGGGCGAAATTAAACAATTGAAAACCGCGGCGGTGCTCGATCTAACGGCGGAGTTCTCCAGTTGCCGAGGCAGCGATCGGATCGCCTACCTGAACATTCCACTGCTCGACTTGGCCGTGCCCGAAGCCGCGGCGCTGCGCGCGGCGGTCGAATTTATCGATGAGCAAATCCTGCTGCGACCGGTCTATGTCCACTGTGCCTTGGGGTTATCGCGCAGCGCCGCGGTGGTGGCGGCATGGTTGGTGCGCACGCAGCGCGTTAGCGATGCGCACGCGGCGCTGTGCCAATTGCGCGAGATTCGACCCGGCGTGACTTGGTCGCCGGCGCATATCGCGGCGATTACGGCGGCGGCTGACGGCGATGAGCGGAAATGATTGAGAGCTCAAGCGTGAGTGCGGCGGCGCGCCCAGCGCATGACCAGATAGGTCAAGACCACGCCGGCGCCGAAGGCGCCCAAGCCGACGTACCAAAGCATTTCCTTATATTCGTCCAACAGCGGGTTGTCGAAAACATTGGTCGATAAGTGCAGCGCCACGAGCTTCCATTGGCCGTCGAGCTTGGCCATGGTGCCGGACCAGTTGGAGTTAAATTTGAAGACCGCGCGCTTCCACGGCAAAAATTCATCGGCGGTGGTGCCGTCGGCGACCGCGATGTCGCCGTAGAATTTTGCCGGCGCGCCGAGTTTGGCCTTGGTTAAATATTTCTTCAGGATCGCATGCTCGGCGCCGACCATACGCTGGTAGTAGGCTTTGATCTCCGGCTTGCCGCGCGATACTTCGGCGTTGAGCCAAGTCACCGTGGCGTCGTCGGCCATTTGCCCGAGCATGCGGTCGATGTTCTGCGCATTGATGCCGGCCTCGACTTCGGCCATCAGGTGGAGCAACTGCTTGCGGTCCTCGGCGTGGGGGGCGACGTCGGCGGCCAAAGCGCCGCGCCCAGCTAGCGCCGCGAGCGTTGCCAAGAAGAAAATCAATCGGCATGAGAAACCGTTCATCGAACCTCCCAAAATTCTATGCGGGTGAGCGTTTGGCATCTCATCAAGGACCAGGCCTTGGATACTCAAGGAGTGGCGATAATTCAAGTCGAATGGTCCAAGCCCAATATTCCTACCTTTGCCTCGCCAGCGAAAGATCGGCTAAAGTTATTGCTTGGACGGATTGCCATGCGGGAATTTTTGATCATCGGCGGGCTGCTGCTCGGAGTCTACGTTTGGAGCGGGCGGGAGATTTCCCGGCCCGCCGGCGTGTTGGTGGCCGAGGAGCCGGTGCAGCGCGAGGTTTCTACGACCCGGACGGCGGAGAAAGCGGGCCACCGGATCGCTTTTCTCGCCAGCTTCGATGTCCGCGCCAGGGTACTCGCCACGGAAAGATATTGGTTCGACCGCGGCGCGGCGTTGGCGCCGGTGGATTTGGCCCTCGGTTGGGGCGCCATGTCTAACAGCGAGGTCTTGCGACAGCTAACGATTTCCCAAGGCGGACGTTTTTATAACTGGTGGGCGAAAACCTTGCCGATTGCCCGTGACCTCATCGAAACCCAGAGCGCCAACATGCACATGATCCCGGCCAACGGCGACGTCGAGCGCCGCTTGAAAGGATTGCGCGCCGGCAATTTGGTACGGATCAGAGGCTTCCTGGTGGAAGTTACCGATAGGAACGGCTTCCGTTGGAAAAGTTCGCTGACCCGCAACGACACCGGCGGCGGCGCCTGCGAGTTGGTCTGGGTGGAATCGCTCGATGCCTGGTAAGCGGCGGTGATCGCCTCGACATTCTCTCCGGCATGGAGTAAACCGCGCATAGTTAAGATCGAGTATTGGAGCGAACATGCGACGGATCTTTTATTGGGCATTGGCAATTTCCCTGACCCTGGTGGCGCGGCCTGGCGCTCAGGCGGCGGAATCGGCATTGAAAATCGTCGACGTCTCGCTGCCGTCGCTGTCGGTGTTGCAGTCGCCGTTGTTCGCCGCCATGGAAAGCGGCGCGTTCAAAAAATACGGCATGGAGGCGCGCTACATCGTCGCCGGCGCGCGCAGTATCCAGGCGTTGGTCAGCGGCTCGGTGAATTTCTCCCAGGGAGTCTCGAGCCGCACCGTGCCGTCGGTGGTTTTTGCCGGCTTCGACGCGGTGTTGATCGCCAACTTCAGCGACAAATTTTTATTCACGTTGCACAGCGGGCCGGAGATCAATTCGCTGCAAGACTTGCGTGGCAAGATCATCGGCGTCTCCGGCCTCGGCGGCAGCACCGACTTCGCCACCCGGGTGGCGCTGCGCGACGCCGGCTTGGTGCCCGACAAAGACGTCTTGATCCGCGGCGTCGGCGGCGTCCCCGAGACGGTGGCGGCGCTGCGCGCCAAGTTAATTCATGCCGGCACCCTGTCGCCGCCGTCGTCCTTCGTGGCGCAGAAGGCCGGTTTCAAAGTGCTCTTCGATATGACCAGTCTCGGCGTCGACTACATTTCTTCCGGTTTAGGCGTCAAGAAGAGTTGGCTCGCCGCCAACCGCCAGGAAGCCAAACAGTTCGTCATGGCGATGATCGAAGGGGCGAAGATTCTCAGCACCGATGAAGAGTACTCGCTGCGCATACTCGCCAAGCACACGCGGATTTCCGACCGGGAAGTTTTGCAACAGAGCTATCGGTACATCAGACCGTATTTTCTGAAAACGCCCTATCCGTCGACCCGGGCGATTAAAGATACTTTGGACGCCCTGGCCAAGGATCTGCCCAAGGCCAAGGACGCCGACCCGCGGGATTTTGTCGACCTGTCGATCGTGCGCGAACTCGAAGCCAGCGGCTTCATCGCCGGCGTCTACGGCAAATAACATGTACCGATTCATATCGGCCGACGATCACATCGATCTGCGCTGGTTGCCCAAGGATCTCTGGAGCGAGCGGCTGCCGGCGCGCTGGCGTGGGCGCGGCCCGCGGGTGATCGACAAAGATGGCGGCGCGTTTTGGAGCTGGGAAGATAAATTGTTCAGTCCCCATGGCTACTACACCGCTGCTCAAGGGAGCGGCGCCATGTGGGCGATCGAGCGCGGCGGTGTCATGCACCCCGGCGAGTTGCGCCCGACCAGCGCCGCGCTGCGCTTGAGCGACATGGAGCGCGACGGCGCTGACGCCTCGATCATGTACGGCCCCACCGATCCCATGGCGATCGGCGATCCGGAGCTGCGCCGCCTCTGCTACCAGGCGTACAACGATTGGTTGGCGGAGTTCTGCGCGGCGGCGCCGGAGCGGTTGTTCGGCGTGCCGCAGTTGTCCATGGAAGATCCGCTGGCGGCGCGCGATGAGCTCGCCCGTCTGGCCCAGCGCGGCGGGCTGCGCCATGTCAACATTCTCGCCTCGCGCGCCGCGCCGCCGATGTATGACGATGGCTGGGAGCCGTTCTGGGCGTTGGCCGAAGAGACTGGCCTGCCCATCGGCTTTCATCTCGCAGTTCTGGTCAAGCGCACGCCCGTCGCTCAGGTCGATGAAAGCGCCGCTAACCCGGCGATCGGCGTGGCCGCGCGGTTCGCCCAGGAGCCGCCGGGTATCCAGTTGCTCGAACCGATGACCGGGCTGATCTTCAACGGCGTGCTCGACCGCCATCCGCGGGTGAAAATCGTCATGGCCGAAGCCGGGCTTGCATGGGTGCCGGGGATGATTCAGGGTCTCGATATCTGGTATCAACGCACTCGCGATGGCCGGCGCTTGACCGGCGAACGGCCGATCGCGTTGCCAAAATTGTTGCCCAGCGAATATTTTCACCGCCAGATCTGGCTCAGCTTCGTCGACGATCCGCTGGGTATTAAAATGATCGGCAACGTGCTCGACGCCGACAAAGTCATGTTCGGTTCCGATTATCCCCACCCGGCCAGCACCTGGCCCGACTCGCAAGCGGCCATCGCCATGCAAATCGAAAATCTCCCCGCCGATACGGTGCAAAAAATTACCCGCGACAATGCGCGGGCGCTATTCGGCACTGGCTGAGCGAAAAATTTACCACGCAGATGTCGAGCACCGCGAAGAGCGAACCGCCACGAAGATTATTCGGAGTCCTTCGACAGGCTCAGGATGAACGGCAAGCCGATTGAAGTGATCGAGACGATTCCTTCTGGCTTCTAACCGGCCCGCGCCGCCGCGAAGGAGAAGGCGTCGTAGCCGTCCTCGTGGATCAGCTTGATCACTTCATCCTTGGATGAATCGAAGTTGATGCCGATGGGGTCGGTGCCGTTTTGCACTGCCTGGATTTGTTCGCGCAATATTTTGCGGTACATCAAGACGCCGCGGTCGCCTTCGCCGAGATGTTCCCGCGACCGGTCGGCCAGCGGACCTTGGGTCTCCCAGGCCATGTGATCCTGGCTAGTGAAGTTGTCCATGTGAAACTCGCCGGCTTCGTCAGTAGTCCCGACAAATTCAATCGGCGTGTTTTCCGGTTGCGCCACCAGGCTGCCGTCTTTGCTCGGGCTGAAACGAAATTGGTAGACCTGGGTGCTGGTGTCGTCGATGGGGGTGCGGAAGTGCATGGCATAGCCCATGCGCACCGGCACGAATAAAATATTCGGAAAGATCAACGGATGGGGCGTCTCCGGCGGCGCGTCGTCGCCTTCGAAGATGCGTTGCTTTTGGATGCCGGCCCAGGTCGGATAGTTGACGAACTCGAAATCGAACTTGTTGAGCATGCGATAGTGATAGGGCACGAAGTCCGGATCGCCCTTGAGCTTGAGGGTATGCGAATGGAGATAATAGGTGTGGGTCGGGTCCACCGAGTTCTCCATCGCCTGGAGCCAGTTGCAGCGCAGGGTTTCGCAGATATCGATTTGCTTCTTGCCGTCGTCGCGCACCAGCAGATCCCACTTGGGCAACAGCGGCTTTTTCTCCAGCGGTCCGAGATAAGCGAACAGCACGCCGGCGAGGTTTTCCACCGGGTAGGCGGGATGTTGGATCTTCGCCTTGAAACCCGCTTCCGGGCTTTCGAAGGGTTGGTCGACGCAGCGGCCGCAGGCGTCATACTTCCAACCATGATAGGGGCAGCGGATGCCGTCCTTCTCGACAAAGCCGTAGTAAAGCGACACGCCGCGGTGGGAGCATTTCTCGGCGACCAGGCCGTAGCCGCCGGAGCGGTCTTTGTACAACAGCAGATCTTCACCCAACACGCGCACACGCTTCTTGGGCTTGGCGTCGGTCAATTCGGCGGTGGCGCCGACGACATGCCAATAACGGCGCAATAGTTGGCCGCCGGGAGTGGTGGGGCCGACCCGGCAAAAAAAATCGTTGTCTTCTTGACTGAGCATGGTGATGAGCTCCTTGGCGATGAAGTGCGCCGCGGCCAATGGCGTAGCGGCTTAGTTGCCGGTGAGAGTATTAGAAATTTTACCAAGGTGTCAACTTGGCAAGTAGAGATAATGCCAAGGACAGCAGCGCTGGCGCGCATGCTAAATGCAACGACGATCGACCGTGCCGAGGATTCCGAGTCTTGGACGACTTATCGGATGGATCAGGCGTCCGAGAAAACTAACGGCGGTTGAACGCCAGTGTTGTGCCCGATTGTTCGCCACCGGCGATATAGGCGTCGCGAAAGCCCTCATTGGCTTGGAGCGCGGCGCGCACAGCTTCGGCTTCCTGGCGCGTGGCGAAATTACCGACGCGCAGGCGGTGCCAGGTCTGGCCTTTGATCTCAGCGATGACGACGAAGGCTTGGTAACCCTTGGCTTTGAGTTTGTTGAGCCGATCGTTGGCAAGTTGTTGGTCGGCGGTGGCCAGCGCCTGCACCGACCATGAGTTCACTGGAGCTGCCCGGTGCACCGGCTGCTCACCGGTCACGGTCTGTGGCTGCGCCGGCGGAGTCGGTGCTGGACGCGCGGTTTGTGCCGCCGCGGCGCGCCAACCGGTCGCCGAGTTTGCCGCTGCTTGGGAGTCGGGAACGTAGGCCGGTGATACGCTGTTAGGCGCAACGGTAATCGCGGTATTCGGGCCATTGCCAGTGGCTGGGAGTTTCTCCGCTGCCGTGGATGGAAGCTTGCCGCTGGCGATTTTCTGTCGTGATTCGGCGATCGCCGTTGGGTTACGCACGACGCTGTCAAACATGTTTTTCAAGTGCGGCACCAAGCCGACCAGGCCGATGGCGAGAAAGATGATTCCGCAGATGGCGCCGGCAAGACCGAATCGCTCGGGGTTCAGATAGGAAGGCGATTCGGTTTCGCGCCGTGGCAGTTCCGTGGCGGCGGTTTCGCCCAGCGGTTTTTTCTGGGTCGGTTCGGCTGTGAAGGCGCGCGCCTTGGGCCTGCGCCATGAATGCATCAGAGTAGCGATGCCGATGGCGCCCTGGGATGGCATGATTGGCGCGAACTCGGCGATCAACTCTTGAGCGCGCTGCTCGCGCTGCTCCGGCGAGAAAATCTCAAATGTGAATCCGGTCGGTTCGAAACGGCGGAAACGAAACTTAGTATTTCGATGATGATGCAGCAAGGCGTTGCGAATATTGGCCGCGCTGGCGATGACAATTTGGTGGCGAAAATTAAATATTCCATAAACCCCGGATAGGGTCGGTGCGTGTTGGCTAATCGAGTCTTGCTTGAAGCTGTAGAAATCGCCGTTATTTTGCCAGGGCATGAAAAACTCCAATCGCTCACATCGTTGTCGTAATGCTGATCGCTGTCCGCGGTTTGCTGACCGAGCCCTGGGTCAGCTTGGTCCAAACCTCGCCACGACGATTGTATTTGACGTAATAAAGCAGTTATTGCGCTGGCACGCAAGAAAAACGGACCGAGTGGCTGGCTGATCACACGGATCATCGGCGCGGTGGGAACATTTGAGAGGTTCTGCGCCGCATTGACATGCTCTTTTACCCGGTGTTATGGCTGCATCACGCCGCAGCGCCGGTGGGATGAAAGGAGAGTTCATGGAAAATTATCAAATCATCGATGCCGATGGCCATGTGCGCGAGTCCAACGCCGGCATGCGCGAGTTTCTTCAGCCGCGCTGGCAGCGGCGCAATTTATTTCCCAACGACGAGTGGGATCGCGACCTGCGCGGCAAGCTGGGGCAGAAACCGGAAGGGCCCAAGGATCAGTTGGCGGCCATGGACCAGGACGGCATCGACATCATGGTGATGTATCCCACCGCTGGCCTGCATGTGTCGGCGCTGCACGAACGAGATTACGCCAGCGCGGTGACGCGCGCGTACAACGACTGGCTCCATCATTTTTGCAAAACCGATCCGGCGCGCTTGAAATTCGTCGCCCTGCTGGCGCCGCAGGACCCGCAAGCCGCCGCGGAGGAATTGACCCGCGCGGTCAAACAGCGCGGCGCGGTGGCCGGCGTGCTGCCGACCTATTTGCCGCAGCTGCCCGACTTCGGCGATAGCTTTTACGATCCGATCTACGCCGCGGCGGAAAATCTCGGCGTCGGTCTCGGTTTTCACACCGGCACCTCCGCCGATTCCTTGGGCGGCCAGCGCTTTCGCAAATTTCTCTCGGCGCACACCATCGATCATCCGGCCGAGCAGATGATGGCGCTGATCGCCACCGTGGTCGGCGGCGTGTTCGAGCGCTTTCCCAAACTCAGCATCGCTTACTTGGAGTCGGGCATCGGCTGGGTGCCCTACATGATCGACCGGCTCGATGAGGAAGTGGAAAAACGCGGCGCCGACGAGGCGCCCTATCTGACCAAATTGCCTAGCGAGTACGTCAAGAGCGGGCGCATCTACTTCGGCGTCGAGTGCGAAGAAAAAACCATCCCCGACGCCATGCGCTGGGGGTTGGAAGATACCATCCTTTACTCCTCCGACTATCCGCATTGGGATGGCGACTGGCCGCACACGGTGCAAGGCATCCGCAAACGCACCGATCTGTCCGACGGCGTGAAAAAGAAAATGCTCCACGACAACGCGGCGCGGTTTTACCGATTAGACTCGGCGCTGTGACCGATGGTAGTTCTTACCCATCGTTGTTTCTCACCATGAAGACACGAAGGACGCGAAGGTTTGGAATGGGAAATCGCCGAACTTCATGCATTTCACCGCTTCACGGTACAACTGCTACTTAGCCTGGTCGCAAACTCAAAGGGTAAACATGGCCAAGCTCGAAACTGCCCACGGAGGAAATTAACTTGATCGTCGTATCCAATCGCTTGCAAGTGGCCAAGGGGCGCGAAGCGGATTTCGAAAAGCGTTTCGAAGGCCGCGCCCGGCTGGTGGAGAACATGCCGGGGTTCATCCGCTTGGAAATTCTCCGGCCGGTCAAGAGCGATTACTACACCGTCTTGACCCACTGGGAGGATGAAGCCTCGTTCCGTGCCTGGACCGACAGCTCGGAGTTTCGCGAAGCTCATAACAAACGCCCGCCGGCGGAGATCTTCGCCGGGCCCAATGTGTTCGAGATCCATGAAGTGATCCAGCACGCCGAGCGCCCCTCGGCGCCGGCGCGGGAGTGAGTTTGCAGTTGCCTGGCGCGCGGTAAATTTACCGGGGGATTTTTTATGATGATGGTTTTTCTAATTGCCACTTTGGTCTTCGGCCTGCTGCCGGACGGCGCGTCGGCGCAGACCCGGTCGAACTTCGCTTCGAGCATCACCAGCGAAAGCATGGCGTCGGTGTGGGTGGCCCGGCAGTTGGGGCTGTTCAAAAAGTATGGTTTGGAGACCCAATATATTCTCATGCCCCGTTCGCCCTTGGCGGTGGCGGCGCTGTTGGCCGGCGAGATCGACGTCGCGGTGATCGGGCCGGGCCATCTGGTCAACGCCGGTTCCGGCGGCGCCGACGCCATCGGCGTGGCCAACTTCGTGCAGAAACTCGACTACCGGCTCAACGTCCGGCCGGAGATCAAAAACAAAAACGATCTGCGTGGCAAAAAACTCGCCATCAGCGGTCCGGGCGCGACTTCGCATCTGGTGTCGCTGTTGGCGCTGCAAATGTTGGCCGTCGATCCCAATCAAGCGAAGATCACTTTTCTAACCATCTCCGGCACCGAGATCACCCGACGGCTGGCGCTGGAGAGCGGCAGCATTGACGGCACCGCGCTCAACGGTTCGATCGGCGATCTCTACGGCAGCAAAGGCTATCCAGTGATATACAATTTCAAAGGTTCGGGCGTGACCATGCCGCAGACCATGCTGGTGACCACCCGGCGCATCGCCGCCGCCAAGCCATTGGTCGTTGAAGGCTATGTCAAAGGTATCGTCGAGGCGATCGCCTACATACTCGATCCGGCCAACAAAGAATCGGTCATGCGCATCATGGCGAGCAACCTGCGCCTGACCAATCCGAACGAAGCCGAGGATGCCTATCATGCGGTGGTCAACGTTTACGACCGGGTGCCGCTGCCGACCCTCGACGGTATGAAGCGGTTGCATGGACTTATGACCACCCTCAACCCGAAGCTCGCCGATCTCAAGGTCGAGAGCGTCATCGATGATTCGTTCGTGCAACGGCTCGACAGCTCGGGCTTTATCCAGGGGCTGAACAAGAAACGCTGAGAGCGCGGCGCCTGAACGACTGGTAAATCTTATCCTGCGTGGAGAATTCATCCGATGAGAGTTGAAACATGCCCGGTAGTGGTGGTCGGCGGCGGCAGCGCCGCATTCGAGGCGGCGGTGGCGGCCAAGCAAAGCGGCGCGCCGCGGGTGGTCATGCTGGAAAAAGCGCCGGAGCCGGAGTTCGGCGGTAACGCGCGCTTCTCTCACACCGGATTTCGCTTCGCTTACTCCGGCGCCGATGAGATTCGCGGCTTCTTGCGCGGCATGGACGGCGCGGCGTTCCAACGTTTGCAGTTGCCCGGCTACTCGCCCGGCGATTTTACCGCCGACCTTATGCGCGTGACGCGGGGACGGATCAACAAAAATTTAGCCGAGGTGCTGGTCAATCATTCCAACGCCGCGATCCATTGGATGGATGAGTTGGGTATGCAGTGGGAGCCCGCCGGCCATGTCGAGATCGACGGCAAACTTTATTTTGAGCCCGGCATCGTCATCCATCCCACCGGCGGCATCGGCGGCGGCATCAGCCAGCTCAACCAGTGGCGCGATATCGCCACCGCCATGGGCGTCGAGATTCGCTACGAATCGCGGGTGCGCGAGCTGTTGGGCAACGACCGCCAGGTCGAAGGCGTGCGGGTCTCCGATGCCAATGAAGAATACGAGCTGCGTTCCACCGCTGTGATCCTGTGCGCCGGCGGCTTTCAGGCCAACCCGGAAATGCGCGCGCGCTATCTTGGCACCAACGCCGACTTGATGAAGGTGCGCGGCAGCCGCCACGATACCGGCGAAGTGCTGCAAATGGCGCTGGCGCTGGGCTGCAAAGCTTCGGGCCATTGGCAGGGGGCGCATGCAACTCCAATCGACGCGACCTTCGGCGACGTCGAGTTGAGCAACAAGGCGAACCGTTACGGTTATACTTTCGGCATCACGGTGAATTCTCTCGGCCAGCGCTTCTTCGACGAAGGCGAAGCGCATATCTCCTACACCTACGCCAAGACCGGCTGGGCGGTATTGATGGAGCCGGGCGGCGTTGCCTACCAGATCTTCGACCAGCGTGGCGCGGCGTTGCAGGACGCCAGTTATTATCAGTTCGCCGCGCCGCTGGAAGCGCCGACCATCGAAGAGCTGGCGCGCAAGATCGGCATCGAGCCGGCGGTGCTGCGCCACACGGTCAGCGAATTCAACAACGCGGTGCGCGACGATATTCCCTTCGACGCCACCAAGACCGATGGCCGCTGCACTGAAGGGATCGCGCCGCGCAAATCCAATTGGGCGACGCGCATCGAAGCGCCGCCGTTCCAAGCCTTCCCGGTAACCGGCGGCATTACGTTTACCTTCGGCGGCATCGAGATCGACGGCGACGCCCAGGTGCTCAACACCGGCGGCCGGCCGATCCGCGGCCTGTTCGCCTCCGGCGACATCGTCGGACTATTTTTTCACAACTATCCGTCCTGCACCGGCCAGACGCGCAACGTGGTGTTTTCACTGTTGGCTGGAAGACACGCGGCGGCACAGGGGCTGTGAGCGATTAGTTTGAAACCATCGGCATGCGGGGTGAAACCATGATCAATACCATCGAGCGAATGCTTGGGCTGTGCTTGTTGCTCTGCGCCACCGCGATCCCCGCGGTGGCCGCGGTGCCGCTCAATCAGCTGCTGATCACCTTCGGTAGTTTGAGCGAGCGCGAAACGGTGCTCTTTGTCGCCAAGGACTACGGCATATTTAACAAGCATGGCTTGGACGTGCGCGCGGTGCATGTGCGCAACGGCGCGGTGGCGCTGTCGGCGTTGGCCAACGGCGAGGCGCAGTTCTACATGGGCGCGGCCACCGGCTCGACTCTCGGCGCCGTCGCCAACGGTTTGGACGCGGTCTTCATCACTAGCTTGATTCACACGCTCGAAGGCACCTTCGTGGTCGCGCCGACGATCAAGGTGCCGGCGGACTTGCGCGGCAAAAACATCGGCGTGACCAGCATCGGCGGCGGCGTCTGGATGCGCTCCATGCTCGCCTTCGAGCATTGGGGCCTGGAGCCGCAGCGCGACAAGATCACTTTGCGCGTGGTCGGCGACGAGTCCTTGCTCGCCCAAGCGATGCCCAACAAGGTGATCGACGGCGCCTACTTCAATTACACGTTTGCCAGCGTGCTCGAACGGCAGGGCTTCCGCGTCTTGGCCGACCTCGCCAAACTCAACATCCCCTATCAAAACACCGCGCTGTTGGCCCAGCGCAAGTTCTTAAACAGCGCGCCCGACACCGTCGAGCGCTTGCTGCGCGCCTTGTCCGACACCATCGCTTTTGTTCTCGAGCCGAGAAATAAATCGCTAGTGCTGCGCAGCATGGCCAAAGGGTTGCGCCTAGCCCAGGTCGAAGACGCCACCGGCGGCTACGACCGGCTAGGCAGCATGTACCAAAGGAGAATCTTTCCCAACGTCGACGGCATCCGCTCGACGATCCGCTTTCTCGGCGCGAGCAACGACAAGATTCGCGCGTTAAAGGCGGAGGATTTGATCGATGAGAGGTTCGTGAAGAAGTTGGAAGCGGAGGGGCGGTTTTAGATATTTACCGGCCAGCGGTTGGAGCGGTAGTGGCTTCTTTGTGGCGAAACCCTTATGCGATGAATTTTGGATGCTGAGTGAAGGTTCTCGGCGTAAATACCAGGTCGAGGAGTTATCTGACCGCAGTCTTCTCGGTATAGAGTTTGAGGGTAAGAAGCCAAGGATGCGATGATGTTACACAGCGCGTTGTGCCCTCTTAAAGATATTCGATTTAAGTTGAGCCTTCTCCAGAATCGCAGTATCATTTCCTCATTATGATACGTCGATTTTATATTAATAATTTTCGGTGTCTTGAAAATTTTGACTTGCCAATCTCAGGTCAAACGTCGGTTCTACTAATTGGCAAAAACGGCGCCGGCAAGACAACGGTTGGGCTCGCGTTAGAGATTCTGCAAAAGATTGCGCGAGGCACAAACCGTGTGGCCAACCTTGTGAAGCCCGCGGATCTCACTCGCGGAGGTAAAGATGTGCCCGTGCGGTTTGAAATTGAGGTCAAGTTGGGCGCCAAGATATACGAGTATGTTGTCGCCTTTGAATATCCGGAGGGCTTCAAAGAACTGCGCGTGCTCGAAGAAAAACTCGTTGTTGGAGGAAATCCTGTCTATACGCGAGAAAAAGCTCAAGTTTATCTTGCTAAGATTGGGCAGGAGAAGGAAGCAACATTTCGTATTGACTGGCACCTCGTGGCGTTACCGATAGTACAGGAGCAGTCGACTAAGGATCCCTTGTTTATTTTCAAGCAATGGCTCGCTCAGATACTCATCCTTCGGCCGATACCCAGTTTAATTCTTGGGGAATCTAAGCATGAGACTTTGCAGCCAAATATTCAGGTGACCGATTTCGGCGCGTGGTTTGCCGGGCTATTGGCACACGCCCCCGCGGCGTATACCCAAATTGATGATTATCTTCGGCAAGTGATG
Organism: Syntrophobacter sp. SbD2; assembly: GCA_945889495.1. Classification (GTDB taxonomy): domain Bacteria; phylum Desulfobacterota; class Binatia; order UBA9968; family UBA9968; genus DP-20. Next base: position 16,898 of record CAMDBU010000030.1, on the reverse strand, counting down.
CCAGACCTGAAGGACATCCGAAACCCAGTTGTTGGTGCGGACTCGCGAAGCCTCGTTGTCCAATTTTCAACCGATCAGGGAACTCTGAGTCTGCCATTCGAAGACCTGTCCGATGGGGAAAAGTGTTTCATGATATGCGCTCTGGTGCTGGCTGGGAATAAAGCCTACGGCCCGGTACTTTGTTTCTGGGATGAACCCGACAACTATCTTGCCTTGGACGAGGTAGGGCACTTTGTTTTGGCTCTTCGCAAAGCGTTCCAATCGAGTGGCCAGTTCATCGCGACTTCGCACAATCCTGAAGCGATCCGCCGATTCTCCAATGAGAGCACGTTTGTTCTCTATCGGAAGAGCCATCTTGAACCGACAATTGTTCGGCCACTCAGCAACATGCAAATTAGCGGCGATCTGGTCAGCGCCTTAATTCGCGGGGACGTTGAACCGTGAGTGTCAACAGCTATCGTCCACATGTGATGGTGCTGCCAGAAGATGATGCTAACCGGCAATTGGCAAACGGATTTCACCTGGATGTTAAAATTCAGCGACAGATGCAGGTTCTTCCGGTGGCGGGAGGTTGGACCAGCGTGCTTGACCTCTTCAACTCCGAGCATGTGGCTGGAATGAAGCAATATCCCAATCGATTCGTGGTTCTTTTGATCGACTTCGATGGTCAGTTAGATAGACTTCACAGGGCCAAAGCCGCCATCCCAGACTATTTGAATGATAGAGTTTTTATTCTCGGTGCGTGGAACGAACCTGAATCCCTCAAACAAGCTCTCGGCAAATACGAGTCCATTGGTCTGGCGATGGCGAAAGATTGCCGTGAGGATACCAATGTGACCTGGAGGCACGAACTCCTGCAACATAATTCCAGCGAGCTCGATCGATTACGCAAGAGTGTTCGCCCGATCTTGTTTTAGGCGCTTCTATTCACTCCACAAAGCTCCTGGCTCGGCAGCAATCCCACTATCGACGTTCAGGCCGGAACCAAGGGAATAAAGACTTCGATATCACGACTGTCTTTAATGAGCTGGCTGATTGGGAGACCCACAATTTTTCATCGAATATGATGAATTGGGTGCCGTTATGAGCGCCCAGGCCAACTGCAACATTTCATAATTTCTCACCAATATGGCTTGTCAAAATCAATCACGGCATGTGTCGAAATGACTGGTTGCAACATGTCATTTTGACGGACCTGTGACCCGCAGCGCTTTGCAAGCGTGAGCTTTCGGTGGTTTTGTATGTCGAGGGAAGGCGAGGGCGACTATGAAAAGCGTGGTTCCGCGAGGGTCGTTTGCAAGTGTCATTGGCGGTTTGCTGTCTGGTTTTCTTTGGCTGGGCGTTCCGGTTCTCCTCCTGGCACAAGCTCAGAAACCCGGCCCGACCATTCGCTTCGGCGTCGCCGGCATCAGCGGCAGCAACTCCCATCCGTTTGTCAGTAAGCAGTTGGGGCTGTTCAACAAGCATAACGCCGACGTCGAGTTGGTGGCGTTTCAGGGCGGCACGCAGTTGGTGCAGGCGATGTTGTCGGGGGAGATGCCGTTGGGGTTGATCGATGGGCCGCCGATCTTGGCGGCGAATCTGGCCGGGGCGAATCTGGTGTTCATCGCCGGCAACGTCAACACGTTTCCCTACAATATCGTTTCCAAGAGCGAGATTCGTAGCGCCCAGGATTTGAAGGGCAAGAAGATTGGCATCAGCCGCTTCGGCTCGGCGTCGGATACCTCGGCGCGGCTGGCGCTGGAGCGCGAGCAGCTCCGTCCGGACCGCGACGTGACGATTCTCCAAATCGGCGGCCAGAGCGAGCGCTTCGCGGCGCTACGCGCCGGCGCAATCGACGCGACCATCGTTAGTCCGCCGTTTAACTTAGTCGCGCGCCGGCTGGGCTTTCGCGATCTCATCGATATTTCCGAAACCGGCATCGCCTACCCGCATCTCCATGTGGCGGCGCGGCGCGATTTTATCGAGCGCTATCCCGAGCAGGTGAGCCGATTTCTAAAAGGCTTCATCGAAGGCACTAGCTATTGGAAAGATCCGGCGAAGAAGGAACTGATCACCGGTGCGGTGGCGAGATTTTTGAAGCTGGACCGCGACAAGGACCGCGAGCAGCTCGATGAAACCTTTCGCTACTACGGCAAGATTTTCCCGGCGCGCCCCTATCCGAGCGCCGACGGCATGGACTACGCCCTCGAAGTTCTAAAGAAGTCCCGGCCGGAGGCGAAAAACCTGCGCGCCCGCGATTACATCTCCAATCGCTTCATTGATGAGTTGGACAAAGAAGGTTTTCTCGCCCAGGTGTTTCGCGGGCTGTGAGCCATCCGCTAATCCCTGCCCGACAATTATTTTAACTGCAATTTGGCGATGGTTCCGAACTTTCCCTCGCTCCGTGCGGGAGAGAGCCTGTCCAGAGGGCGTCGAAGGAGCCAGGGTGAGGGGAATTAAATTGAGCACCCCTTCCTCAATCCTTCCCCGTCGACAGACTGTGTCGCAATTCCGTTCATGGTTCGAGAACCTCACCACGAACGGAATTGCTGTTCAACGAATTCAAGCACTTCCCCGTTCGTCCTGAGGCCCTCGAAGGGCGAACATCCGATTGCGACACAGTCTGAGAGGGGAAGGAAGTCGGAAGTCACTTTCAGTTATTTCTTCTGCTTCGCTTTCTCCAACGCGATGGCGAACAGCCCGGTTGGCGCGGGCGCGCGGTTCTGTGGCCGATTGGCTTGCGGCGGCGGGCGGTCGCGTTGGCTGCGTTCGCGATTCTGATTTCCTTCCGGCCTCGGTTGGTTCGAGCGTGGCGCGTCTCCCGGCGTGTCGTTGAGCCGCATGGTCAGCGCGATGCGTTGGCGTTTGATGTCGACGTCCATGACTCGGACTTTGACGATCTGGCCGGGCTTGACGACTTCGTGCGGATCTTTGACGAATTTATTCGCTAGCGCTGAGACGTGGACCAGGCCGTCTTGGTGCACGCCGATGTCGACGAAGGCGCCGAAGGCGGCGACGTTGGTGACCACGCCTTCGAGGATCATGCCGGGCTGCAGGTCGGCGAGGGTCTCGACGCCTTCCTGAAAGGTCGCGGTTTTGAATTCCGGGCGCGGATCGCGGCCGGGTTTTTCCAGCTCGGCCAAAATATCCTTGACCGTCGGCACGCCGAATTTGTCGTCGGTGAACTGTTCCGGTTTCAATTCTTTCAACACCGCCGCTTGGCCCATCACTTCGCCGATCGGTTTGCCGACTCGATCTAAGATTCGTTCCACCACCGGATAGGCTTCAGGATGCACCGCCGAGCGGTCGAGGGGATTGTCGCCGTCGTTGATGCGCAGGAAGCCGGCGGCTTGCTCGAAGGTCTTGTCGCCCAGGCGCGGCACTTTGGTGAGCGCCTTGCGGTTGCGAAAGGCGCCGTTGGTGTTGCGGAACTCAACGATGTTTTTCGCCAGTAGGCTATTCAATCCCGATACCCGCGTGAGCAGCGGAATCGATGCAGTGTTGAGGTCGACGCCGACGGCGTTGACGCAGTCCTCCACCGTGGCGTCGAGGTTGCGCGCCAGAGCGCGCTGGTTGACGTCATGTTGATACTGACCGACGCCGATGGCTTTGGGTTCGATTTTCACTAACTCAGCCAACGGGTCTTGCAGGCGCCGGGCGATGGACACGGCGCCGCGCAGGCTGACATCGAGCTCGGGAAATTCCGCGGCGGCGAAGGCGGACGCGGAGTAGACCGACGCGCCGGCTTCGCTGACGACGATTTTATTCACTTTGCGTTCCGGCATTTTCGCGGTGATGAGCTTGATCACCTCGGCGGCAAGCTTGTCGGTTTCGCGGCTGGCGGTGCCGTTGCCGATGGAGATCAATTCGACGTTATGTTGCACCGTCAGCCGCGCCAGAGTCGCCAGCGAGCCGTCCCAATCGTTGCGCGGTTGGTGCGGGTAGATCGTCGCGGTCTCCAAGAGTTTCCCCGTTGCGTCGACCACGGCGATCTTGCAACCGGTGCGGATGCCGGGGTCGAGGCCCAAGACCGCTTTCGGTCCGGCCGGCGCGGCGAGCAATAGTTCGTGCAAGTTGCGGCCGAAGATTTTAATCGCTTCGGCTTCGGCGGCTTCGCGCAGCTGCATCAATAGCTCGGTGCTGATATGTTGGTGCGCCTTGACGCGCCAGGTCCAGTTACAAACATCGGCGAGCCATTTATCGCCGCGCCGGCCGCGCTCTTCGATACCGAATTGGTTGGCGATCATGCCAACGCAGGGGTGCGGCACCACCGCTTCGAGTTTCTCGTCGAGGGTTAAATCGATGGACAACACGCCCAAGGCCTGGCCGCGGAACAGCGCCAGCGCCCGGTGCGAGGGAATCGTCCGAATGGTTTCGTTGTAGTTGTAGTAGTCGCGGAATTTTTCCTCTTCGGCGAGCTCCTTGTCTTTCATTACTTTGGCGGTGACCACGCCCTCTTCCCACAGCCGCGCGCGCAGCTTGGCCAACAGCTCGGCGGTTTCGGCGAAGCGCTCGGACAAGATGTCGCGGGCGCCCTCAAGAGCGGCTTTGACATCGGGCACGCCGTTCTCCGCCGCGTCGTTGAGATATTTCGCCGCTTCTTCCTGGGGATCGAGTGTCGGATCGCCGAGCAGAGCGTCGGCCAGCGGTTCGAGTCCAGCCTCGCGGGCGATCTGCGCCTTGGTGCGGCGTTTGGGTTTGTAGGGCAGGTAAATATCTTCCAGCGCTTGCTTGGTGGCGGCGCCCTCGACGGCGGCGCGCAGCTCGGTGGTGAGCTTGCCCTGCTCTTCAATAGACCCGAGGATCGTCGCGCGCCGTTCTTCCAGTTCGCGCAGGTAGAGCAGTCGCTCTTCCAAATTGCGCAGCTGGGTGTCGTCGAGATTGTTGGTTACTTCTTTGCGATAGCGGGCGATGAACGGCACGGTGGCGCCTTCATTGAGTAGCGCCACCGCGGCGGCCACTTGATGGGCGCCGACATTGAGTTCGCTGGCGATCAGTTGGGTAATCTTGTTTTGGGTCGCGTCAGAATTGTTTTGCGTCATGGATGAAACCTTCTTGGCTGATTGGATCGACGAAGTATAGCAATGGCGCGAACAGAAAGAAGCCTGCCGCGAGAAAAGTTGTGAATTCAGCGGAGAAACTGCGGCTTAACAGCGTGGCGCCGGCGGCAGACCGACGCTCTTTAACCATTCCACCGTCTTTTCCGTCACCAATCTTTCGTTGCCGAGGAACAGATGGGCTTGGAATGGCGAGTTGCCGGGTTGCGATGGGATGACGACGATGTCGGCTTTCGGCGAATTCACCGCGTTCTTTTTGATTCGATCGGCGATGGTGGCGCGCCGAGTGATGGCGCCTTTGCCCTGGATGTTGTCGCCGTCGTCGTAGACGATCAGAAACGGCACTTCGATATTGCCGATGATCTTTTCGACGTTGGCTTTACTGGTTTTCACGTCGCGGTAGCTGAGAAAGGTTTTCGCCGAAGTGATGACGAACTTGCCTTCGCGAAAGGGCAGGAGTTTGATCTCGTCGCCTTTGCCGGCGGCGACCAGCGCGCGGCATTCGTTGGCGAAGGTTTCATAAAGCTCGGGGCCGAGCAGCGAGTCCCGCGTCACTGTTGGAATATCGATATGCGGGCCGTAGACGCCCAACGCTTTGACCGCTGGGTGTGGCCGGTCGCCTTGGTAATGTTCGACGATAGGCGTGCCGAGGCTGTGGCCGACGAGAAATATTTTATCGAAGCCGCGGCCGGCCATGAAAGAAACCGCGTCGCCGGCTTCGCTCACCGCGGTTTCGAACTCCGAAGTGCGAAAGTTGTCGCCTGAATGGACACCGTTGTAGCCGATCACGGTGTAGCCGGCCTCGGCGAGATAGGCACCGAGAAACATGGTCGGCGCCGAGTACCAGTAGGATTCCACGCCATGCACCAGCACGACTGCGGTGGTCGCCGGCTGGAACAGTTTCGGATCGGGGCTGAAGATGCCGCCCTGGACGTCGCGGCCATTGCTACGAAACTCGATCAGTTCAAATCCAACGCCAGCTTTCGGTAAATAACCCATGAGAAATTCTCCTGTCACTTTGTATTGTCGATTGGCGGCGAGAGCAAGGGCGAAAAATAATGAAGAATGGATAATTGATAATGGAGAATGATCGGATCTTGTTACTTCATGGCTGTTGACCCATGGAGTTGGAGCGCGTAGCTTCGCGAGATGATTTCACAAGCGGTCAGAGATCAACTGGCGCCGTCGGGGGTACTTCGCGTCGGCATTAACTATGGCAATCCGGTGTTGGCGCGGCGCGACGCGGGCAGCGGTGAGTTGAGCGGGGTGGCGGTGGATTTGGCGCGGGAGCTTGGGCGGCGCTGTGAGCTGGCGGTGGAGCTGGTGGGCTTTGCGGCGGCGGGCCAGATGACCGGCGCGCTGAAAGGCGGCGCTTGGGATGTGGCGTTTTGCGCGGCCGAGCCGGGGCGGGCGGATGAGATCGCTTTCACGGCGCCTTATCTGTTGATCGAAGGAACTTATTTGCTGCCGCCGGGATCGCCGATTCAATCCATCGACGCGGTCGATCGTGCCGGCGTGCGCGTCGGCATGTCCACCGGCAGCGCCTACGAACTTTTTTTGCGCCGCAATATGAAGCAGGCGCAAATGGTCCAGGCCGACAGTCCCAACGCAACCTTCAATCTACTCATCGACGGCAGGGCCGATGTCTTGGCCGGCGTGCGCCAGACGCTGGTCGCCAACAGCGCCAAGCTGCCCGGCGCGCGGGTGCTCGCCGAAAGCTTCATGGCGATCGGCCAAGCCATGGGCATGCCGCACGGACGTCCGGCGGCGTTGCTGGCGGTGCGCGAGTTCATCGAGGAAATGAAAGCCAGCGGCTTTGTCGCCCAAGCGCTAGAACGCGCCGGCGTCTACGGCGTGCCGGTGGCCCCGCCGGCAGCCGTATCGGAATAGGAGTTTTCACCACAGAGGGCACAGAGATCACAGAGGGTCGGATCGGATAGAGCGAAGAAAAACTATTTATTTTCTCTGTGATCTCTGTGTGCTCTGTGGTGAGATCATCTTCTCTTCGTGGATGCGCTGGTTTGTGATAGACAAAAACGATGGACGACAAAGATAACCAGCCGGCGCCGCGGCCGCCGTTTGCGCTGCCGTTTTATTACGGCTGGTTCATTATCGGGTTGAGCTTCATCGCTTACCTCGCCGCTTCGGCGGTGCGGTCGGCGCCGTCGGTGTTGATTCATCCGTTGGAAAAAGAGTTCGGTTGGGGGCGCACGGCGATCTCTTCGGCGGCTAGTCTGAATTTACTCACCTACGGTTTGATGGCACCGGTGGGTGGTTGGTTGCTCGACCGCTTTGGCGCGCGCCGGGTGGTGATCGGTTGTCTGTCGCTGATCGCCGTCGGCGTCACCGGTACGGTGTTCGTCCGTGAGTTGTGGCACTTCGTTTTGCTCTGGGGAATCGTTCTCGGCGTCGCCACCGGCGTGACCCCGGCGTTGTCGGCGAGCGTGGCGAGCCGCTGGTTCATCGCCCGGCGCGGCTTGGCGATCGGCATTCTCACCAACGCCAATGCCACCGGCCAGGTGATTTTCCTGCCGATCCTGATGGCGCTGATCGTTTCCCATGGTTGGCGGCCGGCGATGCTGTTGATTGTCGGCACGGCGTTGTTGCTGCTGCCAGCGGTGTGGTTTTGGCTGCGCGATTATCCCGCCGAGCTCGGCCTCGAACCTTACACCGATGCGACCACCACCGCCGAGCAACGCAGCCAGGCGCGCGCCGCGCCGCGGCCGTTTTCCTTCGCGACTTTTGGCGATGCCATCAAGACGCCGACCTTCTGGCTGTTGAGCGGCAGCTTTTTCGTGTGCGGCATGACGTCCAACGGATTGGTCGGCACCCATATGATTCCCCATGCCATCGAGCGCGGTATCGCCGAGGTGACGGCGGCCACCGCGGTGGGGATCATGGGCGTGGCGAGTTTCGTCGGCACCACTTTCGCCGGTTGGCTCTGTGACCGCATGGACGCGCGCAAGGTTTTGTCGGCGGCCTATCTGTTTCGCGGCCTGTCGCTGTTCGTCCTGCCTTATGTTTCCGACGCGTCGAGTTTGTTCGTATTCGCGCTGCTCTACGGTTTCGATTGGTTCGCCACTGGGCCGTCGACGGTGGCGTTGATCGCCAAACATTTCGGCCAGGACCGGGTCGGCGTCTTGTTCGGTTTGGTTTTCGTCTCGCACCAGATCGGCAGCGCCATCGCGGCGCTGGGCGCCGGCTGGATTCACAGCCAGTTCGGCGAATATTACTACGCGTTTTTAGTCGGCGCGCTGATGGGCTTACTTGCCGCTGGCATGGCGCTGATGATTCGACGGGAAAGACCGCCGGCATTGCCGGCGGAATTTCACATCTCAGATCTCAAACCCGCCTGAGTTTGGGTTGAACTATTCGCGGTAGCGCGCCTGCATTTGGGCGAAGAAGCCGCTGTCGTCGAGCTTTTTAATGAACGAGCTGTCGATCATGCTGGCGGTGTTGATGTCGGCGAGTTTGGGGTTTTGCATGGCCATCAGCCGCTGCATGTTTTTCAATCCTTCCAACGATGGATAAGGTTTGGCGTCAAACTCTTTGACCACATCGGCGTAGCCTTCCTCGGCCAGATTCGGGTCGGTGAGGCGCAAGCGATTGATGATCGTCTTCACCGTGTGCGCTCTGCCGCTGGGCGCGAGGATGAAATACTCGGCTTCGATGAGCGCTTTGATGACGTTCTCCATGGTGGATTGATTTCTCTCGATAAAATTCTTGCGCGCGACGATGCCGGTGGACGACATGGCCGGAAATACTTCGGCCATGACGTTGAAGCCCTTTTGCTTGAGGGCCAGGCTATAGGCTCGGGTGGTCATCACCGCGGCGTCGACGGTGCCGGCTTCTAACGCCCGCACCATGACGGTCTGATCGCCGACCACTAAAAGCTGAATCTTGTCGCGGGCGACATCGAGGCCCAAATGTTCCAGCGTCAGCATGGCGTACATCCAGATCGTCCCGCCGATGCTTTGCACGCCGAAACGTTTGCCGACCAGGTCAGCGGGCTTTTTGATGTCCGGCTTGACGGTGAGAAAACCGCGGCCGCGGCTGATGAAGCCGCCGACCATTTTCAATTCCGCGCCAGCGGCGGCGGCGCCGAGCACGGTGGTACCGCCGGTGTAGCCGACTTCGAGATCGCCGGAGATCAGGCCGGCGCTGAGCATTTGATTGTTGCGCACCAGGACGATCTGCGGGCGCACGCCATACTTGCCAAAAAAATCCATGTCTTGAGCGACCCACAGCGGCGCCACCCGCGGGCTGGGCGACGGGTAGGCGATGCTCACGCGAGTGGGCGCGGCCGCGGCGTGAAGAAGCGGCCTTGGCACGGCGCCGCCGACCAGCACAAAAGCCACGGCGAAGATGAAGCGCGACCAGACAGGCGGCTTACCACTGATTATATTTTGCATGGAGCCAGCCGCTACACGGCTTTGTACGGATAGCGTTTCAGCTTGGTGGTGTTCTTGCCTTCGATGCGCAATAGCCCAGTGGCGGCTTCGCGTTTGGGCGAGTGGACATCGCCTTCATGGTAAATATGTGCCATGCCCGGTTTGAGCATGTAGACTTGGCCGCGCTTTACTTTGCCCGGCTTGCCTTCGGCGGCGGCTTCGAGGATTTCCCAATCGCTCATTTGGGTTTCGCCCCAGGCCTGGCCGTAGATCGCCCAGGAGCTGCCGTGGTCATGGGGATTGGCTTCGCGCGCTTCGCGATTGACATGGGCGCAGACGCAGAAACCCAACTCGGCATCTTCGTAGATCACCTGGCGGTCGGGCGTGTTGTCGTTGATGTAGGTCGCGATGAACTCGTGATCTTTGAGCGCTTCCTGGACCAGGTCGCGGACTTTTTCCCGGCCGGTGCGGCTCGGGTCCGCGGTAAGAATCCGTTTCACATCCGCCGCGAACGATTCAAGCGTAGTACTCATGGTTCATCCTCCTTGTGTTTCAACCAGCTGGTAAGAGCATTAACAAAGTCCTGGGGCGAGCGTCAACGGCAACCGGTGCGCATGATTTGACTGCGCTCCAGCGCGGCACTATAAACGCTGTGCGGTAATCCGGTTCTCCGGTGCCACGATCATAAGATCAATGGGTGGGTGAGGGTGAAAATGCGCGCGCTGCTGATTCTCTGCAACTTGGCGTTGTTGTGCGGTTCCGCATGGGCGGCGGAAAAGAGCGCCAAGCTCTTGCCGGTGCGCATCGCGGTGGTCTCCCGCGGCACGCTGGACTTGCCGTTTTGGGTGGCGCGCGAGCGCGGTTTTTTTCGCGACGAAGGGGTCGACGCCGAGATCATTCTTTTCAAAGCCAGCTTGACCGTGCAGGGCATGCTCGGCGGCAGCATCGATTTTGGCACGGCGACGGGCACCGTGGTGAGCGCGGCGGTGAGCGGCGCCGACGTGCGAGTTATTCTCGCCATGAGCGAGCGGCCATCCTTCGATCTGATCGGCCATGCGAGCATCACCAACATCCAACAGCTGCGCGGCAAAAAGATCGGCTACGGCGGCGTCGGCGGTTTACCGGAGATTATCATCCGGCAGATTCTCACGGCCAACCAAATTCCCATCGACCAAGTGACCTTTCTTTCACTCGGCGGCGGCGACGTGTCGTTCATTTCGCTCCGCGCCGGCGTCATCGACGTGGTGATGCTGCAATTCCCCAACACCTTCCTCGCCCAGGACGAGGGCTTCCGCAAAATCGCCGCCGGCGCCGACTACTATCGCGCCGTCCAAGGCGGTCTCACCGCGACCAAAGCGGTGCTGACGGAAAAGCCTGAAGCCGTGGCCAAAGTCGTGCGCGCGACGCTGCGCGCGGTGCGCCTGCTCAAGAGCGACAGGAAGTACGGCCTGGAAGTTTTGACCAAGAAAAACTACGTCGACCTGGGCAAAGAGCGCGAGCGCTTCGCCGAGCGCGCCTACGAAGCCGCGACGCAAGGCTACCTCGCCAACGGCGTGGTCGACGAAAAGTTGCAGCGCGAAATGATCCAGCTCGCCGCCCAGCGATTGAAGCCGCCGCCGCAGGTGGCGCCGGAGCGGATTTTTGATTTCAGCTTTGCGCGCAAAGCGGCGGAGGGGCTGCGGTGATTGGTTTCGGAATCGGATTTTCTCTCGCAAAGCCTGTCCTGAGTTTATCGAAGGGGCGCAAAGGCGCTAAGTTCGGACTAGGAACCATGGAATATAAAATACTCGGGCGTACGGGATTGAAGGTTAGCGTTGCTGGGCTGGGCTGTGGCGGGCCGAGCCGGTTGGGGTTGGCGGGGTTGAAGGGGCAGAGCGGTAGCGAGAGCGATGTCATCGCTCATGTGCGCGGGGCGGTCGATCTGGGGATCAACTTTTTCGACACCGCGGAGTGGTATGGCACCGAGGTCGTGGTCGGCAAGGCGCTTGCCGGCGTAGCGCGCGACCGGTTGGTGATCTCGACCAAGAAAAACCTCGTGCCGGAGGATCATGCCGATGCCGCCGGCGAGATTCGCCGGTCGCTCGAACAGAGCTTGAAAAATCTCGCCACCGATTACGTTGACGTCTACCATGTTCATGGCGCCGAGCCGAAGGATTATCCCAACGCCTTGGAGCGCCATTTGCCGACGCTCTTGCGGCTGCGTGACGAGGGAAAAATCCGCGCCGTCGGGATCACCGAGCGCTTTGTCGTCGACTCCGGCCATCAGATGGCCGAGCGCGCCGTGCGTGATAATCTCTGGGATGTGATCATGGTCGGCTTCAATCTGCTCAATCCCTGCGCGCGGGAAAATATTTTCCCGTTGACCGCGGCCAACGGTGTCGGCGTTCTAGTCAGCTACGCGTTGCGCCGGGCCTTGAGCCAGCCGGAGCGGCTGAAAAAACTTTGCGCCGAGCTGGTCAGCAAGGGCGCCATCGCCGCCGGCGCTGTCAATATGGACGAGCCGCTGGATTTCGTTCTCCGCGACGGCGGCGCGGTTTCCATTCAGGACGCAGCCTACCGCTTTTGCCGCCATGAGCCGGGTGTCGACGTGGTGCTTACCGGCACCGGCAATCCGCAACATTTGAAAGCCAATGTCGAGTCGCTGTGCCGGCCGGCGCTGCCGGCGGCGGTGCAACAGCGCTTGAAAGAGCTGTTCGGCGGCATTGCTGGATTGACTGGCAATCAGTAATTTGGAGGAGCTATGGCGCTGCTAGCAACTGCGATGCTTGCCGCAATACTTCTAAGTGGTCCCGCGTGGACGTCCGCCCAGGAGCCATTTTTCAAAGGCAAGACCGTGCGCATCGTCGTTGGCTTCGCGGCCGGCGGCGGCTTCGATACTTACTCGCGGGCGATGGCGCGCTACTGGGGGCGGCATATTCCCGGCAATCCGTCCATCGTCGTCGAAAACATGGCCGGCGCCGGCAGCTTGATCGCGGCCAATCATGTTTACCGCGTGGCGCGCCCGGACGGTTTGACCATCGGCAACTTCGGCGGCGGCTTGTTCATGCAGCAACTCAAGGGCGGCGCCGGTATCGAATTCGACGCGCGCCGCTTCGAATTCTTGGGCGTGCCGGTGCAGGACAACCGCTCCTGCGCCTTTACTAAAGCGAGCGGCATCACCAGCATGGAGCGCTGGATGGCGGCCAAGACGCCGGTGAAGATCGGTACTACGGCACCGGGTGATCTGGTGCATGATGGGCCGAGGGTTCTCCAAGCAGCGCTCGGTCTGCCGATCCATCTGGTGTCGGGCTACAAAGGCACGGCGGACATTCGTCTGGCCGCCGAGTCGGGCGAGCTGGCCGGCGGCTGTTGGGGTTGGGACTCGATAAAATCCACTTGGCAGCGGGCGCTCGAAAGCGGCGACGCGGTGATGGTGGTGCAAATGGTTTCCAAGCCCCATCCCGATATGCCGAAGGTGCCGCTGGCGATCAGCTACGCGAAGTCGGACGACGCGCGCCAATTGATCGAAGCCGGCGTGACGATTCCGGCGATCACCAACCGTCCCTACGTGGTGCCGCCGGGCACGCCGAAGGATCGCGTGCAGCAGCTGCGGCGCGCCTTCGACGCGACCATGAAAGATCCCGAGTTCATGGCCGACGCCAAGAAATCGCGTATCGATTTGGAGCCGATCGCCGGCGAGGAAGTGCAGAAAATGGTCGCCGGCATGTTCAATCTGCCGCCGGCGCTGATTGGCAAGTTGCGCGATGCTCTGAAGTAATGGCCCCGCGTTGCGGCGCCATTACTTCGATTACAGATTACAAATTCCATATTCCAGAAATCGGAATTCCCGCTGGCGATGGACCGTTGGTTCGAGTTGTAGTAGGTTTTGGCAGGATTCATGGGAGGCGAGATGTTGGTGAGAATTCGATCGATATTATTTTTGGCGGTGATCGTGCTGAGTTTTTCGGTTGCGGCGCGGGCGCAGGATCCGTTTAAGGACAAGACGCTGACGTTTATCGTCGGTTATACGCCCGGCGGTACTTACGATCAGTATACGCGGCTGATGGCGCGCCATATCGGCAAGTATTTGCCGGGCAATCCGACGCGCATCGTCGAGAACATGCCGGGGGCGGGCGGCATCATCGCGGCCAATCATCTCTACAATCGCGCCAAGCCCGATGGTCTCACCGTCGCCGCCTGGGCGTCGCCGCTGATTCTCCAGCATGTGATGGGCAACGACGCGCTCAAGCTCGACGGCCGCAAAGTCGGTTGGGTCGGCATCCCCGGACCCTACGACACCGCTTGCCACTTCGGCAGCCAGAGCGGCATCAAGACTATGGACGACTGGATCAACGCCAAGCGGCCGATGAAGATCGCTTCCATCGGTCCAGGTACGAGCCTGTCCGACGTGCCGAAACTTTTGAAAGCGGCGCTCAACTTGCCGCTGGAAATGGTCGAAGGTTACAAAGGCGGCGCCGAGGCGCGCATCGCGGTGGAGAGCGGCGAGGTCGACGGGCTATGCGCGTCCTGGCAAGCGACCAAGGTGACCTGGCGCAGCCAGATGGAGACCGGCAAGATTCATGTCGTCCTCCAAGCGACGCTCAAGTCCCATCCCGATCTGAAAAAAGTCCCGTTGGCGATCAACTACGCCAAGACCGAAGAGGCGAAAACGCTCCTGCGCGTCGCCGACAACGTGCATGTCTATCAGTTCCCATTTTCCGTCGCGCCGGGCACGCCGCCGGAGCGCTTGCGCGCATTGCAGCAAGCGTTCGTCAAAACCTTTCGCGACCGCGAGTTGGTCGCCGAAGCCGACAAGTCGCAGCTGGAAGTGGAACCGATCGACGGGCCGACCACGGCCAAGACCTTTGCCGGGCTGTACGACTTGAACCCGGCGCTAGTTGCGAAGTTGAAGGATATTTTAATTCCCAAACGTTAATCGGGACCGCTCATCTACTTGTGAGGTCGACATGAAAAAAGTTCTTGGTGCGTTAGTTATGTTGTTCCTATTGGCCAATCCGATGGCGGCCGTAGCCATCGAGGTCGGCGACAAAGCCCCCGACTTCGAGTTGCCGAGCACCCAGGGCGGTCGGCTCATGCTCAGCAGTTTTGTCGGCAAGAAAAATGTCTTGTTGGAATTCTACCTCCTGGAGTTCACCAAGACATGAATTGAAGAACTGTCATCCAGTCGGGATGACTACGACAAGTTCAAATCCGTCGACGCCGAAGTGATCGGGGTCAGCGCGGACCTCAAGTTTTCCCAGCAGGCGTTCGCCGATTTCTTGAAGCTCAACTTCCCGCTGCTGAGCGATGCGCCGGATGCCAAAACCATCCAGGCCTACGGCGTGTTCAATCCCCAGTCCAAACTGGCGCAGCGCTCCTACTTCATCGTCGATAAGCAAGGCATCGTGCGCTACAAGAAGGTCCTGGAGCGCGGCGAGCCGCTGGTGCCCAACGATCGACTGGTCGAGGAGATCGGGAAAATCAATCAGGGCAAATAGGATTTGGGATTGGGAAATTTAACCACAAAGAGCACAAAGGGCACAAAATAAATTCGCATGAAAAAAGTTGTCGTTACCGGTGGCAGCGGGAATCTTGGGCAGTACGTGATCCGCGATTTGTTGGCGCATGGCTATCAAGTTCTAAACATCGACAAAGTCCGGCCGCGGGAAAAGCTGTGCATGACCTGGATGGTCGATTTGCGCCAGCCGGGCGATATTTTCGCAGCGCTGCGCGGCGCCCAGGGCATCGTTCACTTAGGCGCCTATCAAGCGCCTAATTGGGTGCCGGACGCCGAGACGCTGAGCAACAACGTGTCGGCGACTTATAATGTACTGCGCGCCGCCGCGGACATGAAAGTGAAGCGGGTGGTGCTGGCGTCGAGCACGGCGGCGTTCGGTTTCATCTATGCGCATGAACTCTGGGCGCCGGATTATCTGCCGATGGACGAGCAGCATCCGTCCAAGCCGCAGGACTCCTACGGCCTGTCGAAAGTCTTGGGTGAACAGATCGCCGACTCCATCGTTTCCGTCCACCGCGACATGACCGTCAGCAGCCTGCGCTTCCCCGGTGTCAACTTCGATCTCAGCTACGAGAGTTTTCGCGACCGCTGGGCCAATCCGGCGACCCGCGCCAGCGGCTTTTGGACCTACATCGATGCCCGCGACGCGGCGGCGACTTGCCGGCTGGCGCTGGAAGCCAAGTTCAAAGGCCATGAAGTGTTCATCGCCTCGGCGGCGAAAAATTGTATGTTCCAACCGAGCCGCGAGCTAGCGCGAAAATATCTGCCCAAAGGCACGCGCTTCAAAAAAGCCGCCGGCAGCCACTGGAGCTGCGTCGACTCAGCCAAAGCGCGGCGCATGTTGGGCTTCAAGCCGCGCCATCTGTGGCAGGATTATCTGCCGGAGGGGCGGGAGGGGAAGTATTGAAACGTTGGTTTCGGGATTCGAGGGGTGAATTGCTGTCGAAACGTCGTTTGTGGTATTGATCTGTCAACGTTGAACCCTAGCGGTCTGTGAACGCCAGGAGCAGGAAGTTGACTCTACTGTCCATCTTTTTCTTTGTCCAGGATTAAGCCATGCAAGGGATCGATTTATTTTCGGGAGCTGGAGGAATGTCTACGGGTGCAGAATCATGCGGCGTGAACGTTCGCTACGCTGTTGAGTCCGATCGTGATGCTGCTGCCACCTTTGCGCTCAACCACAAGAATACGACGTTGATTAAGCGCGATATAAGATCGGTTAAAGGTTCTCACTTTACTTCGATTGACCGTAGCCAGCCTGTTCTCTTATTTGGCGGGCCGCCATGCCAGGGCTTTTCTACCTCGAACCAAAGAAATCGTGGCGCCGATAACGAAAATAACTGGCTATTCCGCCAGTATCTACGTTTAGTTCGAGAGGTAAGACCGGACTGGGTAGTTTTTGAAAACGTAAAGGGCCTTCTTGAGACCGAAGGCGGCTTCTTCTTGGAAGCTGTTTTGCGAGGTTTTAAAGACGTGGGTTACTCGGCGACTCGCTTCGTTCTAAATTCAGCTGACTATGGTGTCCCGCAAAAAAGATACCGGCTCTTCATCGTCGGTTCCCTTCACGGGATCGAGGTTGATGCACCTAAGCCGACGTCAGTCACTGAGCGCGTAACGGTGGCTCAAGCGTTTGATGATTTGCCGGAATTGGACAATGGTGATGCGCCCGATGAAGCGAAGTACTCTATTCCGGCTCGCACCCAGTACGCTAAGCGATTGCGCGGCGCATTAGGAAAGTGCCACAACAACCTAGTCACTAACAACGCTCCTCACATCATTAAGCGGTATAGCTATATCCCCCAGGGCGGAAATTGGGAAAATATCCCTAGCAGCCCGTGGTAGAAGTCCGATTTTCACAAAACGCTAGGCATCAGTGCGAGGCGGTGACGAGAGATCATAAATATTCTCCGATCGAGTCCTCGGCGCCGATGAGCAGCGACTTGGTCACGTAGTCGCACCCACAGAGCAAAA
>CAMDBU010000029.1 GCA_945889495.1 Syntrophobacter sp. SbD2 | reverse complement strand
GCTCACCGCAACCCACATCCCTCGCTGCTCTTCGTGTCTTCGTTTTCCCATCGCCATGCAGAAAACTTTAGTACGTTATGTCGTTAGTGTCGATCTTCATCACCACGGATCACCCACTTTATTCTCGACTTTCACCACGGGCTGCTAACGGCGGACTCTCGGGATTGAACACCTCATGGCCCTCTAAGGCGGCGACTTCCAAGAGGCGGCGATCTGAACATACGAATATCAATCCGCCTTCAATCTGGGAGATCGCGCAAGCAGCGAGATGGAGCGCATCGAGGGCGCGCAACGCCTTAGTCGTTGCGTATTTTCGCAGTAATTCTTTCGCTTTCTGTGTTGTCGAGGCGTTCAAAGGCGTTACAATAAACCGCCGTTTGCAGTCGTCGTCGAAGTTCTTGAGAATCTCCGCATATGCCTCTTGGCTGATTTCACTAGTTCGCACTTTGCGCGCGACCGTGGAATCCAGCTCGACCGCAGCTAGATCCGAGACAATCAAGGAATTGTCCGCATGCGCAAAAAGCTCTTCGACCTGCTCGGTCCCTGTCTCTTGATGATAGAGCTTAACTAACGCAGATGTGTCGAGATAGTAAATTGTGCTCACAAGCGGTCGTCACGATCGGCAACCAAGTCTTGCGCCCAATTATCCGAGGCCGAAGAAGCGAGAAGCCGACGAGTGCGTTCGTGACTGGTATTCGTAGAAGCGGAGGGTTGCTTATCGGCCGCCCGGCACTCCTCACGCAGATGTGTCACTAATTGGAGAACTTTCGGCAGCGCTTCATCTGGAATCGCCCGAACGGCTCTCAAGATTTCATCTTCGTAGGGTCTGGCCTTAGACATCTTTCTATCTCCCTCTACTCGATGTATTGGGACGAGCCACGCTTGAATTTATCGATGTTTACAACGCTCATCGATATATCTCGTCAACCAGCAATCCGAACTGTACCAAACCTATGCGTTTCGGGCAAATAACCCTCCAGCCGAACTACACACATGTCGGCGACCATAGATAAACCACTCCCAACCCTTTAATTTGGCGACCACCGGAAATGGAGTCGAATGCTACCGCTAGACGAGTTCTTCATCGATTATTATCACACCGCCATGGAGCCCGGCGAGTTGTTAACCGAGATCCACGTGCCGCCACCGACCCGTCCGAGTTGGGCGCATATCAAATTCACCCCGCGCAGCGTCGAAGATTTCGCCACCGTGGGCGTGGCGATTACGTTGAACGTAAAGAATGATTTTTGCGAAGACGTGCGCCTAGGTTTGAATTCGGTCTCCTCCACCATCGTTCACGCTAGAAAAGCCGAAGCGGTCATTCGCGGCAAAGCGATCACTGACGATCTGCTGCGCGAAATGGGCGAAGTCGCCGCCAACGAGTGCGACCCTACCGACGATAATCGCGGCTCTGCGGAGTACAAGCGGGATCTGGTTAAGGTGCTGGTGCCACGCGCGATTAATCAAGCAATGCAACGAATGGCTTGATAGGTCCTGAAAGGCTTCAGGCGATTGGCATGACCGCGGAACAGCTAATCCGCCCGTAGCAGGCGGACGATTATTTCCCGGCGGTTAACTCGCCTTCAAAGGGCCGCTCCTTGCGGAAACGGCTGACGCCGAGAATGCTGAACCCGACTACCTGGCCATGCTCGTCGATGCGCGCCATCAAGGCATCCTTGGCGGTTTCGCGCATGAACCCTGGAACATCTTTGAACCGTACTTCTAAAAAGTCCCCTTCGGG
This sequence comes from Syntrophobacter sp. SbD2, assembly GCA_945889495.1. Classification (GTDB taxonomy): domain Bacteria; phylum Desulfobacterota; class Binatia; order UBA9968; family UBA9968; genus DP-20. Next base: position 41,480 of record CAMDBU010000029.1, on the reverse strand, counting down.
ATCGAACCAGACTTTTACATTTTCAGCCATACGATTTCTCCTTCATTCGGAGATTGCAAAACTCTCTCGATTTCATCTTCCATTCCGGCCATCTCGGCATGCCCGGAGATATGCGTCAGTCGTTCTTCCGTGAGCCTGACGGAATGGCCAAAGCAATCTCGGATCGGTTTCATCGTCGGTAAGATACGGCAGCGGCCAATTCGACACAACCGCTACAGGCGCGTCCTGGCGCAAGGTCGTGATTAAACCCCGGGCTAGAGCGGGACAAGAAAGACCGTAAGCTTGAATCACCCCACCTCAAAAGATATTCTCCGTTGCCATGAAACAGACGATTCGTGTGACGATCAACGGCCGGCTTTACGAAGAAGAAGTCGAGCCGCGCATCTTGTTGGCGCATTTTCTGCGCGAGACCATTGGGCTGACCGGCACCCATGTCGGTTGCGTTATTGGCGAGTGCGGCGCTTGCTCGATCTTGCTCGACGGCAAGGTGGTCAAGTCTTGTCTGCACTTCGCCGTGCAGGCCGACGGCCGGGAGATCACGACCATCGAAGGCTTGGCCAAGGACGGCGAGCTCAATCCGGTGCAGGAAGCGTTCGTCAAGAATTACGCTTTTCAGTGCGGCTATTGCACGCCTGGCATGGTCATGACCAGCCACGCGCTGCTCCAGAAAAACCCCAATCCAACTGAAGACGAGATCCGCAAAGCGCTGGCCGGCAATCTTTGCATGTGTACCGGCTATGTGCAGATCGTCGACGCCGTGAAGGACGCGGCGAAGGGAATGAAAAATGGCTAAGTTTGTCGGCTCCAAGTCACGCAGCAAAGAAGGCCCGCGCCATGTCACCGGCCGCGGTCTGTTCACCGATGATTTTCAAATGCCGGGTATGCTCCAAGCGATGATCCTTCGCAGCCCGCATGCCCACGCGAAAATCCTATCCGTCGATGCTTCCGAAGCGCTCAGCCATCCCAATGTCTTCGCGGTGATCACACCAGATGATGTCAAGAAACTCACTAATCCTTTCAAGCCTGGCCGTTACGCCGCCGGTTTGAAAAGACCGATCGACGAATACGCCGGCGCGGTGGACCGGGTGCGCTACGTTGGCGAGCCGATCGGCGCGGTGGCGGCCTGGGACCGGGGCACGGCGGAGGATGCGCTTGAACTGATTCAAGTCGACTACGAGCCGCTGCGCGCCAACGTTGACGTTCACGAAGCGATCAAACCGTCGGCGGCGGCACTGTTCGACGAGCTCGGCACCAACCTAGCCTGGACCGGCTCGCTGCAATACGGCGACATCGACGCCGCTTTCAAATCGGCCGACCGCGTGGTCAAGGAACGGCTCAAGATCCATCGCTATAGCTCGACGCCGCTGGAACCCTTCAACGTCATCGCCTCCTTCGACGCGGCGAGTAAACGCTTGACCGTCTGGGTGACCGCCCAGGTGCCGGAAGTGATTTACGACGGCCTGCGCGAGGCGCTCGGCCTGCAAGACATTCGCGTCATCATCCCCGATGTCGGCGGCGGCTTCGGCCAGAAGATTCATTTGATCCGCAAATATGTCGTGCTGGTGTCACTCCTGGCGATGAAAACCGGCCGGCCGGTGAAATGGATCGAGGACCGCACCGAGCATATGATCGCCGGCGGCCACGCCGCGAACCAAGACGTGGAAGCCGAAGCGGCGGTGAAAAACGACGGCACGGTGTTGGGCCTCAAGTTCAAAGAGTATGACGACGTCGGCGGCACCATCAGCACGCTGACGATTCACTTCACCAACAAGCTCAACAATCTGTCGAACACTTACAAAACGCCGGCGATTTACATGGAAGGCAACGCGGTGGTGACCAACAAGTGTCCGGTCATCCCCAACCGCGGCATCGGCAAGCCCGGCATGTGCTGGATCTGGGAACGGATGATGGATCGGGTCGCCCAGGCGCTCGACATGAGCCCTATCGAAGTGCGCCGGAAAAACCTGATCCAGCCGGGCGAGATGCCCTATGAAACCATCAGCGGCAACGTTTACGACAGCGGCGACTATCCCGGGCTGTTGAAAACCTTGCTGGAAAAAATCGATTACGACAATCTGCTCATCGAGCAGAAAAAAGCCCGCGATCAGGGTCGGCTGTTGGGTGTCGGTGTGGTTATCGGCGTCGAGCCCGGCGGGCGCAACGCGGCGCGCGACATGGCGATCTTTCCCGAGATGCAGAATCCGCCCGGTTCCGGCGGCGTCAACGGCGCCAAGATCAAACTGGAAAAGAACGGCACCCTGTCGCTGCACTTGGGCTCGCCCAATTGCGGCCAGGCCCATGAGACCACCACGGCCCAGGTCGCCGCCGACGTGCTCGGCTCGACGCCGGACAAATTCAGCACCACCATCCCCTTCGACAGCGATCTGTCCTCTTGGGGAGTAGCCGCCGCCAACAGCGGCAATAACTTCCATCTCTACGACATCGGCGCCATCCATGGCGCGGCGAGCAAGCTGCGCGAAAAGATTCTCAAGCTGGCCGCGTTCAACCTCAAGGTTGATGCCAGCGAGCTGATCATCGAAGATAGCGTGGTCAAAGTCCCCGGCGCGGCGGCCAAGCAGATCACCTTCGCCGAATTGGGCCGCATCGCCTACAACAACCAGCATCTCATTCCAGACGACATGGAACCGGGATTGGAAGCGACCTTTTACTACATGTTTCCCCACGCCAAACCCAACATCGTGCCGGGGGCGGACCGAAAAGTGCGCGCCCAGTTCACGTTTTCCGCCGGCGCCCACGCGGCGATCGTCGAGGTCGACAAGAACACCGGTGCGGTGCATGTGCTGCGCTATTTGATCGTCGGCGATAACGGCACCGTGATCAATCCCGATGTCGTCAACGGCCAGGTCTACGGCTCGGCGGCGCATGGCATCGCGGTCGCGTTGGGCGAAGGGTTCATGTACAGCCCGGAAGGCCAGCCGCTGACCATCACTTATCTCGACTACGGCAAATGCTCGACGGCGGAAACGCCGCGCGTCGAGGTGATCCATCAACCGTCGCCGTCGCCGTTCACCCCGCTCGGGCAAAAGGCCGCCGGCGAAGGCGCGGCGATCCCCTCGCCCGCCGCCATCGCCAGCGCGGTGGAGAACGCCTTGCAGCAGTTCGGCGTCAAAGTTTGCGAGCTGCCGATCACCCCCGAAGCGGTGTGGCGCATGATCAATCACAATCCGGAAAAAGAGCGGAGGACTTTCTAGTCATGATCCCCGGTTCGTTCGAATATTTTTCGCCCCGCTCCTTGGCCGACGCGGTTAAGTATCTCGCCGACCATCGCGACGACGTAAAAATTCTCTCCGGCGGCCAGAGTTTGCTGCCGCTGATGAAGATGCGTCTGTCCAAACCCGCCTATGTCGTCGACATCGGCCGCATTCCCGGCCTGGCCGCGATCAGTGAACTCGATGACAGCTTGATCGTCGGCGCGCTGGTTACCCATGAGCAGATCGAGTCGTCCGAGCTGCTCAAAGCCAAATGCCCGCTCATGCCGCAGACCGCCACCACCATCGCCGACGTGCAAGTGCGCAACCGTGGCACCATCGGCGGCAGCATCGCCCACGCCGACCCGGCCGGCGACTGGCCGGCGGCGGTGATCGCGCTCGACGCCGAGATTCGCGTCTTCGGCCCGAGTGGCGAACGCTGGGTCAAGTGCGATGATTTTTTTCTTGGCCTATTGATGAGCGTATTGGAGCCCGATGAGATCGTTACCGGAATAAAGTTTCCGGTCACCGGCGGTGACAAGACCGCCTATCAGAAGGCTGCGCCGCGCTCCTCCGGCTTCGCCGTCACCGGCGTCGCCGTGCGCTTGGGCATGGATTCGACCGGCACCTGCACTCGCGCCGCCATCGGCATCACCGGCGTCGCCGACAAAGCCTACCGCCCGGAGCGCACCGAACAGATGTTAACCGGCAAGAAACTCGACGCGACGACAATTGAACAGGCCGCCGCCGAATCCACCCGCAATATCGAAGTCATCGAAGACATCAACGGCTCGTCGGAGTACCGCGCTCACCTCACCCATGTCTACGTCGCCCGCGCCATCCAAGAAGCGCTGAACCGATAGCGACGGGAATGATCTTCGTAGGGCGCAGCATGCTGCGCCCCTCTTATCTAATCGTCATTCCGGCGTAGGCCGGAATCCAGGTTTCCTGCGGCTGCGCAGCTCAAACGAAGATGGATGCCGGCCTGCGCCGGCATGACAGATTCCTCCGTTCACCTCGTTCTGCGTCACACAGAACTCTCCCCGGTGCATTCTAATCTCCACCACAAACAAAAAGGCCCCCACATCGCTGTGGAGGCCTTGAGGAATGCTGGTTGCCAACTCGGACTAAACGATTTCTTTCGACTTGATGGTGTATTTGAAATTCGCCGGGTCTAGGCTGTCGCGCCGCCCATTGGCGGTTTCCAACTGCGGATACATTAAGAAAGCGATATCGGAAAGCTTCGAACCGGGCAGCTTGATGTCGTGAGCGTAGTTGTAGGGCAGCCAGTTCATTTCCCAGGCGCCAAATAGTTTCTCACGGGCGCGTTTCACTTTGGGGTCGGTCAAAGCGAGCTGCTCGCCAGGCAGATTTTCTTCGAGTACGACCTTGCGCACGTCGGCCGGGTCCACCGGCGTCCAGCCGAAACCGTTCAGATAAACTTCGGCGCGGCAATGCTGCGCGCCAGTGATGTCATCGGCCCGCCCCAAGCTTTTAAATTCCGACGACGCCGCGACCCGCACACCGTAAACATCGCGCGCCGGCAAACCGGCGGCGCGGGCGAGGCCGACGAAGAGCGCGTTCAAATCGGCGCACTTGCCGCCTAGGTAACCGCTTTCGAGCATGGTGGAGATATCGCCGATGCCGCAACCCTTCACTTTGGCATCGCGGAAGGTGTTGTCGACGATCCATTCGTAAATCGCTCTGGCCTTGTCGACGTCGCTCTTATAGCCCATCACGATGCTTTTCGATGTGCTGGCGACCACGCCGTCGGTGCGGATGAGCTTGGACGGCTGGCGGAAATAATGGAGCACGGCGGGATTTTCCTTGGCCGGGGTCGCCGGTTTGGCGTTGACGTCGATGGCGCGGTCGCGGGTCATGAAGCGGCTTTTGACTTCGAGCTGCGGCGCCTTCTCGCTGGCGGCCCATTCGGCGAAGACCATGGCGGTGCCATACTTGTCATACTGCACCGAGCGCGCCGCTTTGTAATTACCGCTAAAGCCGTCCGGCTCGCGCTTGAAATAATCCGTCGGCGTGGTCAATGGCACCGGCACCCAGGCGCGCACAGCGCCCACCGCGTCTTTAACTTCGACAGCGGTGGTGACTTCGAAAGTGCGCCACTTGGTCGGGTCATCGGCATGGGCCCAGCCGGCGAACTTCGGCAAGCCCCCGAGCGCGAGTCCCGCGGAAACGGTTAATCCTTGTTGAAGAAATTGTCGACGATTCATAGCTCCCCCCTGTCCCATGGATAGGTGATTTCGATAGCTGATTTATATCCGATCGGAAGGCTATGTCAATTCACAATTTCGATAATATGGGTCCGCGATAATCGCTAATTGCTTTTGAGCAGGGCCAAGACTTCGTCGGCGTGCTCCTCGACCTTCGTCACCAGCGGCCAATGCTTGATCACGTCGCCTTTGGGTCCGATCATCACCGTCGAGCGGATCGTCCCCTGCACTTCCTTGCCGTACATCATCTTTTTGCCGAAGGCGGAGTATTTTTTCATCACGTCGGTGGTCGGATCGGACAATAGCACATAGGGCAAATCGTACTTTTCGGCGAACTTATTGTGCGATGGGATGCTATCCTTGCTGACGCCAAACACCACCGCGTTCAACTTCTTCAGCTGGCTGTTGCGCTCGCGAAACCCGCAAGCCTCCTTGATTCAGCCAGGGGTGCTGTCCTTGGGATAGAAAAACAACACCACGGTCTTGCCCTGGTAGTCGGACAATGAATGTTTCTTACCGTCGCTGCCGTCAAGATTGAAGTCAGCCGCCATCTTGCCTTCTAAACTCGCCATAACGATTTGCCTCCTCAATGTACTAGCCGCGCACCGGTGCGCGTGATCAAGTTCTTAGCATAGAGTCTAGGCGAGCAAAACCGTTTCGGCGTTGCGCGCCATGCGGCGGATCGGGTTGTAGTCCAGATCCTCGGCAAAGACGAAGCGCTCGAACCGCGCTTGCGCCAACGCCGCCTGCCCCGACGCAGTGAGGTGAAGTTCCAATAGCACGCGACGGATTTGCCGGCGCAGCGCCACGGTTAAATTCCTCGACACCACCCAAGGCGGCATCGGGCTCGGACCGATGGTTTCGACCACCCGCAATTGGGCCGCCAAATCCTCGCGCTGGGCGGTTAGCCACTCCCGCACGGTGCTGTCGATGGCGGCACAGTCGATGGCGCCGGATTGGATCATCGCGATCGACTTGGCATGAGCGCCGGATTCGACGACCCTGCCGAAGTATCCTCGTTGCTGGCCGAGCTCGGCCAGATAGGCGCGCACGACATTGAAACCGGAATGGGATCGTGGCTCGTTGTAGGCGAAAGACGCGCCACGCAGATCGATGAAGGACTGAAATGGGCTGTCGCGGCGCACCACCAGGTCGGAAAAATAGATTGGCCGCCGGTGGTAGCGGGCGCCCAGCGGCACCGGCACGGCGAGCAGTTCAAGCTCCTGGCCTGCCAGATCGGCTTTGTCGACATAGGGCAAGCCGCACAGCCAAAGTATCTGGATCTCGCCGGCATCGAATAAACGCTCGCGCTCTTGCCACGGGATGCCGGAGAGGTACTCGGCGGGGATGCCCAACTCGCATTCAAGAACCGCGGCGACGGCGCGGCACAGCGCCTCGGAGTTCTCGGCCATGCACGAGGCGAGCTTCAAAGTTTTCATCGAATCGCGGAGTTATTCCGCCACCGTCACGCCACGCCAAAACGCGACATAGCTCTTGATCGCCTGGGCGGCTTCTTTCGGTTCAGGATAAAACCACGCGGCATCGGTATTGACCTTGTCATCCACCTTGACGTGATAGTAACTGGCGAGCCCTTTCCAGTGGCAAGTGCTATGCGTATCGCTCGGTTCAAAGCATTCTTTCTTGATCGACTGCGGCGGAAAGTAATGATTGCCCTCGACGACAACGGTCTCGGCGGATTCCGCGATCACGGTATTTTCCCAAACGGCTTTCATGGTTAGTCCTTTCAATTAAGCGGCGGTCAATCGCTGACGCAGCGAAACTTGGCGAACACATAGGGATAGTGGGCTTGATACCAGTTACGAAAACTCGGCCGCAGGAGCGCGCCATCGGTGGCCCAGGACGCCCCCTTGACGACAAAATGTTTGCCGTCGAAAAAGTCTTGCGAGTAATCGCGATAGGTCGTCATGTAGGGCGTAAATCCCGCCAGCGGCGCGAACGGCGTGTCGGTCAATTCCCAACCGTTACCGACTAGTTCATGAACTCCCCACCGGCTCGCGCCCGCCGGATGGGCGCCGACCGGTTCGGGCGACCACGCGGTAAAGCCGAAATTGCCATAACGCGGCGCCGGATCGCTGTCACCCCATGGATGGATCGATGGACGTTCATTCGGACCGTAAAAAGCCGCTCGCTGATACTCGGCTTCGGTTGCCAACCGTTGTCCCCGCCATGCGGCAAAAGCGCGCGCTTCGGCCAGGCTAACGTAAACCGGCCAGCTGCATACCTGTTCGATGGGCAACCAGTCGAACATCACTCGATAGCACCAAGTATCGCCCTGTCGCTGCCAGCAGCTGGGATGTTGTTTGTGCTCAAGCTCTTTCCAAAGCCAGTCGTCCGGGCGCCAATGGCGCCGCTTGTTGTAGCCACCCGCGAGAACAAATTCGAAAAACTCGCCGTTGGTCACGGGCAATGAGTCCATGGCGAAGCTGGGCACCTCGACATTGACCGCGCCGAACTCATTGTCCCAACCGAAAGTGATCTCGTCGAAGTCCGCCCCGAGCCGCGCTTTGCCGGCGGGGATGCGAATGGTTTGGCGGTGCCGAGCTGGGCCGAAGTTGTAGCGCGGCAAATTTCGCGGCGCGGTTTTTTCCGAGGGCTCCATCTGCTGCATCATGTAGAGCAAGGTTTCCTGGTGCATGTACTCATGCTCCAAGATCAACTCGAAAACCCGTCCACCCTGGGCCAATGGATCGTTGGACCGGCAATCGGCCAGCGCCTCGGTGGCGTCCAACAGGGCGCGCCGCACCTGGTCGCGATAACTTAACGTCTCTTCCAGGCTTGGCCAGCGGTCGGGAACTTCGGGATGCCAATGGCACTCGCCGGTGTCGACATCGGGATCGATGCCTCGGCAGAACAGATCGTCGAAGTAAGGATTAAACGAACGCCAGCCGAGAATTCCGCCGCACACCTGGTTCCAAGAAAAAGCCGGCAGATGGCCGATGTAAAAAATAAACGGATGGCGCCAGACGATCGGTTGGGTCAAGGTTTGACCCGCGCCGACGACGGCAAATATCTCATCCGAGCGCGCCCAAGCGGCATGAAATCTTTCCCGCACCTGCTCGGCGGCGCTGGGACCGCTATGCTTTAATTGCAGTGCCATGGCCCACCCCTCCCGCATTCACTATGGCTATATACTAAATAGATTTTAGCTATGGAAGAGAATGAGGCAAAAACTTTTGCCGAAAAGCACGCTTAAACTTGCCTGAGAAACTCGCGAAAGGTTTGCGCGATCGGATGGAGCGGTCGGCGCCTGTGAAAGACCTGATAAAAATCACGGTCGAGTTTCAAGCCGCGGATCGGCACTTCAACGATGCTGCCTTCGGCAAGTTCATGCCGAATCGAGACGCGCGACAGGATAGAAAACCCGTACCCGGCGATGAGCGCTTCTTTGACCGCCTCGGTGCTGCCGAGCTCCATGGTGATATTCAACAGCTCCATGGCCGGCTGTTTGCGCTTGGCGAGTAATTGACGGATCGAGTCGAGGGTTCCCGAACCATGCTCGCGTGAAATGAACTTCTCCGACCGTAGATCGTCGACGCTAACATGGCTGCGCTTGCTCCAGGGATGCCCCTTGGGCACGGCCAACACCATCTCATCGTCCCAGATCTTTTCAAACTTGAGCCGGCGATCGTCGCCCTTGAAGCCGACATAACCGATCTCGACTTTGCCGTCGAGTAGGTCGGTGACCACGCCGGCCGAATCGCCGATGCGTAGAATCGGCTTGACCCCTGGGTATTTTTTGATGAACTCGCCCAACTTTTGCGGCAAGAGATATTCGCCGGGGATGCTACTGGCGCCGACCCAGAGCTCGCCGCTGAGCGTGCCGTGAAACTGTTCCACGGCGGCGACGGTTTCGCGCTTGAAGGCGAGCAGATTTTTCGCCCGCTCGGCGAGCATGAGACCCAACGGCGTCAAGCTGATCTTCCCCGGCATGCGGTAGAGCAGCTTTCCGCCCACCGCTTCTTCCAGCTCCTGCACATGGGCGCTGATGGTCGGCTGGCGCAGCGATAACAGTTCGGCGGCTTGGGAGAAGCTTTTATGCTCGGCAACCCAGTAAAAAATTTCTAGCTTGTGGAGATCGAGGTCGGCTTTGATCTTGGCCATGGAGCGTGTGGGCAAGCCCAGGGAGCGCGGCCGATCGGTAAATCGGCGCGCTCCCCGAACCTTGGACGAAAATTAACTATTGAGAAACGCCAACACTTCGGCCGGATGGGCGCCGGCGTCGGCGACTGGAATCCAGTGCTTCTTGATCGTGCCGTCGGCGCCGATCAAGGCGGTGGAGCGGATCGTCCCTTCGGAAACTTCACCAGCGGCGTTCTTGCGCGGTCCCCAGGCGCCGTAGGCCTTCATGGTTTCCTTCTGCTGGTCGGCGAGCAAAACAAACGGCAAGTTGAACTTGCTGATGAACTGATTGTGAGAGTCGATGCCATCGGGGCTCACGCCCACGACGACGGTATTGGCTTTGGTCACGGTATCGATAGCGTCGCGGAACCCGCACGCTTCCTTGGTTCAGCCAGGTGTGTCGTCTTTGGGATAAAACCAGAGAATTACATTTTTGCCGGCGTACTCAGCCAGCGAATGTTGCTTGCCGTCGCTGCCAGCCAGCGTGAACGCCGGCGCCTTCTGTCCTTCAAGTCCTGCCATGAAGCACCTCCGTAAATTAGATATTGCCTGTCTATCACCGGTAAATCCATCTATCAACGATGTCGAGTCGCGTTTGAGCATTGTCAACCGCCTCACTTGAGGCTATATTTTGGCACCAATGGCAAAGCGATCGACACTCCACGAATTGCATGAACGCCGCCGAGCGACCTTCGTCGAACAGGATGGCTGGTTGCTGCCCGAGAAATTCTTCCCGCAACCGGTGATGGAATATACCGGCGTGACCACCGCGGCCGGCATCTACGACCTCGCCAACCGCGCCATGTTGCAGTTCACCGGCGAGGACCGGCTGTCCTATCTCCAGGGCATGCTGTCCAACGATCTCAAACCGCTGCAGATGTTCGACGGCCAGCAGGCGGCGATTTTGACCCAACAGGGCAAAGTGGTCGCAGACGTGCGTGTGTTATGCTCCCTGAATTCTTTCTATCTCGACTTTTGGGAGCCGCTGAAGGAAAAAATTCTAACCCACCTCAACCGCTACCTGGTCGCCGACGATGTCGAAATCCATGATCCCAACGAGCAGTGGAAAATGCTGTCGCTCCAGGGAGCGCGGGCCAAGGCGATGCTCGACCAACTGCTTGCCCACGCCGATCTGCCGGCCGAGCCCCATCACCATGGCATGGTGCAGTTTGACGGCGCGCCGGTGTGCGTCGTGCGCGCCGATTGGAGCGGCTACGATGGCTTCGATCTGATCGTCCAAACCGCGCAGCTCTCGGCCTTCGTTGAGCGCCTGACCGAACTCGGCGCCCTTTGGGTTGGCGCGGCGGCACAAAATATTTTGCGGCTTGAGGCGGGAATCGCCCGTTACGGCAGTGATTTTTCCGAAGATAACCTGTTGCTCGAAGTTGAGCTCAACGACGCCGTGAGCTTTTCCAAGGGCTGCTATTTGGGCCAGGAAGTGGTCGAACGCATCCGCTCGCGCGGCCATGTCAACAAAAAGCTCTGCGGCTTGCTGCTCGACGGCAAAGAGCCCGCCAGCGCCGGCGACAAACTGAGCGCCGGCGACAAAGAGGTCGGCCAGATCACCAGCTCGGTGGCCTCCCCGGCGCTCGAACGCGCTATCGCTTTAGCCTACGTCAATAAGGATTTCGCGGCAGCTGGGACGAAGTTGATTCTGCGACATGACGGCAAGGACCTCGACGCCACCGTTACCACTCGGCCGATTGTCAACCGCCCGGCCCCTTGAATACCAGTCTCAACTCCGTATATTAAGCGAAAAATTCGTTCCAGCTCAGAAAGGAACTCGGGTAATGGCCAATTTCGTAAAAGTCTGCGCCACCGGCGACGTCAAAGGCGGCTGCGGCAAGAGTCTTGAGATCAACGGCAAAGCGGTTGGAGTCTTCAATATCGACGGCAAATTTTATGCGATCAATGACGTCTGCGGCCACCGCGGCGGCCCGCTGGCCGAAGGCGAGATGGACGGCACCACCGTGATCTGCCCCTGGCATGGCTGGCGCTACAATGTCACCACCGGCGAAAACGAACTGCTCCCTGCCCTGCCAACGCAAAAATATGAAGTGCAGGTCAACGGCGACGACGTGCTCGTCGACTTGGAATAGTTCAAAGCGCCAAAGTGCGAAAAAGGCCCGCCAGCTTGAGTCAAGCTGGCGGGCCTTTTTGTTGTTCCGTATACCTCTTCCATCCGTCATTCCCGCGCACGCGGGAATCCAGGTTCTCCGAACCGGCAATGCAGAATTACTTCAGGTACCCGCGAATGAAATCGTTAAGCGCATCCTTGGTGCTATCGAACCCTAGCTCATGCCAGGGTAATTCCTTGGGCGCAAACACGGCGGCGTCGGTGGACTCGTCCGCGGCGGTCAGCGTGCCGCCAATCACTTCGGCGGTGTAGACCACGATGACGTTGGGCGAGCGCGGGTAGGAGTAGACATTGAGCAGCGGGCCGAGCTTCACATCGAGCAAGCACTCTTCTTTAGTTTCCCGCACCGCCGCGTCGGCGACGCTTTCGCCGCGGTCGACGTAGCCGCCGGGGAACACCCATTTGCCCAGCGCCGGTTCGACGCCGCGCTTGAGCAGCACGATGCCGCCGTTGAGCGTGAACACCGTGCCGGCGACAACTTTGGGGTCTTGATAGAAGATGAACGAACAGAGCTGGCACACCAGCCGCCTGGGCTCGCTGGCTTTGACGATTTTTTTGTCCAGGCCGCCGCCGCACTTGGGACAGAAGCGGTACTCGATATGACCATGGCCGTGGCCGGCGTGGTGGGCTTCGTGACGATCTGCTGCCATGGATGGTTATCTAGCGCAGATCATGTTGAAACGAAAGCTGAATCCTGTAACTTATCGCCATGCTGCGCGCGGTCATATTCGATTTCAACGGCATCATCGTCGACGACGAGCCGATCCATTTTGAACTGTTCCAAAAGGTCTTCGCCGAGGAAGGCATCGAGCTCACCCATGACGCCTACTACGCGCGCTATCTGGGCTTCGACGACCGCGGCGCGTTTAGCTTCGGCTACCGTGAGCATGGGCGTGAGGTCAGTGACACGAAACTCGCCGAGTTGATCGAGCGCAAGGCGGTTTACTACCAAGAAGCGATCCGTAACCACGTCGCGATCTTTCCCGGCGTCAAGCAATTGATCGGCGAGTTGGCCCAGAGCCTGCCGCTGGCGGTTGCCTCGGGCGCCCTGCGTAACGAGATCGAAACCATTCTCACCACCGCCGGCGTAATCCAACACTTCAAAGCCATCGTCAGCGCCGAAGATGTCCTACGCGGCAAACCGGAGCCGGAGATTTTTCTAAAAGCGCTGGCGGCGCTCAACGTCGGCAACGAGAACGCGATTCAACCGGGCGAATGCGTGATCATCGAAGACTCCAAGGAAGGCATCAAAGGCGCCCGCCGCGCCGGCATGAAATGTCTGGCGGTGACCAATTCCCATGCGGCCGAGTTGCTCGGCGAAGCCAACGAAATCGTCAGTAGCTTGGAGAACGTGGGCTTGGCGAGTTTGCTGCGGCTTTGCGCTTAGCTGCCGAATTGTAACCGGCTAGGAACTCGCCGAGACAAACACTCCCGCCTGATGGAAGGCCACGGTCAGTAGCTTAGCGTGGACCGAATACCATTCGCCGCGCTTGCCGCGCGACACCACCACGGCGACGGCTTCTAGTGTGGCATCGCGGAATTTGAAAACTTGATCGACGTCGAAGGAAATTTCCGCGTAGAAGCTCAAACCGGTGAGCGATAGGTCGCGCATCTTGACCGTCATCGACTGTGGCCGCCCCTTCGAATGGATGGTGGCGAAATGGCTCTTCGGGATGCGCGGCGTGGCGCGCCGGCCGAACAACTCGCGGCCGAAGGAGCCCGCCGCCGGCGGCGCAGCTAACGGGCTGCGGCAGCGCTCGCAACGGGTCGGTGCAACCGCCCGCGCCGGCAAACCGGCATCGCAGAAAGGACAATGGCGGCTCTGGTCATCCCTGCCCTGGGAAGCGGGACTCTCACGCTTCACCGAACCCAGGTTTGAACGACTGCCACTAGGATTGGCGCTGCGCCTTTCGCGGGCCGCAGCTTGGGCAGCTTCAAGCCGTTGCAGCAGGTACAGGCGGTCGTACTTGGCCCGCTTCGCCGTATCCTTGAGTACCGCGTAAGCTTCGTTGATCTGCGCCGCGACTTCATGATCACCGCCCAGATCGGGGTGCATCTTCATGGTCACCATCAGCTTGCGATAACTCGCCTTGATGGTCTCGGCGCTGGCGTTGGGCTGAACCCGGAGAATGATGTAGTAGTTGGGCAGGTGTTTGGCCATGGGCGCGCGGTACCTTTAACCCCCCATCGGCGCCCCGGCAGAATTCTTTAAGCGTGCGAAAAAAATAGGGGCGGGTTTGACACCCGCCCCTACCTCGGAAATTCTTTTTTGTGCCTTTTGTGCTCTTTGTGGTTAACCGTCCGATTCCGGCCTCTCTTACAGCCGGTAGAACTCTTTCGAATTGCTCTCAAGTATTTTATGCGCCTGGCTGCTGTTGAGCCGGCCTTCATCGACCCAGCCCTTCACTTCGTCGAGCGCACTCAAGTTGGCCGAAATATCGGTGTGGCTATAGTCGGTGCCGATCATCAGGTTGTCTTCGGTGCCAAATTTCAGGATCGACTCGATGTCATCGATCGGATCGATGGTCACGAACAAGCGGTTGGCTCGGAACATTTCCGGTTCGAGGTCGTAGAGGTGGGGCATGCGCACGCCTTTGCCGCGCAGCGATTGGCGCTTGACCGCGCCCAATTGCGAGATCGTGTAGGGAATCCACGATGCGCCCGATTCGATGAAGCCGAAGCGCAGCTTAGAAAACTTCTTGGCGATCCCGGAGCTGACCACGGCGTAGCAGGAGTGCATGATCGGAAAGCCGCGGTCCCATTCATGACTCGGCAGCGGATGGCCGGTGTGAATGCACAGCGGCAAATCGAGCTTCTCAGCCTCCTGGTAAACCGGGAAAAAGTGCGGATCGGTGACGTAGCGGTCGAGGTCGAAGCCGCGCTTGAAGATACCGCAGGCGCCGTTGTCCTTGGCCCAGCGTATCTCCTCGACCGCTTTGTCAGGGCTCAAAAATGGCAACACCGCGGCCCAACGCAAGCGGCCGTTGGTGGCGGCACACTTCTCCGCCAGCCAGCGGTTATACGTCGTCGACAGTGCCCACTCGGCCTCGGCGTTGGCGGTGTTGTAGCGAATAAAGAATGTCGGGAAGATCACCTGCACCGCCACGCCCATCTTGTCCATATGGGCGACCCGGCCGGCGACGTCTTGGAGCTCGCGAAACACCCGCGGCGGATGATTGATCTCATCGCGGATGGCGCGGTTTTGCAGCCGGCCTTCGACCACCCAGCAGCGGCTATTGGTCGGGTTGTAACCGGCGCGCTTGGCTTCCTCCGGCGGCATGGTCGTGGTGACCGGAATGTATTTGGCGTAGGGCGTACCTTCTAACTTCTTCCAGGTCTCTTCGCACTCGTCGACATGGGTATCGGCATCGATCATGGACATTGGCTATCCTCCACTGTGAATCGTTAGTTTCTACTAGGGTTACAGTTTTCGATTTTCACTGTCAATTCCCTTGCGACCACCGGAGTCACCAGGCTATCGACATGAGGTTGAGAAAAACCTAGCGCTTGACCAATTGGTCGATAAAACCGCTGTCGTCGAGTTTTTTGAGTATCGTATGATTGATCACCATCTCCGGTTTGATCTTCGCCACCAGTGGATCGGCTTCGGCCATGAACTCGATCATCGACGCGATGCCAGCGGCGTCGACGTACGGTTTGGCCGGCAGCACTTTGAGCGCGGCTTGATAGTGCTCCTCGGCTTTGTCGATGCGGTCGAGGCGGAGATATTTGGCGATCACCTGCTTGACCCGCTCTTTGTTGCGCGGATCGAGGCTGAAGCTGTTGCCGGCGACGATGCCCTTAAGCGCGCGCTCGACGAAATCCGGGTCGTTTTTAATCGTCCGCTCACGGATGCTCATGGTCTGTTGCGGATAAGCAATTGGCAGCTCGGTGAAGTCGGCGAAGATGGCGTAGCCGCGCTCTTTCATCGCCGGGCCGAGCCCGGGGTTGACGATGATCGCATCGCTGCCGCCGGATTGCAGCGAGCCGACCCGCGCCGCCTGGTTGCCCAGCTGCAAGATCGTGATCCGGTCGCGCCGGGCATCGAGCCCCCAATGCTTCAAGGCCAGGAGCACGCCATGATAGGACGCCGTGCCGGCCTGGGCGGCGCCGATGCGCTTGCCCTTGAGGTCTTCTGCTTTTTTGATTGCCGGCGTGGTGGCCAAAATATAGTTCATTTTGTTGACCATGCCGGCGAACATGACCAGATCGGCGCCGCGTGCCCGCGCGCTGATCACCGGCTGGCCCGACATGCCCATGATCGGGATATCGCCCGAGATCAGCGCCTGGGCGCCGCGGGTGCCGCCTTCGATCAAGATCAAATCCGGGTCAGTGCCGTAGCGCTTGAACAGCCCCTCTTCCTTGGCCACCCAAAGCGCGGTCTGATTGGAGCTAAAGGAGGAGTAACCGAGAAGATACTTCGGTTGCGCTTGGATGTATTCGGGAGCGGCCAAAATGCTGATCAGCGCCAGAAGGCGAAGAATTCTCATGGCAAACCTGCGCTCCGATTCACGGATGAACATCCTGGGTAAACCACTCGCCCGGCACTTCGCGGCCCAAACCTTTGGCGCGCGCCGCGTCGTAAACTTTCTTGCCCACCGCGGCGAACTGCGCGCCCATGCCGAGATTGTTGACGAAACCAGTAACCTGCCGATCGTTCTCCCGTCCTTTGACCCGACCGGCTAGTAGATCGGCCAACGTCGGCAAGGATTTCCAATCGATGCCGCGCGCCGTCGGATGATCGCGCAGGGTAAAATCGGCGCGCTCGAAATGGGCCAGGGCCGACGAGGTGACATTGTTTTCAATGGAATGGGTATGCAGCACCAGCGGCTGGCAGGCGAGCAAGGCTTCGTCGTCGAACTCGTCGC
The DNA here is from genome assembly GCA_945889495.1 of Syntrophobacter sp. SbD2. Taxonomy (GTDB): domain Bacteria; phylum Desulfobacterota; class Binatia; order UBA9968; family UBA9968; genus DP-20. Next base: position 24,898 of record CAMDBU010000029.1, on the reverse strand, counting down.
GCTGCATGGCGCTGATATGTAACCCTTCGCGCAGCGCCCACTTGCCGATAAACGGCTGGCGCGAATTGGTCGAGGTGATCAGGATGTCGACATCCTTGGCCGCGGCTTCATAGCTATCCACCGGAATGATTTCGATACCGACCTTGGCGCTGGTCACTCTGGCAAAGTTTTCCCGGTTGGCTTTGGTCGGACTGAAGACTTTGATCTTTTTGATTTTGCGCGCTTCGCAGACAGCTAAGACTTGCGTACCGGCCTGCCAGCCTGAGCCGATCAGGCCGACGGTTTCGGCGTCGGCCCGGGCCAGATACTTGGTCGACACGCCGTTGGCGCCGCCGACCCGGAAGCGCTGCAAGACGCCGTCGTTCATCACCGCCAATAACTCGCCGTTCGCCGAGCTGAATAGTAAAATAATCCCCATCCACCGCTGTCCCGGCAGCAGCGGCAACTTTTCCCGGCGCATGCCGCCGCCGCTGTCGCGCCAGGCGACGATGTCGGAGGAAAAACGCAGCGCCGCGGTGCCGAAGTGCGGGCTGGCGCCGCTCATGCTTTTCAAATAATGCGCCATCGGCCCCTCGGCATTGGCCGCCGCCGCGGTGGGCGTGTGGACGTCCGAGCGCGGCGCGGTGACCGCCGCCCCCTGGCCCATTTCACGATAGAGAATTTCCAGCGCCTCCATGGTGTCCTTCATGGTGATCAGCTGGTCGACTTCGTCGTTGTTTAAAAATAATGGCATGGGGCCTCGTGGTCGTTGGTCGTGTTCGTGTTCGTGCTCGTGGCTCGTGCTCGGTAAGATCCGAAAGACGACCACGAACCACGAACACGATCACGGTTTTTAATCCCTAATATCTTGCAAGAACCACTCGGTCGGCAGGTCGCGTCCCAGGCCACGCTCCTTCGCCAACTCATAGACCTTCCCCGCCACGGCGAAAAATTGCGCGCCCTGGATATTGCCGCGCTCGGAGTAGCTCACCTGCTTGTCGGAAGTTCGGCCCTGCTTGGCGCCGCTGAGTATGTCTGAGAAGAACACCGCGCGGTCCTCGGCGATGACGCCGTGGCCGCGATTGCCGGCCCGTTTCATTTGAATGCTTGAGTTGTCTTTGGGTTTCGCGGCGTAGGTGATGTATTCATCGGCGAGGCCGAATTCCGGCAATCCCCAGGGCGCTGGCGCGGTGCCCAACCGCAACGAAACATCGATGCGTTTCAAGGTGTCCTCGTCCGGCTTGCCGCCGACGCAGGTGACATGTGTGCCCTCTTCCAACCATTTGCCGATGACGATGGGCACCGCCGAGTCGGTGCAGCCGGCTACTATATGAGCGCCTTTGTAGACGTCGCGCGGATTACTCATGGGTACCACTTCGAGGCCGTAGGCGGCGCTGATCTCCTTGGCGTAGGCTTCGCGGTTGGCCTTGGTCGGGCTGTAGACTTGGATTTTTTTCAAATTTGGCCGCGCCTGTAAAAACGATTCCACATGGGAATGCGCCATGCCGCCCGACCCGATCATGCCGATCACCGTAGCATCTTGCCGCGCCATGTATTTGGCGCCGATGCCGGAGTCGGCGCCGACCCGCATATGTTGCAGGTAGCCGTCGTTGATCATCGCCAGCGGCTCGCCGTTTTCAATATTATTCAACATGATCAAGCCGCAAAAACTGCCCGGCCGCACGCAATATTTTTCCTGGGTGATGGCGCCCTGATATTCCTGCTCGTAGATCACGTCGGATTTCATGCGGATGGCGAAGTAGCCCGACATGGAGCCGCCTTCCATGGTGCCCCATTGATAGATCTTGTCCGGATCGCTGGTGGGAATCTGCACGTCGATGCGCGGCCGGCACACCGCCTCCTGGCGCGCCAGCTCGCGGTAAGCTTTGTCAAGCGCGTTCATGGTCAGTTCCATGGTCAAAACTTGTTTCACGTCATCGTTGTTGAGAAAAAGCATTGGTCTCCCTTTGCGACGGTTTGCGTACTTAGCGGCCAATCGTTTCTATGGGTTCTTTCCCCACAATTTTAGAAAGAACCCTTCGTCAACCACTTCCTGGACTAGACTGTTGTCGAAGAACTGTTGCGGTTTGGCCAGCTTGGCTTTGGCGTTGCTGCGGCCGACTTCATCGAGGGTCACTTGGAACGCCGCCGGTTTGACGAAGGGGATTTTTTCCAGAAAATCCTGGCCATACTTGATGCTACCGTCAAGCATGCCTTGATCGGTGATCTTGGTGTAACGCGCGAAGATCGCTCGGCTCGCCTCCCTGCGGGTGTGGAGAAAATGCAGCGCCCGTCCGTAGGCGCGGATCATTGATTTCGCTTCGGCGCGTCTTTCTTTGAGAAACTTGCGCGTGGTGGTGAAGCCCATGTGCATAAACGGAATCTCTTCCTTGGCCAGGTTGGCTAGCACCTTGGCACCGGACTGTTCGGCGACATAGGCCATGGGCTGCGACATCGGCGCGGCGGCGATGAGTTTTTTCGTCAGCGCCACGGCGATCTCCGGCATGCCGCCGATCTGCACGAAGGCGACGTCCTTATTGGCCTCCAGACCATGTTTGGCGAGCAGCATGCGCATGCCGAAATCGCTCGACGAACCGAAGCGGGTGATACCGACGGTCTTGCCTTTCAAGTCGGCGACGCTGCGAATCTCCGGACCAGCCATGATGTAGAACGCCACCACGTTGGACATGGAACCCATGGCGACCAGATCGCCGCCCGACAAACCGGAGTCGACCACGACTTGGCTATTGGCGCCCGACACCGCGACCTCGCCGGCGAGGGTCGCCTTGGCCACCGTCGGCGAGCTCAAGACGAAGATCAGATCGACATCGAGCCCTTCTTGTTTGAAAAAGCCCGCGTCCTGCATGATCCAGAGCGGCGAATTGACCGCGCTCACCGACGACCAGGCGGCGACTAGTTTTTCGGCGCTCGCGACTTCTAGCTGAGCTGTGCAGGCAACCAGGAGAAAGGCGAACCAGCGGCGATGGCGCCGCGGCAGATTCCAACTCATGGTGCGCGCCCCCAGAGTTTGGTGAAGAAACCTTCGTCGACTAATTCTTGCACCAAACTGTTGTCGTAGAACTGCGCCGGCTTGGCGCCCTTGGCTTTAGGATTGTTGCGCGCGATTTCATCGAGAGTCACTTGGAATCCCGCCGGCTTGACGAAGGGGACTTTTTCCATGAACTCGTAGCCGTACTTGAGGGTCGCCTCCAGGATTTTTGGGTCCTGGACTTTGGTGTATTTTTGGAAAATCTTCAGCGTGTCTTCCCGGCGGTTGTAGAGAAAGTGCATGGACCGGCCGTAGGCGCGCAGAAACGCTTTGGCCTGGGCGCGGTGCTCCTTGATAAAGCGCTTGGTGCTGGTGAGGCTCAAGTGGACGAAGGGAATTTCATCCTTGACCATGTTGGCGAGCAGCCGGGCGCCCTGCTGCTCGGCCACCGCCGCCATGGGCTGGGACATGGCCGCCGCGGCGATCAGTTTTTTCGACAGCGCGACGGCGATTTCCGGCTGGCCGCCGATCTGCACGAAGGCGACATCTTTGTTGGCTTCGAGCCCATGCTTGGCGAGAAACATTCGCGTGCCGAAGTCCGAGGCCGCGCCGAAGCGCGAGATACCCACCGATTTACCCCTGAGATCGCCGATGGTTTTGATCTCCGGCGTTGCCATCATGTAGAAGGGAACAATATTCACCACCGCGCCCATGGAGACCAGATCGCCGCCGGCCAAGCCCGAGTCGGCGACCACCTGGCTGTTCTGGGCGCTGATCGAGATATCGCCGGCCAGGGTCGCCTTGGCCGCCGTCGGCGAGCTCAAAATAAAGATGGTATCGACATCGAGACCTTCTTGCTTGTAAAAACCCACCTCGGGCATGATCCAGAACGGTGAATTGAACGCGCTCACCGAGGTCCAAGCGATCACTAGCTTTTGCCCATGGGCCGGGCCGCTGTTGAAATGACTCACCGCCAAGGCGAGCATCAGCATCGATAGTCGAATTAGAAATTTAGCATCGCTCATCAAATTGTCCCTCAAGTTAGCGCCGCGGCCGCTGGCTGCAACGACCGCCAGAAGGTATCACCGCAGCGCGAGAGCGGTCAACCGAAGGGCGCAATTGAGCGCCCTTCGATTCGAAATTGTGAATCGGCTGGACATTGGCAATTCAGTTGGCGATACTCACCCCGGTTGTCTGACCATTGCCCGATCTAACCATGTCACCGCCCATCGCCGCGATCTTCGTCAGCTCGACTCAGTACGATCTCCAATCCGAGCGCAAAGCCGTAGCCGAGCTGTTCCAGCGTCTGCGCCAGGCCGCCATTCTTGGCCGGGACTATTTCGGCAATTCCAGCGAGTCCGATGGCGAGCAGCTGTTCAGTCAAATCGCCGGCTGCGAGCTTTATGTCGGCATCATTGCCGGACGCTACAGTTCCGGCGCGGTGGAGGCGCAGTATCGCCATGCCCGCGCGCGTGGCGTCGAGTGTTTGATCTATTTAAAAGATGAAAACGTCCTCCAGTTGGGCGAGCAAAACGCCGCGGCGTTGCGCAAATTGCTGGCTTTCAAAACCGAGTTGCGGCGCCAGCAGCGGCCCGGGCTGTTCAAAGACGGCGAGCAACTGTGCGAGCTGATCACGGCGGATATTCACCGCTGGCTGTTCGACCGCCACTTGCGTCCCGCCATCGCTAGTGACCCGGCGAGCCAGCTCTTGATCCCAGCCGACTCTGACAATGGTTACCGCCTCAGCGTCAGCCGCGCCCATGGCGCGGTGGTCGAAAGTGCCCAGATCGATGGGCCGGTGCGACGATTGCCGCGGCAAGAGAACTGGTCGCCAACCCCGCCCCTGATCGATCGCGAAGGCGAAACCGCCGACGCCCTGGCGGCGTTGGCTCACTCCCGTAGATTGGAAATCACCGGCGCCGCCGGCACCGGCAAGAGCGCTCTAATGCGCTACCTGGCCGATCAGCCGCAATTAAAAAACTTGCCCGATGGAATAATTTACCGCCAACGGGTCGGTCATCAGCCGGTGGCCGATCTGCTGCAAGATTGCTTCGCGGCTTTCTATGACGGTGGCCAGGTTTGTAACCTCAACGACGGCGCGACGCGACAACGGCTGGGCGAGCTCAAGGCGCTGATTCTGCTTGATGACGTCGCCCTGGCCGATGCCGAGCTCAAGCCTTTATCCGATGTGCTCAGCAACTGCGCGATCGTTATCACTACGAGCGGCCGCATGCGCATGGACGAGACGCCGCTCTACCTGCGCGGTTTGCCGATGGACGACGCGGTGGCGCTCATCGAGCGCGAATATGGCGCCAGCTTGAGCGAAGCCGAACAGGCGGCGGCCAAACATCTGGCCCTGCGGCTGGGCCGCAATCCCGGCTTGATCCGGCAAATCATGGCGCAGCTGCGCCAACGGCAAAGCCCGCTCATCGAATATGTCGCCCAACTGCCGACCGAGGAGATTGGCGCCGCTCAAGTCATCCAAGCCTGCGGCGCCCTTGAGCGCAAGATTGTCGCGCTACTGATCGCCGCCGGCGCACCTATCGCAAAATCAACCTTGATCGCGCTAATCAACGATCCGCAACTAGATGAGGCGCTAGTCACCCTCGAAAGCGCGCGCCTGATCGAAAGTCTTTCTGGCGACTATCTGGTGCCGGCCAATTGCCGCGAGGGCGCGGCGCCGGTTGGCGAACTGACGACGCTCAAAGAAAATTTACTCGAATATTTTATTGCCGCCGCCGAATCGGCCAGCGCCGCCGCGCCGGAGTTGATCGAGCTGGCGCTCGACTGGGCCGTCGGTCAAGAGCGCTGGCCGCAAGTATTGCGCTTGGCGCGCGCCATGGACCCGATGCTCTGCTTGAGCAAACGCTGGGGTGCCTGGCAACACAATCTTGAGCTCGGCCAGCGCGCCGCGGAACTGAGCGGCGATCCGGTGGCGGCCGAATGGTTCATCCATCAACTGGGTAGCCGGGCCTTATGTCTGGGCGATGGCGCATTGGCCCGCGAGCGCTTGGCCCTGGCGCTCAATCGCCGTTGCGCCCGTGGCGATCACTGGGGCGCCGCCGTGACCCAGCACAATTTAGACCTGCTGGACCGCCTGGCGTCGCGCGACGCCACCACCGCGCCAGAGGAAATCGCCACTCCGAGTTATGCCCGAGCCTTTTGGTCGCGACTAGCGGCATTGCCGCTGCCGCTGAAAGGTTCCATCCTGGCGCTACTCTGCCTGCTCATTGCGCTGGTGGCATGGCAAGAACCGCCGGCGCCACCGCCGCCCGCGCTCCTCAGCTTCTCGCCCAACCAATTGGAGTTTCGTAGCGTCGCACTCCACATTCCGGCGCTGGCGCAATCGGTGACCGTGGCCAATGTTGGCAGCGCACCGCTGAAGTTTGGCGCCGCCGCCGTGACCGGCGCGGCCCGGGAAGATTATTTTATCCAGGTTAATGGCTGCGCCGACAAGACGTTGGCGGTGGGCGGCGATTGCCAGATCCGCGTCATGTTTACGCCCACCGTTGAGGGCGCGCGAGTGGCGGCCTTGAGTCTCAGCGACGGCCGGCGCGAACCCATCGCCCAGATCGCGTTGCGCGGCCGGCGCGACGCCCGGGTGGCACAGCGCAGCGAAGATTTTACCTTGACCCCGGAGCAGTTCGATCTCGGCGCGCGGCCCATCGGCAGCACCATCGCCGCGGCGCTCACTTTGACCAACACTGGGGTTGCCGCGTTACGGGTTGGTCAAATCACCATCAGCGGCGCCCAGCGGCAGGATTTTTCCGCCGGCGAAAGCGACTGCCGCGATCGGGAAATTCCCCAGCGCCTCAGCTGTACCATCGCGATTCTGTTTAAACCGAGCGGCGCCGGAGCGCGCAGCGCTATGTTGAGCATGACCCTGGCCGACGGTGCCAGCACGGAGTTGACCCTGCGCGGCAACGGTGTCGAGGTGGCGTCAAATGCGTTGAGCGTTCATCCAGCGAGCCTGGGATTTGGCGCCGTCGATGTCGGCCAGAGGTTAACCAAGAATTTACTCATCCAACACCAGGGCCGGGCCGCCGATATCGCCGCCATCGCCATCGAAGGTGGTGCCCAACGCGATTTCACCATCGCCCAGAACGATTGCCAAGGCGGTATCTCCGCCGAGGGGAAAACCTGCCGCCTAGCGATTACCTTCGCGCCGGTCGCCGCGGGAAGCCGGGAAGCGGCGCTTGTGATCACCGACGCTACTGGACGAGAACCGACGCGGGCGCTCCTCTACGGCTCGGGCAAGCCGGCCGGCAGTGCCATCGAAATGCTGCCCGATCCGGTGGAGTTTTCCGACCAAGCGATCGACTCGCCGCCGTTGTTGCAGCGGCTGGTGATTCGCAATGGCGGTAGCGCCAACCTACGCCTCGATCGAGTGGAGATCGACGGCGCCGACGCGCGCCAGTTCGCCATCGTCGGTAATAACTGCGGCGACAATCTCGCCGGCGCCGCCACTTGTAATATTATTTTGCGCTACACGCCCAAGGCGGTGGCCAGCCACCGGGCGCTCCTGCGCGTCATAGCGCCAAGCAACGGCAGCCGCGAAGTGCTCGTCAAAGGATCGGCGGTGAGGGTGCAAAAGCCGGTGGCCGCGGCCACACCCGCCCAGCTTAACTTCCCGGAGCTAGCGCTCGGCAGCAACCGCACGCTCGAAGTGACCGTCGATAACCAGGGCAGCACCGATTTGCTGATCAGCCGGGCGGAGCTGCGCGGCAAAGCGAGCTTTGCCCTACTCAATCAGTGTCCGGCGAGGATCAAACCGGGCGGAGCGCCCTGCGTCCTGCGGTTGCGCTTTACCCCCGATAGCAACGGCGGCCATGACGCCGAGCTGATGATTTTTCATGACGGCGCCGGCAGTCCGTTGAAGGTGCCAGTCGACGGCGCCGCGCGCATGCTGCGCCAGCCGCAGTAGTCGACAGGTCTTAGGGATTTTTGCCCCAGAGCTTGACGAAGAAACCTTCGTCGAGCAGTTCCTGCACCAAGCTGTTGTCGAAAAACTGTTCCGGCCTAGCGGCTTTGGCTTTGGGATTTTTCTTGGCGATGTCGTCGAGGGTGACTTGAAACGCCGCCGGCTTGACCAGCGGCACCTTCTCGATAAAATCGTAGGCGTAGGTCAAACTGCCGTCGATCATGCCCTGGTCTTTGATCTTGGTGTATTTGGCGATGATCGCTTTGCTCTCTTCTTTCCGGGTGTGCATGAAGTGCACCGCGCGGCCATAGGCGCGCAGGTAAGCTTTGGCCTGGGCGCGCCGCTCGCGGATAAATTTTCGCGTGGTGGTGACGCCGACGTGGAGAAACGGAATGTTTTCCTTCGACAGATTGGCCAGCAAATGCGCCCCGCCCTGCTGGGCGACGTAGGCCAGCGGTTGGGAAAAAGCCGCGGCATGGACAGTGCGTTTGCCCATCGCTGAGGCGATCTCGGGCAGGCCACCCAACTGAATCATCGGCACATCCTTCACCGGCTCCAAGCCGTACTTGGTTAGAAACATCCGCATGCCGACATCGCCCGATGAGCCGAAGCGGGTGACGCCGACCATTTTCCCCCTGAGGTCTTGAATCGTTTTGATCTCCGGCGTGGCCATGATGTAAAACGCCACCACGTTGGTGATGCCACCCATGGCGACCAGATCGCCGCCTTGCAGGCCGACATCGGCGATCACTTGGCCGTTGGCCGGAGAAATCATCACCTCGCCGGCGAGCGTCGCCTGCGCCACCGTCGAGGAACTGGGAATGTAGACCAGCTCGGTGTCGAGCCCCTCCTGCTTGGCGAAGCCGGCATCCTGAATGATCCAAAAGGTCGCGTTGAGCGCGCTGATCGATGAGTATGCCTGAACAAACTTTTGCGCCTGGGCGGTTCCGGGCAAGAGCAGCAGTGCGAGGGCAGCTAAAATTGTTTTCCGTTGATGAGTCATATCCGTCCTATCCGTCGGATCCGTCCGATTCTTAAGACAGCAGTGGTACCGGCAGCCCTCGTTACTGTCAAGCCGTGCACTTTTCGCTTGTAAGCAAAATCGCACTGACCTATGGTCCGGCTGAAATCAATTGGACGGACCATGAGCATCACAAATAAAGCAGCAATCGTTGGCATCGGCGACACGCCCACCGATCGTCTGGGCTCCAAGCCCGGCGAACCGCGTAAGTCGAGCGCCGAATATATCGCCTGGGCCATGCAACTAGCGCTCGAAGACGCCGGCTTGAGCCTGAAGGATTTTCACGGCCAGGGTCTTGGCGTCACCATCCCCACCGCCTATCCGCAACCGTTTTGGCCCGAAGAAGTCAGCGAGATCTTGGGCATCACGCCGGGCTTTTTGCTCGGCGGCGCCACCGGCGGCGCCGGCGCGGTGTCGCTGATCGGTGGCATGAGCGCGGCGATCAGCGCCGGCTTGATCGATCTCGCATTGGTAGTCGGCGCGGCGGCGCCGTTCTCGGAACATTGGGGCGGCGGCATTCAGCCCGGCGACATGCGCGACTGGGAAATCCCCTACGGCACCATGGGACCCAACAGCAAGATCGCCATGGTCATGCGCCGCCATATGCATGAATATGGCACGACCCTCGATCACTTGGGCAAAATTGCTGTCACCGCGCGCTATCACGCGAGCTTGAATCCGTTGGGTTACCTGCGCACGCCGATGACCATCGACGACTACAAAAATTCCCGCTTGGTCGCCGATCCGGTGCGTTTGTTTGACTGCGTCATGCCGGCCAACGGCGGCAAGGCCTATATCTTGGCCTCGCCCGAGCGCGCCAAAACCTTGCGCAAGAAACCGGTGTGGGTCAAAGGCTTCGGCGAGCGCAGCAATCCTTCCTACGGCCCGCGCGCCGGCTCCGACGCCCTGGTCATGGGCGTCAAAGACGCCGGCCGAGTCGCCATGGAGATGGCTGGGGTCAAGCACAAAGACATCAACTTTCTCCAGCTCTACGACGACTACGTCATCGTGGTGTACTTGCAGATCGAAGATTTGGGCTTTTGTAAAAAAGGCGATTTGAAATTCTTCGAGGACACCGATTTCACTTTTAAGGGACAGCTGCCAATCCAAACCGGCGGCGGCATCATCAATTGCGGCCAGCCCTCCACCGCCGGCGGCGTGCATCATATTTTGGAAGGCGTGCGCCAATTGCGCGGCGAAGGCGGCGAGCGCCAAGTGGCCAACGCCAAGATCGGTTTGATCTCCGGCCTGGGCGTGCTCCCCTACGGCAAAAACCTCGGCTGTTGCGCGGTAGCGATTCTAGGAAACGAAGTGTAACGACCATGGCTGAACTCGACGTAAGAAAACCCCTGCCGGCGATCACTCCCGAAGCGAAAACTTTTTGGGACAACGCCGCCGAACAGAAGCTGACCATTCAACGCTGCCAGGCCTGCCAGGCTTGGGTCTGGACGCCCAAGCCGCTGTGCAACGAATGCGGCAGCGACAAAGTGGTCTGGACGCCCATGAGCGGCAAGGGCGAAGTCTATTCGTTCACGGTGATCCGCCAGGTGGTCGGTCGCGCCGCATCGAAATCCTTCGAACCCGACATCCCCTACGTCATCGCCTGGGTCGACCTCGAAGAAGGCCCACGCCTGATCACCAACATCATCGGCTGCCCGGTGGACAAAGTGGAACTGGGGATGAAGGTAACCGTGCAGTTCGAAAAGGCATCGGAAAAGATTTGGCTGCCGAAGTTCAAGCCGGCTTAAGCGTTGCGCTACTCGCCACGCCACCAACGGTTGAAATCACGTGCGCCATGTAAGAAGCCGAGTACCACCGCCCGGGATGTAGTGACCTCATAAACCAAACGATAGCGACCGACGAGAAGTTCTCGCACCGAAGAGTCTCTAAGCTCCGGTACCATCCGTCCCCTTTCCGTCAGTCGCTCTAAAGACTGTGCCATCGCCAACGCTTGCTCTAACAATTCGAGCGCACTCTGGGGTGAGTCCTTTGCGATGTAGCCAACCGCATCGTCAAGACCGTCACGCGCCCGGCGAGTCCAAACTATTTGGCGACGCCTTGTTGCCACTTGCTGCGTAACTCTTGGACAACTTGTTTGTGTGTCAGGGTCCGCCCGTCCTTTGCATCACTGCGCCCTTGCTCGATTTCGTGGAGTACATACAGATGGTACAAAACTTCATCGAGGCGGCAATTATCGGGCAAGCGGTCGAGTAAATCCCTTACAGTCTGCTTCGCTTCCATAATCCGATCCTACACAATCCCAGGGGTGGAGGCTAGTGCGAAGTTAACCGCTGCCGATCACGATCCCACAGTCTTCGCAGCGGTAACGCGCGCCTTTCCCCTCCCTGTGAACGATCTCTTCGAAGTCGAAATATTTGCTGCCGCTGCTGTCGAAACACTCCGGGCAATGGCCGTCGCCCAGTTCTTCGGCGGACATGGTCAGGTGGCAGCGCCGGCAGCGCATGGTGCGCTTGCGTTCGACCAATAATTCCAATGTGGAGTGCTTGCAGTCGCTCATCGCCGCGGTATTTCAATTGCTCGCCGCCACCGCCACCAGCTCTAGATCTTGCCAGCGTGCGTAGCTCGTTTCGAGATCGGCTTTTACCGCTTCGAGCCGCGCGATAGTAGCGGTGATCTTTTCATTGCCTTGGCGATAGAAGTCCGGCTCAGCCAGACGCGCATTGAGTTCCACCTGCTCAGCTTCCAATCCCTCGATCTTCTCCGGCAGGCGGGCCAGCTCCCGTTGTTCTTTGTAGGTGAGCTTGCGCGGCTTATCGCTGCGCTTGGGTTCCACAGTCACAGCGGCCGCCGTGGGGCGCTTTTTGGTTTCACTCGCCACATCGGGAATTTGCCGCTGGTAGCGCGCCCAGTCTTCGTAGCCGCCGGCGTATTCGTTGAACTTACCGTCGCCTTCGAACACCAGCGTGCTGGTGACGACGTTGTCGAGGAAGGTCCGGTCATGGCTGACCAGCAAGAGCGTACCTTCGTATTCGGACAAGAGCTCTTCGAGCAGTTCGAGAGTATCGACGTCGAGATCGTTGGTCGGCTCGTCGAGCACCATCAGGTTGGCCGACTGGGTGAACAGCTTGGCGAGCAGCAAGCGGTTGCGCTCGCCGCCTGACAACGCGTTTACCGGCGAGTCGATGCGCTGGGGCGGAAAGAGAAAATCCTTCAAATAGCCAATCACATGGCGCGACTTGCCGCGCACGGTGACGAAGTCCGAATCGCTCAAGTTTTCGCGCACGCTCTTTTCCGGATCCAGCGTGCGGCGGTGCTGGTCGAAGTAGGCCACTTGCAGCCGGGTGCCGAGCAGCACTTCGCCGCTGGTCGGTGCGAGCTCGCCTAGAATCAATTTTAACAGCGTGCTTTTGCCCGAGCCGTTGGGACCGATGATACCGACCCGGTCGCCGCGCAGAATGCGCGTGGTGAGATCGCCAATGATGGTCGCTTCGCCGTAGCGAAAGCTGACCCGGCGCAGATCGACCACCAGCTTGCCCGACGAACCGCCGGCATCGAGCGTGAAGCGTGCCTTGCCCTGAGAATCCAAACGCTCGGCCTTTTCCTTGCGCAGCGCTTGCAGTTCGCGCACCCGGCCTTCGTTGCGCGTGCGCCGGGCTTTGACACCACGGCGAATCCAGACTTCTTCCTCGGCCAATTTTTTGTCGAACTTCGCCGCCGCGCGCTCTTCGATTTCCAACAGCTCATCTTTTTTCTGCGCATAGCGATCGAAATCGCCGGGGAACGAGGTCAGGTTGCCGCGGTCGAGTTCGATGATGCGGGTGGCCAAGCGCCGGACAAAGGTCCGGTCATGGGTGATGAACATGAGCGCACCGCGGTAGCCGAGCAAATATTTTTCCAGCCAATCGATGGCGTTGATATCAAGATGGTTGGTCGGCTCGTCGAGCAACAACAGATCAGGGTCGCTGGCTAGCGCCCGGGCCAACATCACCTGGCGGCGGATGCCGCCGGAGCAGTCGGCCAGCCGCTTGTCCGCCGGCAGATTCAGTTTGCTGAGGACGGTCTCGACTTTTTGATTGACGTTCCAGCCGCCGAGGGTTTCGATACGCGCTTGCAGGCGGGCCAGTTGGAGCAGCGAGTCGCGATTGGCCAAGTGTTCGCCATGAGTGAGATGGTGATATTCCGCCAGCAAGCCGCCCAACTCGCCGGTGCCGCCGGCGACCACTTCGAAGACGGTCTGGTCGGTGTCGGGCGGGACTTCCTGTTCCAAATGGGCGACCCGCAGGCCGTCGGCGCGCCAGATCTCGCCATCGTCGGCCAGGGTCTCGCCGGTGATGACGCGCAACAGCGTGGTCTTACCGGTGCCGTTGCGCCCGACCAAACAGACACGCTCGCCGGCGTCGATCTGAAAACCAACCTGAGACAAGAGCGGGATATGACCGTAGGCGTGGGAAATATTATCGAGCCGAAGCAAAGCCATGCTTAAATCTGGTTTCCTCTAAAAAAATCGTTACCGAAGTGGCGAAACCGGCGGCGCGAATATCAGCGCAACAACGCCGCCGCTAGGGCGATCGCCGCCAGCGTCGCGGTGGCGATCAAGACGATCACCAGCAATTGCACCGTGCGGCGCAGCTTGGCCAATTGCACTTGCACGATGGTAATCTGCACGTCCAGGGTCTCGTTCAACTGGGCCTGGAGTTCCACCGTCTTCTCCAACGCCAGCAGGCGATCGGCGCTCGGATCGGCGCGCAAATCCGCCAGCCGCTTGCGCAAACCGCTGGCCGCCGATGCGCCGCCCGCCACCAACGGGCGCAATTTAGCGAATAGTGCTTTCAACGCCATAGCTGCCTCCGCGGTAACGGTGGGAATACTATCCTAATCTTTGGGCCGGATAAACTCGGGGCGCGCAAGATCAGCGCAGGATCTCGTCGATCAAGCTATTGTCGAAGAATTCCTTCGGGTTGGCACCGGCCGACTTGGGGTGGTCGAGATAGCGCAACAGATTGGCGTAGCCCCGTTCATCGACCCGCAGGGTTGGCGGGAACTGCTCTTTGAAAAATTCAAAGGACGCTTGCAGCACCGCGTCGTCGTTCAGCCGGGCGTACTTTCGCATCACTTTTTTGTTCAGCCCCGCGTCTTTCTTGGCCAAGGCCAAACCTTCGCTGAAGGCGCGCAGAAAGTTTACAGCCAATTCGCGGTTGCGCGGCGTCCTTAACCAGGACTCGCGGGTGCCGATGGCGACGTTGGGAAACAATCCGTATTCAGTCTTCCCCAACGTGGTGAGCTGCTTGAAGCCAGCCTGAAGCGCGTACTGGCTGCTCGGATAACCGAGAATCGCGCAGTCGACGCGCTTGCTCACCAGCGCGGCCAGCGATTCGGCGACGCCGCCGGCTTGAACGAAGGCGACGTCGTTGGGACGCATATTGCCCAGCCGCAGCATCGCCAGGGCGGAAAAATGGGTGGTCGTGCCGAAGCGCGTCACGGCGACGTTTTTGCCTCTTAGGTCGGCGATGGTTTTGATTTCCGGCTTAGCGAAACAATCGCTGCTCAAGACCCCGCCATGGGCGCCGATAGTGATCAGATCGCCGCCGGCGAAGCGATTGAGCACCACGCCGCCGCCGCCGATGAGCCCGATGTCATACTGCTTGGCGGCCATCGACTGAACGATGGCGCTCGATCCGCCGACAAACAGCGGCGTCACTTCCAAGCCGTACTTCTGAAACAAGCGTTCATCGGTGGCGATCCAAAACGGCACCGTGCTGCCACCGATGGGCGAGAACGGCACGATCAGTTTATGCGGCTCCTGAGCTTCGAGCGGGGTCCGCTCGAAAATGGCGAGCCCAACCAGCAGTAGAAGTCCCAACGATCCTTTCCGGACCAAGGTTGTGAACGTGTTCATACTTTTTTATGGATCATGATAATTCATCGTGTTGTGCTGGATCGTGTTCATGAAATAGAGCGCCAGCGGGCGATTGTGCGCTTCGGCCGCGGCGCGCAACCGCGGCGCGGTCTCGTAGCGGCGAAAGAAATTCTCATAGCCCAGCCGTTGGTAAGCGCTCTGCTCCGGCAACCCGCTGGCGTAAATAACCCCCGATTGGGTCGCGCGCAAGCCTTGCGGCACCGCTTGGGCCAGCGGCAGTCCCTGTCCCGCGTTGTTGCCGATGATCACATAGTCGAGGGCGTCGGCCATGTCGGCGAGAGTTCTAATCATCCCCGGCAAGGACACGTCGTCCCAGTTCTTCATCTCGGCTCTACCGAGCCGGGCGTCGAGCACCGTCGGATAGCCTTCGGCGATTTGAAACACGCCGTCGATCTGGACGATGCGCGCCCAGGGCAACGGCGGTTCGGCAACGAACTCGCCGACGGTGACTTCGTTGTCGAGAATCAGCGCGACGAACTGTTCGGTCCGCGCCTGCTTGAGCTGTTCAACTAAATTCATCTAAATAATTTCCTTCCAAACTTTGCGTCATTTGCGTTCTTTGCGGTTAATGTTCTTCGCTCGGTAAAGCCTACTCGTACAAACTCTTGATGAAGCCGCTGTCTTCTAGCGATTTGAGAATACTCGGATCGCTAAACGACGCCGGGTCGGCGCCCTTGGCTTTGGGAACTTCCCTGGCGATGGAATCGAGGATGGTGCGGATACCACTCAACGACGGATAGGGCACGCGGTCGAAATAGGTGTTGGCGTACTGCTCGTAGGTGCGCTCGGCGTACTTTTCCTTGTCCGCTTCCATGCGCATTTTCTTGAGGATGATGCGGATGCTGTCTTTTTTATTGCGCTTGAAGTAGGCGATGCCTTCGACGTAGGCGCGCATCACTCGGGTGGAAAGATCGCGGTTGGTGCGCAAATAGCCACGCGTCGACACCAGCATGCTTTGCAGATAGTGGATGTTCATCTTGGCGAGATCGGCCAACACCCGGAAGCCGGTGTCCTCGGCGATGAAGTAGGACGGATCGGTTAACACCGCGCCGTCGACGATCTTTTTCTGCAAGCTCACCAACATGGTTGGCGACGAGCCGATCTGCAGGACGGTTAAATCCTCCTGGCGCAGGTTCCAGTGGTTGAGCAGCAGCGTCAGCACGGTGTGGGACGCGGTGCCGAAGGCGGTGATGGCGATACGCTTGCCCTTCAATAGTTCCGGCGAGTCGATGTCGGGCCGGACCATCAAGCGATGGACGCCCTTGTTGTTGAGCGCGGCGATCATGGTCACATCGCTGCCTTTGAGCATGGAGCTGATCACCGGCCCGCCGCTGGCGCTGGCGAACTGGATATCACCGGCGAGCAGCGCATTGATGCCGCGCGCCGCGCCGCCACCGATAAAGATCGCCTCGACATCGAGGCCATGCTTCTTGAATAAACCGCGCTCCTCGGCGACCCAAATAGCGCTATTGGTCGGACTCAGGGCGCCCATGCCGATGCGAATCCTGTCGAGTGCATGGGTGCTTTCGGGGGGAAGGAGGAAGAGGATGCTAACCACGAACAACACGAAGGTCGGAAAAGTTGTTATCCAACCCTTTGGTGCCTTTCGTGTTTTTCGTGGTGAATATGAGTTTTTCTTCACGGGATTCAACTCGGCCACTCCGCCAGCAGTTTGCCGTAGCCCGGCAGCGGCGCGCGGCGGCCCAATTGCGACAGGATTTCCCAGAGCATAGCCGGGTTGCTGGCGACGGCGGTGATTTTGAGATCGTTCTCGATTTGTTGCAGCACCGGCAGCGGGTCGAGCACCGCGCCTTGAAAATAGATCGCGTCCACCGCGCCCACCTCAGCCAGCGCCTGCTTGGTCAGATCGTAGACCGCTTGCCCACCTAATTTGCCGGCCTCGCCGATGTTGGCGAAGGAATTCGGCGCGCGCACGGCAAAACCGGCGTCGACCAAATAGCTTTCGATCATGCCGTTCAAGCGGGTCTCGAAGGGCGTCAGTAACAGCAAACTTTTCGCGCCGTAATGACGCAGCGCATGCACCGAGGCGGTCAGCGCGGTGGTTACAGGGATTTGCAGCGCGGCTTTCAGTTCGCCGTACAGGCCGGGATTCATCACCTCGGTGGGTGCGCCGATGAGGATCACCGCATCCCAATTCTTCTCCTGGGCAAGCTCACCGACTCGGCGCACCACTTCCTGTTTTTTACCGGTGATTTCGTACAGCGACTGGTCGAACAGCCCCAAGCCCTGGAAATCGAACTTGACGTAGTCCGGCACCAGCTTCATGAAGCCGTCATAGTGCGGCCAAGTGGCCGGGCCGGGACTGACGAAACCGATATTGAGTGGATTGCTCATGGGGGCGATCTCCGCATCGGTCTTCAATACCATAGCCGGCTGAGAAAACCACGCCGCTCCCATGGTTGTAATAAATGCGCGCGCCGCGTTAAACAGAAGCTCATCGATTGCCTCACCAGGAGAACAGATCCATGACCATCACCACCGACAGCCCGCTCGAAGAACGGTTAATCGCCTTGCTGCGCCATCTCGGCCTTGAGCGCGCCCATTTCGCCGCCTGCATGCCGCGGGATTGGGTCGGTCTGCTCAGCGCGCACAAAAACGCCGTCGCGTCGCTGACACTCATGTGCCCCATGGGCATCGAACTGGCGCCCTTGAGCGCCAATCCACCGCCAGTCCTGATCGTCACCGGCGACCAAGGACGGGGCGGCGTCGAAGCAATCCGCGATGGCAAGAAAATCGCGGCCGCAGAATTGGTGATTCTGGAGAACTATTTTAGCCCGCCCTGGGCCGATGTCATTCAAGATCGCCTCGACAGCATCGGTGACGCCATGGGACGATTTATTGAGCAAAATGGTTTCGGCGAAGCCAAGCATGTCACCGATGGCGCGTCGCAATCCGGCCAGTGCGCCGGAATCACTTACGCTTGCCGCGGCAGCGGCGAGCCGTTGTTGCTCATGCCGCTGGCCTTGTCGCCATCTCAGTGGCAGCCGCTGATCGAGCAGTTAAGCCAAAAGTTCTGCGTGATTACTCTCGGCGGTGCTCATCTCGGCATGGTCGCCCACTTGGAGACTCGCGCTCAGTCGAGCTACATGCGGGTCATCGATCAGCTGCTTGATGAGTTGCAACTTCAACCCGGTCAATCGCTGCTCGAAGTCGGCTGCGGTCCCGGCGCCATCGTGCGCCGGCTGGCGGCGCGAACCCGCGGCGCCAATCCGATCGTCGGCGCCGACGTCAATAGCTATCTGATGGCCGAAGCCAAAGCGTTGGCTAAACGCGACGGGCTCGACGGCTTGATCGATTTCCAGCCCGGCGACGCCACCGCCCTGCCCTTCGAAGACAATCGTTTCGACTGCACGATCTCATGCACGGTGATGGAGGAAGGCGACGCCGACCGCATGCTCGGCGAATTCGTCCGGGTCACCAAACCGGGCGGCAAAGTCGGCAGCGTCACCCGCGCCATCGATCTGCCGCGCTGGGTGAATTTGCCGTTGAGCGCGCCGCTCAAAGCCAAGGTCGATTCCGCCGCCCTCTTCGGCGGTAACGTCACCGCCCAAGGCTGCGCCGACGCCAGCCTGTATCAACGGATGAACCAAGCGGGTCTGCTAGATGTTGTCACGCTGCCCAGCTGGGCAAGTCACCAAGACGGCGAAAGATTGGAATACCTGCGCGAACGCATCATCGCCCAACTGACACCAGCGGAACTGGCGGAATGGCAGGGGGCCTATGAGCGAGGCAAAGCTGATGGAACATTCTTCGTTTCAGAACCGTTTCACTGCGCAGTGGGGAGAAAATAGTAAGGAGTTAGGAGTAAGTAGTAAGGAGATCGGAGCCGGACATCCGGAACTCCTTACTCCTTACTCCTCACTACTAACTCCTTACTTCTTCAACCCCGCAGCGCTGGCAACACTTCCCGGCCCAACAAATCGATCTGCTGGTACCAATCGGTGAAACGCAGGCGTAGATCGTAGACGATGTGGTTGGCGCCGGCGGCTTCATAGCGTTGGCTTTCGCGGACGATGTCGGCGGGCGCGCCGGCGATCAGCACGCCGCCCAGGTCTTCTAGCGTCTCGAATTTTCCCGACGGTGGTTTCACCCAGGTCGACGAGTTATGCGCGTCGTCGAGTAAGTTCTTCACGTCGATGCCGCGGAGCGCAGTCTCGACATCCTTGGCGATACTGGTGAACGGCATCACAGCGGTCTCGACCATCGGCCGGCCGGCCTCGGCGCACAGCGCGCGCAGATAAGCGATCCGTTTGTTAAACGTCGGATAATTGATCCGCGCCGGCATCCAGCCGTCGCCGAGCGTCGCGGCGCGCCGGCAGGCGGCCGGCGTGCTGCCACCGATCCAGATCGGAATATTATCTTTCGGCCACGGCGCCAGCCCGACATCTTTGAAGTCGAAGTAGGCGCTGCGATGGCTGAGCGTCTCGCCGCGCCAGAGCGCCCGGCAGATTTCGATATTGAGCCGCGCTAGCTCGACGCGTTCAATCAATGAACTCGGCCGCCCGGCGGCGGCGAACTCATGGGCGAAGCCGCCCAAGCCCAGCCCCAAGATCAATCGCCCGTCGGATATCTCGCTCAAGGCGGCGCAGGATTGCGCCAGGTGAATCGGATGGCGATGGCAAATTGCCATGGCGGTGCCGAATTTGATTTTGCTCGTCACCGGCGCGAGCGACGCTAGCAACATCAGGCTTTCCAGATGATTGGCGTTGCCACCTTCGCCAGCATGAGGCGTGAACACCAGATGATCGCGCACCCAGAGCGAATCGAAGCCATAGGCCTCGGCGCGCCGCGCCCCCTCTTGGCAGTCCGCCACCGACATATGGGCGCCGAAATGGGGCAATAGAAGACCGAACTTTAATTTTGATGTCATCGGGTGAGGCTTACCAGTGAAGTGATCGAAGCGTAGAGCCGTTGACCTGCGGTCGATTTTCAGAAATCGATGTTGTATTCGCGCCCGGATTGACTCTTGCAGCGGCCGAAGCCGCCGCCGGTGTAGTTCGAGCCGATCAAGAAGCAGCCGAGTACCGTGCGCCGGTCGCCCTGCAATGAAGCGACCCAGTAGAACAGCGGGCCGGTGATCGACTTGGTTGGCCGCCCTTCGGCGGCCGCCACCGGGTCAGCGTAGGCGGTTTCGTGAAATCCTGAAGTCGGTCCGAGCACGCCGCCCAGGCTCCCAGCGTGGCGCGACAGGTCAGGTCCGTCGAGTTCGATGGTGCCGCGGCCGAAGGCCTTTTCGTAGTTCTCGACGAACGCCGTACGGCCGACCCGCGAAAAGCTGCCAATCAAGATCTCATTTTCCGGCCCATGGATTCGCATGAGGCCGTTATCATCGCGGCCGAAGCGATATTGTCCACCGTAGGTGACGCCCTCGGGCGATTTCATGCTCATGGGATGGGAACAAGCGCTCAGTGCGATCAGTCCCATAACGACAATTGACAGTCTCCAGCGCTTCATTGTGATGAATCTTAACATGATTTCCGCGCTGGAAGAAAACATCTTGGCAAAATCCTCGGCCCAACTCTTTATGGCATTCTCCGACTTGTGATAATGCTCGACATGCGGAAACATTTGAGGAAACCGGAGTCATAAATCCCATGGCGGAAAACCCACGTCTCGAAGCTCTGATGGCGGCCTTTCGCAAGACCACTTACTTTCGTTGGATGGCCAAGGAAGGCATCCCGGTGATCGACGGTTACGGCGTCGAAGATGTCCGCGAGGTCGCCACCGCGCCTTGGGCACGCACCGGCGGCAAGGCGGCGTTCTTGAATCTCTACGGCATGGAAGGCGTCACCGGCATGTACGTCGGCGAGATCCCCGCCGGCGGCGCGTTGAAGCCGGAAAAACATTTCTACGAGGAAGTGATCGTTATTCTCGATGGCCAAGGCGCCACCGAAGTCTGGCAGGACGGCGGCAAAAAACAAATGTTCGAGTGGGGACCGTGGAGTCTCTTCGCGCCGCCGCTCAACACCAACCACCGGCTGGTCAACGGCGGCCGCGCGCCGGTGAAATATTTGGCGGTCACCAACGCGCCGCTGGTGATGGATATTGTCCATGACGAACAGTTCGTCTTCAACTGCCCCTATAACTTCACCGAACGATACGGCGCGGCCGACGATTACTTCAACCAAGGGCTCAAGCGCTACGAGTCTGGCATGCAGCATATCTGGGAGACCAACTTCATCAGCGACATCCAAACCGCCAACGTCGACAGCCGGGAAGTCAAAGGCGCCGGCGTCGGCATCACTCAGTTCGAGATCTCCGGCAATAGTTTGATCGGCCACCTCGCCACCTGGCCCGCCGCACGCTATCATAAAGCCCACTACCACGGCGCCGGCGCGATCCTGTTAGGCTTACAATCCTCCGGCTACGTCCTACTCTGGTCCAAGGAGTTGGGCACCCATCCCTTCGAAAGCGGCTACGGCGACCAAGTGGTCGAGGTCAAATGGAAAGCCGGCAGCGTCTACTGCCCCGGCGGCGGCTGGTTCCACCAACACTTCAACACCGGCGCCGACCCCGCGCGCCATTTAGCACTACGCTACGGCAGCCGCATCCACCCCATCGGTTTCAAGATCGCCGACAAGCGCAGCGAAGACGGCGTCTACATCGATATCAAGCAAGGCGGTACGTTAATCGAGTACGCCGATGAAGATCCCTATGTTCGCAAACACTACGAAGATGAGTGCGCCAAGCGCGGCGTGACCAGCGCCATGCCGGCGCTATGAAAGTTAACGCCGTTCAAGACTTAAGCCTAGGCCGGGGCCAGATCCGCGGATCGCGCGAAGTGTGCAGCACGCGAAGAATTACAACGCGGGAAGGTTCAACTAAGTAGAAAACCGCAAAGGGGAAACGACTGACAATAGCGCGACGCACCGCGCCATGCACAAAGGCGTACATTTCCGGGAAGTCTTCGATGGTCCTTAGCGTCTCGGTGACCGAAGTGAGAAATTTGTCACCGAGTCCGGCACTCTGCTCTTGGTACCAGTCGAAAGCCGCGGCAAGGTCTCTTTGAACGCGCCGCCGATAGACGACGGGCAAACTCATTGCGGTTTGCGAATTCCGGCAAGCACTTCTTCCAAGGTCAGGACATCGCTCGGGTCACGCTGGTAGTCGGCAAGTTCAGCTTCAAGAGCTGCGCGGTGGGCGTCGCTCAATGGCAACTCATTGGGTGTCGTTCGCAGACTCTCCCAAAGTAACTCGACAAGTCGAAGCCGTTCCTCAGCCGGAAGCTTAAGAATCTCAGCAAGGTCCGTGTCACTCATGTTAAGGAGTCTAGCACCAATTGGCCTAACCCGGCAACGAACTGTGCCCCCTGCCCCGGCGGCGGTTGGTTCCACCGACACTTCAACACTGGCGCCGACCCGCGACATTTAGCATTGGGCTATGGCACCCGCGTCCAAGGCGGAGGTCAACTTCATTTGAGTACCTCTTCGGCGAACTTCCCCGCCGGAATTCTCACTCTGGTGTACTTGTCCTCGAGATGATTCCGCGCCCTGTGGTACTGCTCCACGGTCATGTTGTCTTTGGCGGCGCGTACGCCATGTTGGCGCAGCCATTTGGTGTCGACGTCGAGGCGGCGCGAGGATTGGTGCATGTATTTGACGTAGAGCTCCTGGCCTTCCTTGGACAGCAGCCAGTTGACGAACAGTCGCGCCGCATTGGGATGAGGCGCATTCTTGACTATACCAATAACGCCCGAGCCGTTGCTCGACGGCAAACCTTCCTTGGGTGTCGGCAGTTCCTTCACCGGCAGATTGGCGACGATGAAACCTTCCAGGGTATAGAAGCTGATGCCCAGGGCGATGGCGACTTTGCCCTTGGCCAAGGCGTCGCCGAGTTGGCGTTGGTCGCGGCTGATGAAGAGATCCTGCTGCAAGAGCTTTTTCAGATAGGGCTCGCCTTTCTTGTCCCACAAGTAAGACCACACCGATTGCCCCGAATTTGGCGTGCGCGGATCGAGAAAGCCGATCTTGCCTTTCCACTTGGCGTGGAGCAGATCGTCGAAGGAGCGCAGCTCAACCGGCTTCGCGACATCGGTATTGAACCACAAGCCGCCGGTGCCGGCTTCGGCGATGAAGGAATAGAGATGGCGGTTGCCGGATAGATTATCTTCCCAGATATGGCCGCCCCACCAATGTTTCGCTTCTCTCACTTCGGGTAACAACATCAGCCCGTCCAGTGGTTCCACCATACCGCCATCCACCAGCGACTCGAATGTCCCACTGCCGCCGATGAAGACATCGAAGTTTTTCACTCCAGCGGTAAACTCAGCGGCAATGCGGCTAGCGTTCTGCGGCCCGCGCGCGGTGTTCAAGTCCATGTCGATGCCGAACTTGGGTTTGAAGACCGCTTCCAGCTGTTTGCGCAGCTCCGCCCGCGCCGGGATACCGGCAACGATCAACCCTTCTTTCTTGGCTTCCTGCTGGACGCGCTCCCATTCCTTCTTCCAATCGCTCTGGGCTAGGACGATACCGGGTGTCAGTACACTCAAGAGAATCGAGATCGTTGCGATAATGCTAGCTCGGCGTTTTGAGATCATAGTAACTCCAAACGGAATTCGCTGTTCGCCACGAAGGCACGAAGTTCGGCAGCGTTGTCATTTCGACCGCAGGGAGAAATCTATCCCAACCCTTTGCGCCTTTGCGCCTTTGCGGGAGATATCCCGTATCCGAAACAACTACCTACGCCCGTACAGTTTGTCGATAAAGCCGACGCTGCGCATCTGGTCGACGAAACGCAGGTCGAAAAAATCCTCGGCCTTGGCCTTGGCGACTTTGGGGTCCCAGGTTGACTGAATCTCCAACGTGTTGCGTAGCCCTTCGACGGTTGGATAAGTGTCTTCGACGAACAGTTTGTAATAGGCCGCGTAGGCGCCTTCGAGGATCGTCCGGTTGGCGCCGCGGGTGTATTTGCCCATGATCTTGAGGGTCTCTTCTTTGTTGGTCTTGAAAAAATGCACGCCAGCGGCGATGGATTCCGCCATGCGGCGCACGGTGTCGGGCTGTTCGCGGATCATTTTCAGCGAGGTCACGGTGCAGGTGAACAGAAAAGGTATTTTAAGTTCGGCCAAATCGATGATCACCTTCTGGCCGACGCTCTCGCCTTTGATCTTCTCGGCGTCGCTGACGATGGTGAATTCGGCCTGACCGTTGATCAGCGCGCCGATGCGCGCCGGCCCACCGCCGACGGTGATCGCTTTGATCTGATTATAAGGCAGATTTATGCCCTTGAGCCCAAGCCGCAGCGCGAAGTCCGCCGCCGTGCCGGGGATATGCACCGCGGCGGTGCGACCTTTCAGATCGTCGCGCGATTTGATCGCCGGATTGCCGATGATGTAATACGGCAGCGTGTTGACCACGCCGTTGATGATCGCGATGTTGCCGCCGGCCATTTTGCCGTTGATCGCCGAGGTACCCACCGCTTCGGTGAAGCCGAGATCGCCGGCCAGCAGCGCTTGAATGCCGCGGGTGCTGCCGTCGATGAACACCAGATCGATATCGAGGCCGTATTTTTTGAAGATGCCGGTTTCCTTAGCGATCCATTGCGGTACCGACGAACTCGGCGAATCGGAGATGTAAGCGATGGTGATCTTGCTCTGCGCCGGCGGAGGCACAAGCAGCAAGAGCAGCATCGATAAAGTGCTTCGAATCAGTAGTCTCATGGAACCTCCCCGGCTAAGAGTGGTGCGCGCAGCGCACCCTACGAACTAGCAAATCCTTCGTGAACTTCGTGTCTCCTTCGAAAGTAAATGTGCGTTGGTGATCTGTGCAACGACAAGACTCTCCCGTTTCGTCATACCCGCGTAGGCGGGTATCCAGGTTAATTCGGTGCAGAACAAACCTGGATTCCCGCCTACGCGGGAATGACCGATTGAGCGAAGACCCATGTGGAGCGGCTTCGCTGGGTTTTCATGCTCGGGAGACAATCGTAGGATCATGAACATTTCGTGTCGTAGCAACGTCAATCTGTCATGTTAACGGCAAGGCGAAAATGTCAGGTCGGTTTGTTGGTAGCAGCCTCCAAGGTAGAAATCGGACCGTAGCGGAACCCCTGCTTCTTAGCTGGCGTTCGGTATAGGCCAAGTGTGTGCGT
>CAMDBU010000028.1 GCA_945889495.1 Syntrophobacter sp. SbD2 | reverse complement strand
GCGGCTTCCACCATCGTCAGCTCATTACGTAACGATCGTTGTATGATGTCTAGTCGTTTCTCGTCTCTCATCGTCAGGGTTCTCATCCTTCCACCCTGACATATTCACGTTGCCGTTAGACCCTGACAGATTCACTTTGCTACAACAGCGGCCAACTTCGTGGCGGCTCACGCTGTAGCTGGCGAGACCTCCCTTGACGACAGAACTTTGGTTGTTGAACATAGTCGGCAATTTCTTCACCCTTGCCGTGTCGATGATCAATTGATCCTGAACACCCACCAGCGGGTCCGACATTTCAAAGAAGACATCCACCTCGCCCACCTTAAGCGCTCGCAGACCCGCCTGAAGTTCCTCGACGGAAGTGACGTGCCGCTCGACGAACTCAACTCGCAGACGCCTCGCTTCCTCTCGTGCCAACTTGGAGGACTCGATGCCAACAGGATTGCGCGGGTCGTAGAACGTCACTACCCGGCGGAGCTTCGGGACAATCTCTTTCAGGATCTCCAGTCGCTTCGCGTTGAGGTCGGTGTTCCGGGTGAAGACGCCTGTGAGTCTTCCCCCCGGTTTTGCGAAGCTGTCCACTAGCCCGAGATTAACCGGATCGGCCCCGGCACAGAAAACGATGGGGATGTCAGCCGTCACCCGCTTTGCCGCTATGGTGACGGAGGTGGAAGTTGTATATATCAGGTCGACTTTCTCTTTTTCGAAACTCCTCGCCGCCTCCTCCGCCGCCTTGTTATCGCCCTTGGTATCTCGGATTGTCAGAACAAATTGTTTTCCCTCTTCAAACCCCAACTGCCGGAGTCCAACCCGTAGCCCGTCAATGATCTCGTACCACGCTCCGCCTGTAGTGATGACGCCGACATGGTAGGTCTTTGGCTGCTGCGCTTGCGCTAGATGAGAAGACGCAAGGATTAAGCTAGCGAGCACAAAGGCGAAGATTTTTTTACTCATGTTTTTTTCTCCAATCCAAAATCCAAAAACGGCCCCGCAGACAACAATCCAAAATCCTTACCCCTTACCCTTCACCCGTTACTTCTTCTCTTCTTCTTTACCGACATACGACTGCCGATAAGTCGCCAATGTCTTGCCGCGCAGCTCATAGAGAAACTGAATCACTCGCTCGTTGCTCATGAACTTGTCCTGCTCGTAATGATCGTGATGGACGATTTCTTCCAGCGGCCGGCGCACGCCTTCGGACGGCTGCACAGCTGGATAGCCGATCGGAATAATCAGATAGAGCATCATCAAATCGGGGACACCGAGAACTTTCTTGAACGGCTCTTGCAAATGAATCGACACCCACTGAGTCGCCAGTCCCAACGACACCGCCGCCAGATGCATCAGCGTGCAGGTATTCGCGAGTCCGTCGGTCAAGTGCGACTGATCGCGACCGAAGGTATGCGCGCCCTGCACCGTGCCCCACTGGCGCCGCCCATCGCCGACGACGACGATCAACGCCGGCGCCTCCGACCAACCGGCGCCGCGCCGCTGCTGTTCCACCGCCTTGTCGGCGGTCATCTGATAGGCCGGATGGCGCAGCTCGAAGACCCGCTGCTGCTCCATCCAGTAGATAAAATCGGTATTGTCCTCCGAGTAGCAGCGGAACAGATCCTTCTTCACCTGGGGGTCTTTGACGACGATATATTCCCATGGCTGCGAGTTCGCCCCCGACATCGCCCAACGGCCAGCTTCGAGAATTTTGTTGATCGATTCATCGGGAATCGGATCGGGCTTCAACTTGCGCACGCTCGAACGGCGCCGAATGATGTCATAGAGAAGATCGTAACCTTGGGTCGTATCTGCGGACATGTTTGAACCTCCAAAATCTAAAAACGATTTGCGTGAAGCTCGATACTTATAGCTGACAATGCTGTGGCGCTTCAATCGCCCTTTGCGGCTCATTTCCCTTCTTACATCCTTCCCCTCGACGGGGAAGGACTGAGGAAGGGGTGCCAGGGACATTTTAATAAATGCGCAGCACCCCTATCCTAGCCTTTCCCCGTCAAGGGGAAAGGAACCGGAGCCGCTCATCGAATCAAGATACTGTGGCCATTTTCGCAAGCAGCGGCCCCAAGGACTCACGCGCATCCAATGCCTGCACTTCATCGATCGCCGCTCGCGCCGTTGCTGCGCCTAGCACCGGCCCGGCCAAGCCAAGAAATTTTTCCTCCACATCCAGCCGCGTCAGTGGATTCTCGACTTCGCCCTTGGGCGCGATAATTTCTTCCGTGAGCTCACGACCATCGGCAAGCGCCACCGTCACGCGACCGGCCCAGTATTTTGGGAAATGGCGATCCAGTTCCGTGCTAGCACTCACCGTCACTTTCTCCATCAACTGGCGCACTGGCTCGCTACGCAAATACTCGTCTTCGAATGACACCAAGTCGATCTTGCCTCGCAGCGCCGTCACCGCCATGACATACTGCCCGCTGCCCAAGGTCGCCGCGCGCAGCGTCGGCGTCGCCGGCCGGTCGACCATGCCGGCGTTTTGCGTCGGCACCGCCAGCTCGATTGAGCGAATCCCATCACCACCGATGGAATGCTGGCTGATCAATCGAAGCAAGGCTTCGACGCCGGCATGCAACTGGCGCGCGCAGGGATAGGGTTTGAAGGCCACATCGAGCAAATGGAATTTGCCGAACTCTCGCAGCAGCTCGAACTTCGGCTCGGCGCACAGCGTGAAGCAAAAGCCGCGCGGATCTTCCAACGCACGCTTCGGCCCGGTCAACCCATGTTCCGTCGCCAGCAATGCCAGCAGCCCATTGCGCGCCGCCGAACCGAAAGCGAGATGGCGCGCCGTCGCCCCCTCTTGGCCGCCGGTGAGCATGCCGCCGGCGAGAAGCGAAGCGACACCGAGCGCGTTGGTCGTTTTGTCGACCGGCCAACCGAGAAACTTGGCTCCCGCCGCCGCGACGCCGAAGGCGCCGCAGATAGTGCTCGGCCACCAGCCGCGCGCGAACAGCTTCGGCGCCTCGATGCTCAAGCCGATGCGCGTGGTTGTCTCGTAGCCGGCAATCGCCGCTTCAAGAAAACTTCGGCCGCTGCCGCGATGCTTTTCCGCCAGGGCCAACAGCGCCGGAACGATCATCGCGCCAATGCAAGTCGCCGCGCCGCCATGAATGTCGTCGAGCTCGCCGCAATGGGCCGCCGTCGCCATCGCCTGCACGGCTTCGAGCTGCGCGGCGCGCTGATTCGTACCGAATAGAGTGGAAGCAGCATTGCCGCCGCTAGCGGCAACCGCGAGCTCATAGGCCAAACATCCCGGCTCCAAGCGCGAGCCGGCAAGCAGGCAACCGAGGGAATCGAGAATGTGCAGCTTGGCGGCGCTCATGACGTCGCCAGGTAGCCGGTCGGAGCGAAGCGCCATGCAATGCTGCGCGATCTGCTCGCTTAATGTCTGATCAGCCATTGAAGTCGGGACGATTCCGGTCGAGATCCTTCACTAAGTTCAGGATGACACTCTCATTAGTTGTCATTCCGAGCGGAGCGAGGAATCTCGTCTCGTGTGCAACTTGCCAAGACGAGATTCCTCGGCTTCGCCTCGGAATGACAACCATACTTCCGAGTCCGAACTTTGAGTCCTTTGCGTTCTTTGCGGCCAACCTTCCGAGTCCGAACCTTCCACTCAGCTCCCGACTTCGATCACCAACTGCCCGAGCTCGTTCACTTCCATCGAATCGCCGGGATAGACGAGAATCGTCGCGCCCATTTCTTCGATCACCGCGGGACCAATTAATTTGTCGCCGGCTTTAAAACCGCTGCGCAGATAAATCGGACAATCCATCGGCTGGGTGTCGAAGATCACCGGCCGCCGGCCCCGCTCGCCGCGATCCTCGGCGTGCGACGCGGCGGCCAACGGCAACTGGTTGTCGAATTTTCCTAGCGCCGACAAACGCAGGTTGACCATCATCACCGGCTCCTTGGGCGCCGAGTGGCCGTAGTGATCCTGATGCATTTGATCGAAGCGCCCACGGATCGCGCTAAAGTCGGCCAACGTGCGCAGGTCTTCTGTCACCGGCACCGGCAAAGTATATTCCTGGCCGCGGTAGCGCATGTCGAGGAAGCGGCGCAGAACTATTTGCTCGGGCTTGCAGCCTTCTTCGCGCAACGTATCGTTGGCGGATTTTTCCAAGACCGCCAAAGCATCGGCGATCTGGCCACCGCTGGTGTCGGCCAACTCACGAACAAAAGTCTGCACGTAGTCGTGTTTCAAATCCGCCATCAGCATGCCCAGCGCCGAGAAATGCGCCGGCATCGGCGGGATGATCACCTTCGGCACCGACAGCTCGCGGGCGATCGCCATGGCGTGGAGCGCACCGCCGCCGCCGCTCGGAACCAGCACGCAATCGCGCGGATCGTAGCCTTTCTCGACGGACACCGCGCGCACCGACAGCGACATGTTGAAGTCGGCGATGGTGAGAATCCCCAGCGCCGCGTCTTGCAACGACAAGCCCAACGGCTTGCCGACCTTTTCCATGATCGCCGCCGCCGCTTGGTCGCGCTGCAAGCGAATGCCGCTGCCGAGGAAATATTCTGGGTCGATTCTACCGGCAATCAAGTTGGCGTCGGTCACCGTCGGATTGGCGCCGCCTTTGCCATAACAGGCCGGTCCCGGCGCTGCGCCGGCGCTCTGCGGGCCGACTTTCAACCCGCCAGCGGCATCGATCCAGGCGATGCTACCGCCGCCGTTACCAACCTCGACGATATCGACCACCGGCAGCATCATCGGATGGCCGGTGACGTAGCCGCCGACATAGTAGCTGCTGGTCACCTCGGGATGAAAATCCTTGATCAAGCTCGACTTCGCCGTGGTGCCGCCCATGTCGAAGGAAATGATATGGCGGCAGCCCAACGCTTCACCCAAGCGCGCCGCCGCAATGACGCCCGCCACCGGCCCCGACTCCATCATCGTCACCGGCATTTTCTTGGCGGTCTCCGCCGACATCACGCCGCCGTTGGACTGCATGACGCGAAAGGTGCCGCGAAAGCCGCCGGCGCCGAGCATTTTCTCTAGCGAGACCAAGTAACGGCTGACCAGCGGGCCGACGTAGGAGTTCAAAGCGGTCGTCGACGTGCGTTCGTACTCGCGGAACTCGCGGAGAATTTCGTGCGACAGCGAAACATAAGCTTCGGGAAATTGCTCGCGCAACAGTTCGCCCAGCCGCTGCTCATGGGCCGCGTTAGCATAGGAATGGAGTAAGCAGACCGCGACGCTTTCGACACCGGCCTTTTTTAACGCGCCAATCGCCGCCGATGCCGACTGTTCATCCAGCGGCGTCAGCACTTCGCCGGTGGCGTAGAGCCGCTCGTCCACTTCCAAGCGCAAGTCGCGCGGCACCAGCGGCACCGGCCGCTTGAAAAATAAATTGTAACCTTCCGGCCGGTTGCCCCGGCCGATCTCGTAAACATCGCGAAAGCCTTTGGTCGTTATCAGCCCCGTGCGCGCGCCCTTATGCTCGAGCACGGCGTTGATGGTCACCGTCGAGCCGTGAACGAAGAAGCTCGCGCCGGCAACTTTAACGTTGGCGCCCTTCAAACAATCGTCGATGCCGCGCGCCAAATCGTCCGTCGTCGTCAACGATTTGCTGCGAAACACCTGGCCGTCGTCGTCAACGGCAACCAAATCGGTAAACGTCCCACCTATATCAACTGCGATTCTCATGGAGCCTTTCGATTTATTCTAAGAAATCCATCCATTCGTTTTGCTGCTCGCTTGCGAACCTCTTACTTCCTTCCCCTCGCAGACTGTGTCGCAATACCGTTCATGGTTCGAGAGCCTCACCACGAACGGTATTGCTGCGTCGCGAATTCAAGTACTTATCCGTTCGCCCTGAGCTTTGTCGAAGGGCTCCGAGCAGTTGCGACACAGTCTGCTCGACGGGGAAGGACTGAGCAAGGGGTGCCAATGATAATCGATAGCGTGCGTAGCACCCCATCACCCCTATCCTAGCCTTCCCCCATCAAGGGCGAAGGAACCGGATGGAAGACGCGAAAGCAAGTTTAAATTCTAATTCCCCACCAGCGATCTCGCGCCGCCCGCCGTCACCTGGAAACTATCGCCGTAAAGCACAATCCGCCCCTCGCTCTCAATAGTCACGCGTAGCGCCACGGTCATATTCTCATTCAACATCGCCGCCTCCACCGCCGGCGCGCCGACTTCACCGGCGTCGCTGTCATTCAAGAACGGCGCTTCCCACAGATTGAGACCGATGCCGTTGGCGAGACCGTAGACGGCAGCCGTCGAATAGAATTCGCCCAGCTCCTTGCGCGCGGTTTCGTCGATCGCCGCCACGGCGCCGTTGGGGCGCAGCTGCGTAGCCATCGCCGCGACGATCTGTTGGGCGCGCGCGTAGGCCGGTTGAATCTTGCCGTCATTATCGAGAATGAAAGTTCGCCCAGCCTCAGCCCAGTAGCGCTCATGCTGGATCGCTAAATAAACCGCCCAGTGCGCGCCGACGCTCGCCGCTTGCTTGAAGCTCGGCGGATTAAGCCGGCTCGCGCCAGCCAGGATGCGAATGTCCTCGGCGCCCTTGTCGCGCGCGAAGCGGTCGATGTCGGCGACGATTTCGTACTCCTTGCGCCCAGACTTGATAAACTGCGCCGAGCCGGCGCACACTTCGCGCAGCAAGCGGCCCGCTTCAGTCATGGCATGGAGCTCGCGCGCGGTCTTGATCAGACGCAACGGCGCGACGATGTCATCGCAATCCCGCCAGTTGGCGTCGGGCAACGCTCGTTTCATGTCTTCCAACTGCGGCAGCGGAAAACCATGGCCGGAATCGGCCAAGCCGAGCTTGGCTTCCTCGAAACCTTTTTCCTTAATCATCTTGGCGCCGTCGCTACCCACTTGATTGGACGCGCGCACATCGTCGACCCAGGTGAGCGTCTTGGCAAACGGCACATCGCGGCTGCCGATGTTAAGCAGCATCGAGATCGCGCCGTCGCGCGGCACGATGGCGATGCCGCCGCGCACTTTGGGGAAATAATTAGTCAGATAACAAAGATCGGCGAAGCAATAGTTGTCGCCGTAAATTACCAGCGCATCGAGTTCGCGCCGCGCCATCTCCCGGCGCACGCCGTCGAGCCGCGCCTGAAACTCCGCCTGCGGCACCGCCGCCGGGTCCCAAGTGGAGCAGCCCCGTTTCAATACTGAATGTCTTCCGAAGATCATCTCAACCTCACCGCGCGAATCCGAATCACGACTTGAACGTTTTGAACGGCTTGAACAATTTGAACGAGCTAATTCTTAACAAAGAGATCCCAAGAAGATTGCATCAACGACTCCGCCTTGGTCTTCCCCATCACCACGGTGTCGCCGAGCGTCAAATACCCGGTCTCGGGAATATATTGATTGGGATGAATGATGAACGTCATTCCCTCTTCCAACTTACTCTTGTTGTCGTCTTCCAAACTTCCCGGCGCGAAGGAGCCGCAGCCGAGTCCATGGCCGCGCACGCGCATGAACGGCGGCCGGCAGTACTCGGCGTAGCCGTATTCGATGAACGTGCCGTTGATCGCCTTGGCCACGTCGCTCGCCGGCGCGCCGGTCTGTGCCGCTTCCATGCCCAGGCCCATCGCCTTATGAAGAATCGCGTACTTCTCGCGCACCACCGGCGCCGGCTCGCCCAAGACCACGGTGCGGCAGATTTGCACGAACAAGCCACCGATGCAGGGCGTGATCTCGCCGATAATGATGTCGCCTTGCTGGACGGTTCGATCCGTCGGCGGATGGAGCGCCTGATTATGATTGTTCGCCACCACCATGCCGAAATTATCTTCAGCGCCGAGCGAACGCATTTTGTATTCGACGATGGCGGCAAGTTCATATTCTTTCAAACCCGGACGCGCGTCTTGGTGCAACGCGCTGACACCGGCATCGGCGATCGCCGCCGCACGCCGCATGCGTTCCAACTCGAAGGGCCCTTTGCAGCGCGCCATGTTCTCGATGATATCTTTAGAATTCGCTGGCGTCTGACCAAGCGCCTTGACGATCTCGTCATGCAGTCCGACATGCATCGCTTCTCGGCCGATGAGTCCTACCTTGCCAGTTAGCTTCGGCAAACGCGGGTGAAATTCTTTGAACGGCCGGAGCGAGCCCACCTGTGCTTCCTCCTGCGCCCGCGCGATATCCCAGGCTGGAGCCAAATAAAGCACCGGCTCATCGTCGAGCGGCACGACCAACACGGTATCCGGCCCGACGCTGATGAAGTCGGTGAGATAGGCGACATAGTTCATGCGTAAAAAATTATGCCGTCCGCCATCATGCACCAGCACAGTTTGCAGCCCCTGAGCGCGCATGGCTTGGCGCACTTGAGTCAAGCGATTTTGAAATATTTGCCGTTCGTCCATATTCACCTCGAAAGTTTCACCCAAGCATTTCACCATTGCGGTTCCAATTTATTATCATCACGCTGCAAACAACTCCCCGCACCACTCGACTCGGCGCGACGGCCACGCCGATCTGATTGGCTGTGGTATATTTGCCGTCTCGCCTATCCCGCCTTTCTCACCTTCGCAGCCGTAATCATTCCGTCAATCGAAAGATCTTCGTCTAACTCCGGCCAGTGAATTCCGTACCCTGACGGCGACAGTTCGAAATTGTCCTTCGCACGCTGGGTTGCCGCTGCGAGTTTTTTGGATTGTTGCCGAAGATCGACCCGGTACTCCCGGCCATCGACGGTTAACAGGAGAAATTGATTCTCAAAACGGATAATTTTCACGTGATGATATTTTTTTATCATTTTTTCTTCTCGAACTTGTCCCACTCACTCTCGATGTACTCAAAGTGCTCGAAGATTATTTTTATGACTTCGCGCTTGTCTTTCCCGGTCAGCCTATAACTAAACGCTTCCACCACGCCAAAGCTTGCTCGGTCCAACCAGTATTTACATTCTTTCTCGGCCTTTCGACAATGGATATGAATCGGTTCATTCGACTCGTTGGCATAGAAAAAGAATCGCCATCCACGAATGAGAAGTATTGTTGGCAAGGATTTTTTCTCCTCTTAACATTACTTGATCAACTTAGTCGCCCGCGCCAGCACCTCCGGCGCAATCGTCACGCCGATCTGCTTCGCCGTCTGGAGATTGATCACCAACTCGAACTTCATCGGCTGCTCGACCGGCAGATCGGCAGGCTTGGTTCCCTTCAGGATCCTGTCCACGTAGTAGGCGACGCGCCGGTAGCTCTCCGCTTGGTCCGCGCCGTAGTACATGAGCCCGCCGGCATCTACAGGCGCTCTGTTGGCAAACATCGAAGGCAACCGGCTCTTTAACGCAAAGCCAATGATCCGTTTTTCGTTAGGACTCATTAGCGGGCCTGCTGATACGTAGAGTGCATCAGGACGCTGCTTGTTTAGCGTAGCAAAGACGTTCTCTAAACCATCGGCGCTTCGTACCTCCCAAGGCTGAATAGTCAACTTCAGCGCGCGCGCCGCGGCTGGGAGAACATCTTTCACTTCGACGACGCTACTCGAACTGGCCGGATCGTAGAGCACCGCGACACGGATCGCTTTGGGGACCGCTTCTTTGAGCAGCTCCAGCCGCTTACCGCCTAGTTCTCTGCTAAGGTTTGTCAGGCCGGTAATGTTGCTGCCGGGACGGGCAAGGCTTTCAACGAAGCCTGCCTCGACAGGATCGGCCACAGAGCCCATCATAATGATGGGAATCGTTTTGGTTGCGTTCTTGGTCGCCCGGATCACACCGTCCCCTCCTGTTACCAGGATGATATCAACCTTGAGACGGACCAGCTCGGTAGCAAGCTCAGACTGCCGATCGGGCTTCCCCTCCGCATAACGGTACTCGATGGCGATGTTCTCGCCGTCTATGTAGCCACGCTCGCGCAGAGTAAGCCTAATTGCCTCGGCACGGATGAACTCACCAGCTCGGTCGGTATTCGATAGATACCCTATCAGCGCGACTTTCTTCGGCTGCTGCGCCTGGGCGGGCGGGGTAGCTGTCAGCAAGACAGCTATCAGTAGGCCGAAGAGAATAGATTTCATCATGGATTTTGCTCCGAGGTTCTTGCTGACCACTGATCGCTGACGGCTGACCGCTGTCATTTGATTATCCTAGTCGCCCGCGCCAGCAGCTCCGGCGGAATCGTCACGCCAATCTGCTTCGCTGTCTTGAGATTGATCACCAACTCGAACTTCATCGGCTGCTCCACCGGTAGATCGGCGGGCTTAGCTCCCTTCAGGATTCTGTCCACGTAGTATGCCACGCGCCGGTAGCTCTCCGCTTGGTCCGCCCCGTAGGACATGAGCCCGCCGGCCTCTACAGTTTCTCTAGTGACGTACATCGACGGCAACCGGCTCTTTAACGCAAAGCCGATGATTCGTTTTTGGTTGGCACTCATTATCAGGCTCCCGAGCACGTAGAGTCCATCCGGGCGCTGCTTGTTCAGCGCAGGAAAAACCCTCTCGAAATCGTCCGTGCCCCGTACATCCCAAGGTTGAAGAGTCAACTTCAGCGCTCGCGCCGCCGCTGGGAGACCCTCTTTCACCTCGATTACGTTGCCAGAACCGGTCGTGGTGTAGAGAACCGCGACACTGGCAAGTTTTGGAACGGCTTCTTTGAGCAACTCCAGCCGCTTACCGCCGAGCTCTCTGCCAAGGTTTGTAATGCCCGTGACATTGCCGCCGGGACGGGCAAGGCTTTCAACCAGGCCTGCCCCGACAGGATCGATCCCTTGGCCCGTCATAACGATTGGAATCGTCTTGGTCGCATTCATGGCCGCCCGGATTACACTGGCCCCTCCTGCTGCCACGATGATATCAACCTTGAGTCGCACCAGTTCGGCCGCAAGCTGAGGATACCGATCGGGCTTTCCCTCAGCATATCGGTACTCGGTGGCGATGTTCTGTCCTTCTATGTAGCCATGCTCGCGCAGAGCCAACCGAATTCCCTCGGCACGGGCGGACTCACGAGCTGGATCGAGCTGCGATAGATACCCTATCCGCGGGACTTTCTTCGGCTGCTGCGCCCCGGCCACAGCCCCACCGATGGCGAATGTGAAAGCGAGGGCGACACACCCCACCAGTTTGCGATTTTGGATTTTCGATTTTGGATTGCCGGAGGAAGACACCGGAAACCGGATTGAAAATGTTTTGGTCATGTTTTTATCTCCCTTAGCCCAGTCCAAAAGCAGCCCAGCGGACGGCAAGCAGCCCCGCGGACTAAAATTTAGAATTATTTAATGGGTTTGGGTTTCCTCAAGAACTTACTGAGTTCGGCGGCCGCACGCTCATAGATGTCCGCACGAGGTCCAAGCGCAACGATTTGAAGCATGGAACCGACGATACGAAAGATCACTCGGAAACCGCCTATCCGGTAGCTTCTCAAGCCTGCCAAATCGTCGCGCAACTCCTTAGCGCGATGGGGATCGTCGGCAATTGTTCTTAGTGCAGCTTTGACTTTTGCTTTCAACTCCGGGGGGAGGTGGCGGATGAGATCCCGCAGCGCCCGAGCCATTTCGACGCGATAACGGATCATTTTGAATTTTTGCTCGGTCTCAAGGGCTCGCCGAAAACTTCCTCGAAAGTAAACCGCCGGCCTTTCTCGAGCTGCCGCAGACCTTGTCTAATTTCCTTCATCAGGGGGCGGTTACGCATGATCTCTTTGGTTTCGCGCCAACCTTCATACTCGTCGGCGCTGATGAGAACAGCCGCGGGCCGGCCATTTCGGGTAATGACAAGCTCTTCCTCATCCTTTTCACAGTCAGCCACTAGCCGGCTGAGATGGGCCTTGGCTTCAGATAAGCTTAGAACACGTGCCATAACGATCTCCTTAAAATTGGACTAGAATTTAGACTAATGCCGGTCGATGGGGTTGTCAAATTGAAGAAATAATTGGCGACGATCGCTCCTGTCAGCGCTCCCGCCAATTCGACTCCCAGCGGCGATGGGTTTCTTCGCCGCAAGCGCCCGCACCTCTGCGCTCTCCCATCGGCATCGGCGAGGGGGTAAGAGTTAATTTGCTCGCCGCCGTTCGATCATGTTTCACTCGTGAAACTCGCCCCACCTGCTACTTTTCGTGGATCGCCCGCATATACCCAAGTCGCTCATCTCGGCCAATCAAATCATGCGCGCGTTCATCGGCGGCGCCATAACCACCGCCGCCCGCGGTGTAGAACGTCACGCTGCCGCCCGCTTTCAACGGATAGTTGGGCTTCTTGGTCAGCCACACACCGGGATCGTCGGGTGATTGTTTGACCAGCGCTTTCGCCCGCTCGCCGCACTCGCCGTCGAACAGTCCCCAGGGCGCGGTGCGCTGGCGTTCGACGTTAATATTCGTGGCAGCGTCGCACAGCACGCGCACGGTCACTTCGATGCCGAGGCCGCCGCGAAATTTTCCCGCGCCGCCGCTACCCTCGCGCAGTTGCTGGCGCTCGATCAGCACTGGATAAAAAATTTCTTGGATCTCCACCGGCGCGTTCTGCACATCGCCTTGGCACATCGACACCGTGGCGTTCTCGCCGTCTTCATGGGGCCGGCCGCCCCAGCCACCGCCCATGATGGTCTGGCAGAGAAAGCGCCGGCCGGTTTTGGGATTGACGCCGAAAAAAGCATAGCCGCCCATGTCGCCCTTGTGGCCCGCGGCGATGCGCTCCGGCATGGCTGGCGCCAAGGCGCGAAAGATCAAATCGATCACCGTCGGCAAAGTCCGGCTCCAGTTACCCACCGGCGACGGCGGCGTGGCGCTCAAAATTTTTCCCGGCGGGATGATAACTTTCAGCGCGCGAAAACAACCTTCATCAATAGGAGCGTAGGGACTGACGAGCGATTTAAACGCCACCCGCGCCGCCGCCACCGCGCCGGACTCGCCGGAGTTGATCGAGCCCGCCACCTGCTCGCTCAACTCGGAAAAATCGATGGTCATATCGCTGCCGGCGACTTCGACTATGACTTTCAACGGCACCGGCTGATCGAGATTGACGCCGTCGCTGTCGAACAAAGCTTCGGCTGAATATTTTCCCGGTTTGATGCGCGCCACCTGTTCCCGTGCCAACGCCTCGGACTGCTGCCAAATCTTGCCGACGCATTGCAGGAACGATTCTAAACCGTAGCGGCGCACCAGCGCGCCAAGACCGCGGTCGCCGACCCGGCAGGCGGCGATCTGCGCGCGCAGATCGCCCAATGAAGATTCCGCGAAGCGGACATTGTCGGTGATGATCTGAAACAGTTCCTGATTGGGCTCCGCGCCGCGGTAGAGCTTCAGCGAACGAAACTGCAACCCTTCTTCGTAAACCTCCCGCGTGCCGCTGAAACCGAATCCCATCGGCCGGCCGCCGATATCGATCCAATGCGCGCGCACGGCGAGAAACGCCACCAACTCGCCTTGGTGAAAAAACGGCGTGTAGACCACCACGTTGTTCAAATGCTGGCCGCAGACATAGGGATGATTCATGATCAGCACATCGCCGGGCTTGAAACCGTCGCGCCCATGCATGCGCACGCCGTCGACGATGGCCGGGCCGAGATCGGCCAAAAAGATCGGCAGCGCGCCGAAGTTCTGCGACAGAATATTGCCGTCCGGATCGACGATGCCGACGCAATAGTCGCGCACCTCGTAGATCATCATGTTGTAGGAAGTCTTACGCAGCACGGTGGCCATCTCGTTGGCGATATGCGCCAAGCCGTTGCGCACGACCTCGACGGTGATCGGATTGATAGCGGGTTGGGGCATCTAATTGTTTTCTCGGTCAGATATCGGATTCGGACTTTCTCTCGCAAAGGCGCAAAGACGCCAAGGTGGGGAAAGCGGAAATCAAATTTCTCTTCCGAACTTTGCGCCTTTGCGCCTTTGCGAGAGTCATCTCTTCTCCGATCGTCACCGACTATTTTTTCTCGTCCGCCACTACTGCGCGCGACGCCGAATGCACCGGCACCGTCGCTTCGCGCAGCGAGTAGAGATACTTGATGACATCCTCGTTGGACATGTACTTGCTCATGTCGTAGCGCTCGCGGTGGACCATGTCTTTGAGTGGCCGGCGCACGCCCTCGCCGCGGGACGACACGTCGGGATAGCCGATCGGAATGATCAGATAGAGCTTTAACAAGTCGGGCACATCGAGGATGCGTTTATGCGGCTCTTCGATGTGGATCGACACCCACTCGGAAGTGAGACCGAGGGACGCGATCGCGAGATGAAGTAGGAAGCTGGCGTTGGCCAAGCCGTCGGTCAAATGCGATTGATCGCGGCCAAAGGTATGGGCGCCCATCACCGTGCCCCACTGGCGCCGGCCGTCGCCGAGAA
The DNA here is from genome assembly GCA_945889495.1 of Syntrophobacter sp. SbD2. Taxonomy (GTDB): domain Bacteria; phylum Desulfobacterota; class Binatia; order UBA9968; family UBA9968; genus DP-20. The sequence continues at coordinate 29,579 of CAMDBU010000028.1, read as the reverse complement.
CCACGATCACCGCCGGCGCTTGGTGCCAATTGGCCTTGGCCTTGTTGAAGCGCAGCGATTCATGGGGATCGTTTTTCACTTGGTAGGACGGATGGCGCAGGCTGTACTCGCGCTGTTGCTCCATCCAGAAGATCAGATCGGTGTTGTACTCGGAATAGGCGTCGCGCAGCTCTTTCTTGGTCTTCGGGTCGGTGACGACGATAAATTCCCAAGGCTGCGAGTTCGCCCCCGACATCGCCCAGCGCGCCACTTCGAGAATTTTTTCGATGGTATCTTCGGGAATCGGATCGGGCTTGAACTTGCGCACGCTATGGCGTGTCTTCACCAGACTCAGCAGCATGTCATAGGTTTCGGTGGTGGTGGACATTCTAATTCTCCATGGCTCGTATCCGCTCGATCCCAATCCCCGCATTTTCCCCTCCTTCCCCTCGACGGGAGAGGACAAAGGTGGGGTGCCGGATCGAATTCCGATTCACCGCCCCTTCAACACCTCTTCCAACGCCGACTCGTCGATGAACTCGTTGGGATTGCGCTTCGCCGTGCCGGGCTTGCTCGCTTCCACAGTCGCGAGAAATTCGCCGATGCCGTCGCGGTCGGTGCGCAGGGTGTCGGAGGTGCTCTTGGCGAAGTATTCGTAGGTTTTGATCGCGTCCGCCCGCGTGCCGACATGGATGTATTTTTCCACCAATCGCACCGTCGCCTCGCGGTTGCTCTTCATCACCCGCACCGCCTCGACCCAGGCGCGCAAGTAGCGCCGCACGAAATCGCGCCGCTCCTTCAGATCGCGCTTGCGCGCGACCAGCGACAGCTCGGGATAGCGCATGCCCATGGCATTGAGATCGCCGAGCCGGCTGTAGCCTTGCCCTTCGGCGACGAAGAGGCCGGGCGGCGACATGATCGTCGCCGCGATCGCGCCGCGTTCCAGCGCGGTCAAACGATTGCGCTCGCCGCCCAACTGCAAGAAGGTGATGTCCTTGTCGGGATTGATACCGTTCTTTTTGAAGGCGTAGCGAAAGCCGATGTCGTTGTTGCCGCCGAAGCTGGCGATGCCGACTTTCTTGCCCCTGAGATCTTGATAACTCTTGATCTCCTTGGCCGCGATCACACCCGCCGACATGGAGTTGGAGCTCGAACCGATGATCGTCACCTCGGCGCCGCTGAGCGCCGCCTGCACCGACACGCCGCCGCTCACCAGCGCGAAATCGAGACCGCCCGAGAGCAGCGCTTGCATGCTCTTCGAGCCGCCGGAGATCAGCACCGGATCGACTTCCAAACCGGCTTTCTTGAACTCGCCGAGATCGAGCGCCACCCAAAAGGGAATGTTGTAACCCGCCGTGCCGGGGTAACTAGAAGTGACCCGCGACTGCGCCGACAAATCGGCGGCGCCGAAGAACCCGATAGCAAGCACGACGATAGCGAAACATTTACTCATGAATTGGAACCTACTTGAGCGCTCAACTTATTCATAGGGATAGATATAAGTCAAATTTTCGCCCGGTCGCCACATCAAGCTAGCTCGTCGCTTTGACTCGCACTCTACCGATCAACTGACCGCCTTCGGTGACGGCGTCAACGCGCAGCGCAGCACCGGGCTCGATGACATCGAAAAGATAGTTCGTCCACAAGCGAAATCCCTGCTCGCGCCCGCCGGTGACTTGGATGAACGGCGACGCCCAAACTAGCTTGCCGTTTTTATACCAGCGATGCTGCACGGTCTCACGTAGCCCCAGCGGCGCTTTGATCGGTGTAAGAACATGGAGCCGGCGCGCTGGGCCAGTTTCCACTTCGCTCAACACCGGCGCCACGGCTTTGGTGTCGGCTAGGTATTCACTACCGAACTCGGCCGCGACTAAACGCAACGGCGCCGGCGGAATCAATGGCCGTGCCAACTCCACCAGCACCACGAGCACCACCGCGACCGCCGCGGCAAAGCCCCGTTGCCACTTTTTCGACTCGGCGAAGGGGCGGAGAATGGTCGCGTAACCGAGCGCCGCCAACAACGCGCTCAACCGCGTCGCCCAGTTGTTGCCGATGCTCCACAGCACCGGCAGCATGACGTTGATCAGCGCGAACAGATTGAAGGCGAAAAACAACGCCGTGAGCCCGCGCCGCACCGACACATGGCGGTCGTAGACCACATCGAGGGTCGACATGAGCGCCGACAGCGCCAAGAGTAGGACGAAGAAGAGATTACCCGACGACAGCGTCGCGCTGCCGTAGTAGATCGGCAAGATGAAAAACAACACCTGCTGATAGAGATTTTTATTGAAAAAGTTAACCAACAAGCGCAGCCGCTCGGCCCAGCGCGGCGCCAGCCAAGGCCGATTCAACAAGCGCGGCAAGTAAAGGCTCGACAGCCAGATGAAGCCGACATGCAACACCGTCACGCGCAAAAAATTATAATTGCGCGCCCCCAGCCACATGATACCCACGCCCAGGAGCAGCGCGTAAGCGCTGTGCAGCCACCAAAGCTTGTCTTTATGACGCGCGAACCAACTGGCAGGCGGCGCACTGGCGGAACTGTTCGGACTATCGACCGTGGGTTTAACGTCCGCCATGAAGCCTGAAGTATGTCAGTGAAAACAAGACATGCGACGGTCGTCCGTGCCCGCGTTCGGACGAACACGAATCACGAGCACGAGCCACGATGACTTCCGCGATTACGGATACAGCTCTTTCAACAAGCCGCTCTTCTCCAGCGTATCGAGAAAGCGCATGTCGACGAACTGCTCGGGCTTGGCGGTTTTCGCCGCCGGCACGGTCTTGGCCAGGTCGTCGAGGACGTTGACCACCCCGGCCATATTCACCGCCGGAGTTTTTTCTAACACTTTGGTCATGTAGAAATCGTAGGCCTTTTGCAGCACCACTTGATCGGTGATCTTGGTGTATTTGGCCAGCGATTTGTAGGTGAATTCGCGGTCGGTGCGCGCTTTGTGAATACCGCGGGTGTAGGCGCGCATGAAACGATTGATGACGTCGGGCTTGCTGCGGATGATCGAGCCCACCGCCACCAGCGCCGGGTTGGGAAAGGCGTAATCCATGTCGGTGATACTGATCAGTTCCTTGAAGCCGGCCTTGTCGATGGCGAACTGAGTCGGCGGCGACACCACGCCGCCTTCGATGGAACCGCCTTGCAGCCCGGCGGCCACCGTGGCCATGAAGCCCAACTGGATCAAGGTCAAATCTTTGTCGGGGTTGATGTTGTGCTTGCGCAGCGCGTAGCGCACCGAAATATCCGGCGCCGAGCCGAAGCGCGTGATGCCGATCTTTTTACCGCGCAGGGCGTCGACGGTTTTGAACTCCGGCCGGACATAGAGCGAGAAGACCATCTTGTTGCCCGAGTTGCCGATGATTTTCAGATCGGCGCCGGCGAGCGCCGCGGCGATCGCCGAACTACCGTTGAGTGAGCCGATGTCGATCTCGCCGGCGACGGTAACCTGCGCTAACTGCGTGCCGCTGGGGATCAAGATGATGTCGTCCTGCAAACCTTCTCTGGCGAAGAAGCCCGCATCATGCGCTACCCAGATCGGCGTATAAGCGCCGCTGATCGAGCTGTAGCCGATGCGAATCCGGTCCGCGGCATGGGCCGGCTGATAGATGGCGGTAAGTAAAAAGAGCGCGAGAAGTAGTCGCTTCATAGTGGTCCCTTCCCTGGCAAAGCTGCTCTACTATTCCAGGAATCCAAGAATCTTCAAGTAGGGGCGCGGCCTGCTGCACCCGGCGTATCGGAACGGAAAAGATTATCAACCACGAACAACACGAAAGTCACGAAAGTTCGGACAACCACCGAACCCAATATTCGTGCGTTTCGTGTTTTTCGTGGTTAAGAATTTTTCCTAAGCCCCTTCAACTAGCAGCCACGCCGCATTGACGCTGTTCGCCGCTTCGTAATATGTTGGCGACAATTCAAAGGAGATCCTTATGTCCAATCGCATCATCGTCATCGGCACCGGCCCAATCGGTGGCATTATCGGCGGCAGGCTGGCGCGCGCCGGCGCGGATATTACCTTCGTCGACATCGACCAGGAACATGTCAGCGCCATCCGCGAGCGCGGCCTGCAAGTCGACGTGCCCGACGGCCCGTTCAACGTCAAAGTAAAAATCGTCTATCCCAATGAGATCGAGGGAAAGTTCGACATCGGCGGCATCGCCGTGCGCTCCAACTACACCCCCGACGCGCTCAATACGGTCATGCCGCACCTCGCCAACGACGGCTTGCTGGTGTCCATGCAGAACGGCATCAACCCGCCGCTCCTGCAAGACAAAGTCGGCGCCGACCGGACGGTAGGAATGGCGATCCGCATGGGCTGCCGCAAAGTCGGCCCCGGTCATGTCCAGACCGACATCAAGGGCCATCTTTATCTCGGCCACCTGCACGGCAAAACCACGCCGCGCTTGGAAGAGCTACGCAAAACCCTCGACGCGGTCATGGAAACTGAAATCTCCGACAACATCCTGGGCGTGCTGTGGAGCAAACTCACCTACACCTGCTTAGGCTACTACGGCTCTTTAGCCGACGCCTCACTGGCAACCACCTGCACGACGGAAGCCGACCGTCGCACCATGGCCGACTTCTTCGCCGAAATCGTCGCCGTCGGCGAATCCCTCGGCGTGCGCTGGATCAAACTGGCCGAATACTACCCAGCCGATTTCCACCCACGAAACTCCGTCGAAACACGGCTCGCCGCGGTGAACGGCTTCGCCAAGACCTGGAAACCAGAAGACAGAAAAGGCCCGCTGCGCTACGTGCAAAAGAAAATCAGAACCGAAGTCGACTTCACGCTGGCCTATGTGGTCAATGAAGGTAAGAAGCTCGGCATGCCGATGCCGCTGTGCGGCAAGCTATTAGAAATCTTTCGCGAGCTGGAAGCGGGCAAGCGGCAGTTTGGGCAGAAGAACTATGACGAGTTGGTGGCGACGGGGAGATAACCAAACTGAAATTGACGTAAGTAGTGTAAATGTCACGCCGCGCACATCAGCTCCGGTCGCGTAGTTAGCCGCCAAGTCTCGATCGCCAGTAGCCAGGACGGCGGCTTTGGTGGGCCACAACTTCGATACGTAGAACCTCAGCGGTCACACTGTAGAACAGCGTAAATGGGAATCGATTCAAAACGAATTTCCGAAGGACTGGATCGGCGCGGGCTCCGAGCTCGGGTTGCTCAAGCAATAAATCCGTTGCGCGTCGGACCTCCGATGCAAAACGCTCACCCAGCCCGGGCACTTGCAGCTCGTAATACGCGGCCGCTTCGATGAGCTCCGCCTCCGCTCCGGGGTGGAACTCAAGTTTCATCGCCCTAGGCGGGCACGCAGATTGGCAAAGACTTGTTCGCCGGGAACCGGCTGCACTTTCCCTTCGACGATCTCCCGATAACGTCGTTGCGCTTCTTCCAGCCAAAGACGTTCGACTTCGGGGTCGGCGGGACCATCCAGCTCGGCAATCAGTGTGCGGATGAGCTCGGTTTTATCCTTGCGATTCAAGGACCGAATCTTCGCTTCGATTTCGGCGACATCGGTGGGCATAAAGTCTCCTCTATTTTTCACAGCTGCTTCAGTGTAGCGCAAGGTCACTTCGATCGGCAACCCAGTCGTCTGGCTATAGAAAGCTATCAACGATCCGCGACACGCAGCAACTGCCGCTCGCCTGAATCGAGGTCTAGGTCAGAACCGACCATGGCGCCCCGCGCATTGTTGAGTTTTACGGTTGCTACAAGCGTTGACATCGAAATAAGCTTTCCACTACTGTCGGCGGTGAAACGGCGGTCTCGGAATTTAAATCAACCAAAGGACGATCAACCATGAGCGAACTCTACAAAGGCTTTCGCCCCGACGAGATGGAATATCAATACCAGCCCCGCGAGTCGGTGCCGGAGTTTCCCGAGCTATCGAAGGTCCGCGCGGCGCAGGCGAAGCAGGTTCGCGCGACGGCGAAATCTTGGTTGAACATCGCCTACGGCAGTTCGGCGCGCGAATCCCTCGACATTTACGCCGCCGACAAACCCGGCGGTCCGGTATTGGTTTACATCCACGGCGGCTACTGGCGCAGCGGCAGCAAGGAAGAGAATTGCAATTGGGTGCCGACCTTCACCAAGCGCGGCGCCACCGTCGTGCTCGTCGAGTACGATCTCTGCCCGCAAGTCACCGTCACCGACATCGTCCGGCAGAGCCGCGCGAGCATCGCTTGGGTGGCGCAGAACATCCTGCGCTACAGCGGCGATCCATCGCGCATCTATATTTCCGGCCACTCCGCCGGCGGTCACCTGACGGCGTTGGCGTTGGCCCATGATTGGACGACGGAAGGATTGGCGCCGGATTGCATCAAAGGCGCGGTGGCGACCTCCGGGGTTTTCGACCTCGACATGGTGATGAAGATCAGCGTCCAGGAACAGGTGCGCATGACCCCTGACATCGCGAAGCGCAACAGCCCGTTCTTGAATCCGCCTAAAGTGCAGTGCCCGCTGGTGGTCGCGGTCGGCGGCGCCGAACCGAAGGGCTGGCAGCAGATGTCGGAAGCCTACTTTAACTATGCCAAGCAACAGGGCATGACCGCCGACTACCTGGTCGTGGCCGGCGCCAACCATTACACCATGGCGGAAAAGTTACTCGACGAGACCAATCCGCTGACGCAGGCGATGATCAAGCAAATGAACATCTAAAACGATTCGAACGGCTTAAACGTTTTGAACAAATTCTAGAGAGTTATCATGCCCAACATCAATCTACCTTCAGGCGCCAATCTCTATTACGAAACCCACGGCCAAGGCGAGCCGCTGGTGTTGATCCCGTCGACGGGCTTTTCCGCCGAGGCGTGGAAGCCGTCCCAACTCCCGCTCGCCGAGTCCACGCAACTGATCATTCACGATCCGCGCGGTTGCGGCCGCTCGGTGGCGGCTCAGGGCGTCTGCACCATCAACCAGATGGCCAACGATATCGTCGCCTTACTCGATCATCTCAAAATCCCCTCGGCCCATCTCTGCGGCCACTCCATGGGCGGGCGCATCGGCTTGGAGATGGCGCTCAATTTTCCCGGCCGGGTGAAAAGTTTGATCCTCGCGGCGAGCGGCTCGGGACAGGTGCCGCGGCCGGGTGCCGATTGCGTCCCCGGCCTGCCGCACTGGCTGGTGATCCGCATGGTCGAAAAGGGTTTCGAGAAAGCGCTGCGCGAGGAGTACTGCGACACCAGCGCGTTTTTCACCGACGACTACCGCAAACAGAATCCGGCCAAGATCGAAGCGTTCTTTCAGCAGGTCTGGCCGACCCACGCCAAGGTCTCCGAGTATGTTCACCTGATCATCGCGCGTCATAATTGGGAAGCCACTCATCGCTTGGGTGACGTCAAAGTGCCGACGCTGATATTAATCGGCGACCATGATTCGGGCCGGAGCAATCACCTGGCACAAGCCGAAGCAGTCAAATCGCGCATTCCCGGCGCCGAACTGCAATTGCTCAAGGGCCAATCCCACGGCTTTTTCTGGCAAGCGCCGGAGGAAACCAATCAGGTGATCCTCGCCTGGGTCAAGCGCTACCGCGCACTGTAGTTTGCTAGATCAGCTTACCTTTGCGAGCTGCTGCGAAGCGATGTGTAACTAAGTTATACATCGTTGAACATGCGACGTTAGATAACTGCCAGTTAGACCATCGCGGCTGCGCGCGCTGACGCGCTAGCGAAAATTTATTTTTGCCAAGCCAGCGCGCCGAATCACACCGAGCGCAACAGAACCATTCCCGCGCGGTGCCACAATATGGAGTGCTCAACGGTTACCGCTGCACCCATATAAAGCGCCGATCTTCCATCTTACAATTTCGATAAATATAGGAACGTTCTACTTGACATAACGCATGCCGTTGGTGGTATGTTCTGCCTGTTTTTTTGGATTGCGAAAAACGAGCCGCACATGATCGCACAGCCGGTTACCGATTTTACTTACAGCTTGGTTCAGCGCCTGCTTCAGGAAGCGCGCTATGATCAAGCCATTGCCGCACTGACGCAAAGGATCGCGGTTCATCCTCAGGACCGCATGGCGCGACTCATGTTGCTGCTCGCCAACGTGTCGAAGTTCGGCAGCGAGCCCTTCAACGACCAAATCGAAGAGCTGCGTTTCATCGGCGACCTGTCATCCAACGAGCGCCATATCATCCAGCAAATTTTCTCGGTCTGTTTTCAATTCGCCGAGCGCGAAGGCCGGACGTTGCAAAAATTCGTCTATCAACGGCTGATTCGCCGACTGCTACTGAACCAACCCCTCGACCTATCGATCGGTGAAGCGCGCGCCATGGAACGGGACAGCGAAGTTCCCCTCGTCGTACCACCTCGAAGCGCCACAGTAGCGGTGCCGACGGCACCGGCCAAGGTGCCATCCGAAGCACAAGAACCGACGGCGCCGGGTATGGAGCAATTGGACCAATACGCTTTGATCGGTGCCGGGGCGCTGATCCTACTCGTGCTATTCAGCCTGTCCATGTACAAAGGCGATGGCGTGCGCTGGGCGCAAAACTCCCAGGGGTTGCGCGCCTTGGCGGGCGACAAAGATGTAGCGCAGTTAGCCGAAGGTCCGCTCGGGTGGTCAGACGGCCCGACGCCGGCGGCGAAGAGAAGTAACGGCGCCGAAAGGGCGGCAAGCGCGCCGCAAGCGGAAACCCTGACAAAGCAGAAACCGCCGCTCAAACCGCATACGGCGGGACGGCTTGAGCCCGTCGGTGATGGACGGGACAGCGATCTGCCGGAGCCAACCGGCGCCAAACAAGAGCAGATGATTGCCACGGTTCATGGGGGCATCGAAACCGAGATCGCCCGCGCCGGTGCGCTCAAACAAGAACCGCGCTTCGCCGCCGACGCCATCGAAAAAGTCGACCGGGGCGCGCGCGTCATCGTCCTGGCCAAAGAGCGCGACTGGATCAAGGTACAAGTGCAACCTTCCGGCAACGTCGGCTACCTGCGCAAGGAATACCTCTCGGTATTCACCACGCTGCGTTAATCCGCGCCGATTCGACGCCAAGACTTCAGGGGATTCTCGATCGTTCGGAACAGCGCCTGGGAACTCGTCTTTTCCAGCATGGAAGAAGACCAGATCCCACGGCGTCGTCAATCTGGAATTTGCAATATCTACGCAACCACAGCAGCGATACCCAGCGGGTTGGCGAACCGTTAGTGCGCCGGCGCATTGACACCGCCGGGCGCGGCCAGCGACTTATCATGGCCGCGGGCGATCCATTCGACGGCGACCAGTAACACCGCCAGTACCAATCCGATACCGTTGGACGCCCAGGTCATGCTCGCGTACGGTCCGCTATGCACCACCGGAATCAGCAAACCGACGGCGGCGATGCTAAACAAGAGCCGCTTCAATGCGCCGACCGGGCGGAACAAATAACCGACGATGCCAACGCCCAACAAGATCGAACCGATGATCGCGGTGATCACCGAGAGTACCACCTCGTACCAGTGGCCGATCAGTAACAGCGACGGCGAGAAGACAAACAGGAACGGCACGATGTAAGCGATGCTACAAAGCTTCATCGCCTCCCAGCCGGTTTGCACCGGATCGGTCTTGCCGATGGAGGCCGCGGCGTAGCTCGCCATGCACACCGGCGGCGTCACCATGCTCAACATGCCGAAGTAAAAAATAAACAGATGGGCGGCGATGGGCACGATACCGAGCTTGGCCAGTCCGGGCGCGACCAGCACCGCGAGCAGCACGTACACCGCCGTTGTCGGCATGCCCATGCCGAGAATGATGCTGACGATGGCGGTGAGCACGAGCAGCAACAGCGCATTACTCTGGCCAATGTTGAGTAATGTCAACGTCAGCGTGAAACCGAGTCCGGTCAATTGCAAGACGCCGATGACCACGCCGGCGAGTCCGGTGATGGCGACGATCTCCAACATGCCGCGGCCGGCGTTGGTGAGTATGCGCAGGATTTCGGCCCGGCCGATTTTTATCCCTGGGGTGAGGATGCCGACAATCAACGCCGCCAACGCCGCCAGTAAGCCGGCCTCTTCGGGCCGGCGGTTGAGGACGAACATCCACAGGATCAACACCGTCAGCGGCAAGACGAAGCTCGCCGAGCGCTTGAGCACCGGCAGCAGATGCGGCACTTCTTCCCGCGGCAGGCCATGAATCCCGTTGCGCGCGGCCAAAAGATCGACCTGAATGAACAGCGCGACATAATAGAGCACCGCCGGCACCGCCGCGGCCAACGCCACTTGGGCGTAAGGGATTTGCAAATATTCGGCGATCAGGAAGGCCGCCGCGCCCATCACCGGCGGCATGATCTGGCCGCCGGTGGAAGCGGTGGCTTCGATGGCGGCCGCTTGCGGCGCCGGGTAGCCAGCTTTTTTCATCATCGGAATGGTGAAGGCGCCGTCGACCACCACATTGGCCACCGCGCTGCCGCTGATGTTGCCGAACAAGCTCGACGACACGATGGCGATCTTCGCCTGGCCGCCGCGATAGCGCCCCATCAAACTCAACGAGAAATCGCTCAAGAACTCGGCGCCGCCGACGACGAACAGCACTTCGCCGAAAATCACGAAGACTATGACGATGCTGACGCCGACCTGGAGCGCCTGGCCGAAGATGCCGTTGGCGTCGAGATAGAGATAGGTCGCCAAGCGGTTGATCGACCAACCCTTGCCGTAGAAATCGCCGGGGAAGATATAGGCGAAGTAAGCGTAAAATAAAAAACAGCCGGCGATGATCACCAGCGGCCAGCCGACCAGGCGGCGCGAGGCTTCGGCGAGGAGGAGAATCGTCACACAGCCGAGAATTACCCGCTCGGTGGCGATCTCGCCCATCGAATTGACGATGGACGGGTAGAAAATGAACACGTACAAACCCACCGCCAAGCCGGCCAAGGCGGCGATGACATCGTACCAGGGCACATGATGGCGGCCGACGCTAGGTTTGAACGGGATCAAAATATAGGTCGCGCATAGGCCAAGACCGAGGAACAGCCCCATATACTGTTCGTTGAACACCAACCAGCCGATTTGCTGCGGCAGGTTGAGGAGAAAAAATATCCCGGTTAAAGGAATCGCAACAAGCAACGACCGCCCGAGCCAGTCGGGAAATCCGCTGAGTTCCCGTCCGCGTACGCTTTCTTCAATTTCCACGAATATCTCCTTGTCGCTACGCCGGAGCGCGGTGTTGCGCCGCTAACCGCAGATCTCTTTGCTGCGGGCGTCCTGTCGAGCGCCCCAAACCTTCGCTTCCCGGTAAAATTGAATCGCCCCCGAATGATAGGGCACGGTGAAGTTGGTCAGCGCCTGCATTTCCTTGGGCCATTTCTTGAACAGCGGATGAATCGTCTGCAGCTCCGCTAAATTGTCCCACCAGGCTTTGAGCATGGTGTAGACGGTCTTATCGCTGACGTTGGTCATGCTCGCCAGGTGGAGCGGATAACCAATGACGTAGGTATCGCCTTTGATGCCGGCGGCGGCCTCGGACTTCACCACCGAGGCACCGTAGCGGCTGAGAATCTTGGTGGCCGCCGCCGTGTTCGGCATGCTGAGAAATCGCACCGGCTCCATGGCGTTGGCCTCTTCGACCACGCCAATACCGACGGCGGTGAACGACGCGTCGACTTTACCTTCGGGCACCGCGCGTACGCCATCGTTCAAGTTCGACACCCGCACCTGCTGCACATCGGTCGGTTTCACACCGCTGGCTTCCATCACCGCCAACTGCCAAGTCTGATTGATCGCATGGCCGCCGTAATCCCAGGCGACCCGTTTGCCCTTGAGATCGGCCATCTGTTTGATCTCCGACTTATCCTTGACGATGATTCCGGCGGTGAACGGGAACACGCCGCCGGCGACAATGCGCACGCCGGGATAGGCTTTTTTATAATTGCCGGTGCCGGTGGCGGCCATGTGGGAGTCGAGAATATTGATGATGCCGAACTCGATCTCGCCGCTTTCAAGCAATGGCATCCAAGCATTGGGACCGTTGTAGGGCTGCACCTTGGCTGACACCTGGGTCGATTTACTAGCGATCGCCGCCAACCCCGACGCGATCGCATGGGCGCCGGTGCCGGCCGGATTGGTGCCGATGGCGATAGTCCGCGGCAGTTGAATACTTTTGTTCATCGTCGGCCCGCAATCGAGCTTGGCTTCGACGGTCCGCACTTGCGCCACCATGAGTAGCGACGCCAACGACAGAGCGAATCCCTTTTTAACCATCACTCCCTTACTCCAACACTCCATCGATCCCCTCCTCAGCTACAAATCTCCCGCGTACGCGCATCATGCTTGGCGCCCCAGACGCCGGCATCGCGGTAAAACTTCACCGCGCCGTCGTGATAGGGCACGGTGAAGTTGGTGATCGCCTGGACCTCCTTGGTCCATTTTTTAAATTGCGGATGAATGGTTTGCAGCTCGCCGATATTATCCCACCAGGCTTTGAGCAGCGTCGCTACGGTCTTGTCGCTGACCTTGGTCGAACTCGCCAGGTGCAAAGGGTAGCCGATCACCCGGGTGTCGGTGCGAATGCCCGCCGTCGGCTCCTGCTTGACCACCGCGGCGCCATACTTGGCGAGGATTTTGTTCGACGCCGCGTTGTCCGGCAGGCTGAGAAAGCGAATCGGCTCCATGGCGTTGGCCTCTTCGTTGATGCCGATGCCGATGGCGGCGAAGGTCGCGTCGATCTTGCCCTCGGGCACGGCCCGGATGGCGTCGTTCAAGTTGGAGAAACGCACCTGCTGGATATCGCTCGCCTTGACCCCGAGCACTTCCAGCGCCGCCTGTTGCCAAATCTGAGTGATCGCGTGGCCGCCAAAGTCCCAAGCCATGCGCTTGCCTTTCAAGTCGGCGGCGCTTTTGATCTCCGCCTTGTCGCGCACCATGATGCTGCCGGTGAACGGAAACACGCCGCCGGCGACGACGCGTATCATCGGATAAGCTTTTTTATAATTGCCGGTGCCGGTGGCCGCCATGTTGGCGTCGAGAATATTGATGATGCCGAACTCGACCTCACCCTGTTCGAGCAGCGGCATCCAGGCGTTGGGTCCATTGTAGGGCTGGACCTTGGACGACATGGTGGTCACTTTGCTCGCCACCGCCGACAATCCCGCCGCCAAGGAATGGGCGCCCGTGCCAGGCAAATTGGACGCGATCGCTACCGTGCGCGGCAAGACAATGCTCTTTTCCGCCGTCGCGCTGCAATCGAGTTTTGCCCAGGCGTCAGCACGAAAATATCGCAGCGGCGCAAAGCCAAACGCGAGCGCCATCGCCGCCGAGATCAGCCGAAGTTTATTTTTTCTTACCATCACTCCAACACTCCTTTACTCCATCGGTACATTCTTCTCTTCCTAGCCGCAAATCTCCTTGGTGCGCGCGTCATGCTTCGCCGTCCAGACACCGGTGTCTTTGTAGAACTTGATGGCGCCCGGATGATAGGGAATCGTGAAATTGGTGATCGCCTGGACATCCTTGGTGAACTGTTTGAACAACGGATGGATCGTCAAGAGCTCAGCATGATTGTCCCACCAGGCCTTGAGCACCGCCTGCACCGTGCGCTCGTTGACCTTGGTCGAAGTCAAAATATGCAGCGGATAGCCAACGACAAAGGTGTCGCCGCGAATCCCGGTGGCGGGCTCGGCTTTGACCACCGAGCTGCCGAGTTTGCCGAGAGTCCGATTGTTCGCGTCAGTATTGGGGATATTGAGAAAGCGCACGGGGTCCTGGGCGTTTGCCTCTTCGTTGATGCCGGTGCCGAGCGATGCGTAGGTCGCGTCAACCTTACCCTCGGCGACGCCGCGGATGCCGTCGTTGGAAGTGCTAACGCGCACCTGCGTGACATCCGACGCTTTGATGCCGCCGGTTTCCAGCGCGGCGTTGAACAACGCCTGGACCACCGCATGGCCGCCAAAATCCCAGGCCAACTTTTTGCCCTTCAAATCGCTCACCTGCTTGATGTCCGACTTGTCGCGCACCATGATGCCGCCGGTGAATGGAAACACACCGCCGGTGAGCACGCGCAAGCTCGGATAGGCTTTCTTGTAAGTGCCGGTGCCGGTCATCGCCATATGGGCGTCAAGAATATTGATGATGCCGAACTCGATCTCGCCGCTTTCGAGCAACGGCACAAACGAATTGGGCCCGGCGTAGGGCTGCACCTTGGCGATGATCGGCGTCGACTTGCTCGCCACCGCGGCGAGCCCGGAACCGAGAGAGAACGCACCGGTGCCCGCCGGGCTGGTGCCGATGGCAACGCTGCGCGCCAGCTCGTTGCCCTTGTTGACCACCGGCCCGCAGTCGACCTTGGCGTTGGCAACGTAAAGCGGAGCGAGCATCTGAATAAAAACCACTGCCGTCGCAATGAATTGTCTCCAGTATTTCTTTCTCATCACTCCAACACTCCTTTACTCCATCACGCCATTCTTCTCTTCCTAGCCGCAAATCTCCTTGGTGCGCGCGTCATGCTTCGCCGTCCAGACGCCGGCGTCTTTGTAGAACTTGATGGCGCCCGGATGATAGGGAATCGTGAAATTGGTGATCGCCTGGTTTTCCTTGGTCCACTGTTTGAACAGCGGATGGATGGTTTGCAGCTCGGCGAGATTGTCCCACCAAGCTTTGGTCAAGGCCGTCACCATGCGGTCGCTCAACTTGCTCGAACCGACTATATGCAGCGCGTAGCCGAGCACGAAAGTCTCGCCGCGCACGCCCGCCGCCGGCGTCGCTTTGACGACGGAACCGCCGTAGCGGGCGAGAATCTTGTTGGACGCCTCGGTGTTCGGGATATTGAGAATCCGAATCGGCTCCATGGCGTTGGCCTCCTCGACCACGCCGATGCCGAGGGAGGTCCATGACGCATCGACCTTGCCTTCGGGCACGGCGCGAATGCCGTCGTTGACGTTGGATACCCGCACTTGCTGCACGTCGCTAGGTTTCACGCCGCCGGTTTCCAACACCGCGTTGAGATAGGTCTGCGAGATCGCGTGGCCGCCGTAATCCCAGGCCACCCGTTTGCCTTTCAAGTCGCTGATCTGCTTGATGTCAGACTTGTCGCGCACCATCGCCGACGCGGTGAAGGGGAACACGCCGCCGGCGATCACCCGCACCATGGGATAGGCTTTTTTATAATTGCCGGTGCCGGTGGCGGCCATCTGCGAGTCGAGAATGTTGAGCACGCCCAACTCCAACTCGCCGCTTTCCAATAATGGCATCCAGGCGTTGGGGCCGTTGTAGGGTTGCACCTTGACCGAGATCCCGGTCACCTTACCCGCCACCGACGCCAGCCCCGCGCCCAATGCATGAGCCCCCGTGCCGGCCGGATTGGTCGCCAGCGCCGCCGTGCGCGGTAGATCGTTACTGCTGCTAGCGGAACTGCAATCGAGCTTGACCGCCCAAGCATCGAGTGAAAGCACCGGCAGCACCAACAGCTGCAAAGCTAAGAACAGGCGTAAACAATTGTTAGCCAGTTTCATCGTCTGCCTCCGTCTCCATCGCTCGTATCAATCCCGGAGGGCGGGTTTAAAACCCGCCCGGTTGAGAAATTATTCTTTGCGATCTATGCGTTCTTTGCGGCCAACCATCCGATTACTATTTTTGTGTTCTTTGCGTTCTTTGCAGCCAATCGAATCTTCAATCCGCCAATCGATAAAACACCCGCGCGTTGTCGGCGAGAATTTTCCGCTTCGCCACATCGGAAATATCCTGGCGCGCTTCGAGCTCTGGAATGTCGTGCAGGTACTGGGCCCGCTGGCGCTCATGGGGATAGTCCGAGGCGAAGAAAATATGGTCCTCGCCGAACAGTTCGAGAACGTAAGGCAAGGTTCTTTCCTCGGACTCCAGGGAAACATAAACCTGGCCGCCGGTGATGTAATCGCTCGGCCGTTTTTTCAAGCGCGGCGCCCATTTCTTGCCGCGCCGTTCAAAGTCTTCATCGAGGCGGTCCATCATGAACGGCACCCAGCCGGCGCCGGCTTCGAGATAGGCGACCCGCAGCTGCGGGAACAGCTCGAAGACGCCCTGAAAAATCATGTTGGTCATCTGAATCATCAGCGGCACGGGATGTTCCAACGCATGCACTTCGACGAAGGAATCGAAAAAGTCAAAGCCCAGCCCGCGGCTCGGCGCGCCGTGAATGGCGATCGGCATATCGAGCTTGCAGGCCTCTTCGTAGAGCGGGAAGAAACTCTCATGACCGTAGCCCTTGCGCAGCCGGGTCACCGAGGGAAACATCGCGCCGGGCATGCCGAGATCGTTTTTCACCCGGCGTAGTTCGACAATCGCCGCCGCCACGTCGTGGACCGGAATAATTGCCGCGCCCAAGATGCGCGGATTTTTCTTGGTGTAGGTGGCGTAGAGCCAGGAGTTGTAAGCGCGGGCGATCTCGACGGCCCAAGCTGGATCTTGAATCAGGCCGAAGGCCAGCGCCGCGGTCGGATAGACCACGGTGGTTTGAATGCCGCACTCATCGAGAAAGGCGCCCCAGGTGTCGCAGTCGGGATAATCGCGCAGCCCCGGCGAACTCATGCCCGACAGCCGCGCCCAGCCGTCAAGGGAGGGAAACGGCGCAAACGTATCGGCCCAACTTTCGTCCTTGGACGTGCCGCGATAGTTGCCGCCAAGATATTCGAGAATCTCTTTGCTGCGCTCGGTGATATGGCCGTCGCCGTCGATCACCGGGAATCTATTCTGCCGCATGATCCGTCCTCCCGCTCAAAGGTGCGCCGCGGCTATCTATCCATCGGGAGCGGGTTTGTTGTCAAGTTGTTCTTGGTGGGAAATCATCCCTTTCCGAACTTGGCGCCTTTGCGAGAAATCTTGCGATTTTATTTTGTGCCCTTTGTGCTCTTTGTGGTTAAATCTTCCGACTTCTAAATTCCATAAAACCGCTTGGCGTTGTCGCGCAGCACCGCGCGCTTGTCGGCGTCGGAGATCGGCGCTTCGGCGACCTCGTCAATTTCATGCAGGATATCGTCGGGGCCGATCTCATGGGGAAAATCGCTGGCGAAGAGAAAATGCTGGTTACCGGCGCGCTGGATTTGGTACGGCAAACCTTCTTCGTTGCCTTCACAGCCGATGAAGATCTGTCCCTTCTTAATATAATCGCTCGGCACATCCTCCACCGACGGACCTTTGTACTTGCCGCGCAGATTGAGCTCCAAATGATAGGAATGCGAGCGGTCGAGCCGGTCCATCCAGAAAGTCACCCAGCCGGCGCCGCCTTCGAGAAAGCCCATGCGCAGCTTGGGAAATTCGCGAAACACCCCGTGATACACCATGCCGGTAAACGCGATAATCAACGACAGCGGATGGCCCAAGGCGTGAATCGGCACGAAGGTTTCAAACGTATCGAGCCCCATGCCGTGATGGGCGCCGCCATGGACGCCCAGCGCGCAGCCCAAGCGCTCCGCTTCGGCGTAGACCGGCCAATAGCTTTTATGGCCGAGATCGAAGGGCAAACCGCGCGACGGCAGCATGGCGCCGACGAAACCCAATTGTTTCACCGCCCGGCGCAACTCGCTAACCGCCTCGTCAACATCCTGCATCGGCAACAGCGCCATGCCTTTCAAGCGCGGGCTAGCTTTCAAATAACGGTCATGTAGCCAATCGTTGTAGGCGCGCGCGACGAAGCAGGCCCAATCGGGATGGCTGATATTGCCGATGCGCAGTCCCTTGGTCGGATAGAGCACGGAGTATTCGAGATTGGCCATGTCGACGAACTCCAGCCACTCCTTGGGCCCGACCTTCTTGCCGCCGCCGAAGGATTTCTTGTTGCGCGTCGAGTGGCCGCCGATATGATGAAAGTCGAGGGACGGAAACAGCCGGTCCCAGCTCAGCTGATGATCCAGCGCCCGATAGTTGGCGTCGAGATAGTCGAACAAACTCTCATCCTCAATCACATGGCCATCGGCATCGATTATTTGATAGTCCATCTTACTCTCCGATTCCCTTTTGTGACCTTTGCGTTCTTTGCGGCCATTCCTT
Source organism: Syntrophobacter sp. SbD2 (assembly GCA_945889495.1). Lineage (GTDB taxonomy): Bacteria > Desulfobacterota > Binatia > UBA9968 > UBA9968 > DP-20. Next base: position 11,647 of record CAMDBU010000028.1, on the reverse strand, counting down.
CCCCGTCTTCACTTCCCCCCGTCACCGCAGCACTTCCTCCACCAACGACAGCTCAGCGATATGGCCGACGTCGACATCGCCTTTGATATCGCCGTTTTCTTTCTCCAGTGCGATCAGCCGGCGCGCCGCTTCCGGTTGGATGCGCGCGTCGCGGCTAAAAAACACCGAGGCGAAGTCGTAGGACTTCTGCGCGATCTCTTTATCCATCTTGAACAGCTTGACGATCATGTCGATGGTTTCCTGGCGGCGCTCGCGGATGAAGCGCAAGGAATCGATCTCGGCGCGGATGACTTTTTTGATTTGCTCGCGGTTATTCTTGATCTTGTCGGTGGTCGTACAAATGCCGGCGAAGGGGAACTGCACGACATCGGAAGCCTTGAGAATAATTTTAAAGCCATGCTTCTCCGCCTCGAAGGGCCAGGGTGGCGACAGCATGGCGCCGTTGATGCGTCCGGCGAGCAACGCGTCGAGAATGACCTTCTCCTCGCCGATGGAAAGAATTTGCACATCCTTGAGCGGCACTAAGCCGTAATGATTCAAAACCATCCGCGTCACTTGATAGTTGGTGCCGCCGAAATCCGACACGCCGAGGGTCTTGCCCTTGAGCGCCTGAATGTTGGGCTCCTTGGACACCAAGGCGAAAAATGGCGCCACCGTGCTCGACGCCACCGCCCGTACCGGGGCGCCGCGCATGGCCGCGCGCATGGTCGAACCGATGTTGAGCGAGTAGTCCACCTGGCTGGTCGCCAACGCCGTAATCGCGATGCGCGGCGCCATCTGAATCAGCTCCACATCGAGCCCATGCTTTTGATAGAACTTCATGTCCCGGGCGACAAACGCGCTAAAAAACGGCAACCCCCGGCTAGCATAAACGATACGAACTTTTTCCAACCCCTGCCCGAACGAATTCGCAGGCCCAACCAGCAGCGCAAGAATGACCAAAGTTAAACAACCGAGACTATTCATGAAGCTCATTCCCCTCCGAAATTATCCATTCTCCATTATCAATTATCCATTTAGTTCCGCCCCACTTCCAACAACTGCCCCGAGACATAATCCGAATCGCCGGTGGCGAAAAACAAAAACGCCGGCGCGATCGCCTCGGGCGGTACCACCTCGCGGTCGCGCCGGGCGATGCCCAACTGTTCGCGGCGAAACTTGGTCAGCTCCTCGGTCATGCGCGTGTCGGCCACCGGCGAGATGCAGTTGACTTGAATGTTGAACGACTTGAGTTCGTTGGCGGCGTTCTTGGTGAGCGCGATGATGCCGCCCTTGGCCGCGGCGTAATCGGCGACGCCGTAGGAACCGCGCAGCGCCGACGGCGCGGCGATGTTGATGATCTTGCCCTTGCGCTGCTGCTTCATGATCGCGATCACCGCTTGGGTGCAATTGAACGTGCCCTTCAAATGGACGCCCAGGGTCTCGTCCCAGCGTTCTTCGGTGATGTTTTCCAACGGCGCCAGACGCAGAATGCCGGCGTTGTTGACCAACACATCGATGCGCCCCCACTTGGCGAGGATCGCCTGCACCAGCTTGTCGATGTCGCCGCGCCGCGCCACATCGGCCATCATGGCGATCGTAGCTCCGCCCAGCGCGGCGATTTCCCGCTCGGTCGCCTCAAGCGCGTCGCGATCATGCACCGCCGTGATCGCCACCCGCGCGCCCTCCCGGGCAAACGCCAGCGCCACCGCCCGGCCGATGCCCCGGCTGCCACCGGTCACGATCGCCACCTGTCCGTCGAGTCTTGTCATAAAATTTTGTTTCCTATCGGCGGCGAGATTAGACTAGATCGAGCGATTTGCGCAACTAGAAATGGCGAAGACAAGAATCCAACCACGAAACACACGAAAGGGGGATACCGAATATATTCGTGACTTTCGTGTTTTTCGTGGTTGCGCCCGATTCTTTCCGTGACGGCGACGAGAACAATCGAGTACAATATTTCTCGATACCGAGAGGAAATTGCCAATGACCAATCGTCTAGTTTTCTTACTTGTAGCATTGATCGGCTGCCTAGGGCTTTTCACGCCATCAGCCAACCTGCACGCCGCCGACGCGCCGCCAGCATTGACCGTGCGCGACCAGGACACGCCACTCTATGGCCAGCAGGATCTTGAGATCGAGCCGATCCTCCGCATGCCCAAAGGCGAGACGCTTACGCCATTGGCCGAGAGCGTCAGCCAGGAGATCTGGTACATGGTGCGCACCAAGCAAGGCCAGGTCGGCTGGGTGCGCGCCGTCGATGTCACCGTCAGCAGTCAAACCAAAGAAGCGTTTCGCGACAAAGAGCCGGCGGCATCCAATTGGGCCGCGGTCTCAGAAGACGGTAAAGCCTTCGCCGGCAGCTACACCGTCGACCCCAGTTCGACGGCGGGGTCGGCGCGCGGCTTCTGGACGTTGAAGGACGCCGAAGGCACGGTCATGCTGCGCGGCTCCTGGGCGATGCAGCTCCACAGCACCGGTTGGAACGGCACCTGGCGCGCCGCGGTGGAAAATCGCGGCGGCGATTTCTCCGGCAGCTGGTCCGCCGAGCTGCCGGTGGCGCGCAACTATCGTCTCACCGACATGTTCGAGTTGGCCGCCAAGGAAGCGATCAAAGGGCTATGGACCGGCACCAACCAGTCGGGCAGCTGGTCGATCCGCACGTTCAAATAACGGCCGGCAAAGCATCCCGCGGTAAAAACATTGATGCCCACCACCGTGCCATGTTAAGCAGAGCTACAGTAAATATCGCAGTCGGTCCTAACCATCATGCCCCGCTCCTACAACCGCTTCGTTATTCTCGCCGGCGCGCTGATCGCGCTCTTGCTGGTCATGGCGCTGCTCTACATGCTCGGCATGTACTATCTCGAAGGCAAGCCGCGCGACTTCTTACAGGCGTTGCAGTGGGCGGCGGGCACGGCGTCGACCACCGGCTACGGCGGCGATACATCTTGGCAACATCCGCTGATGGTCGCGTACGTCGTCTGCGCCCAGTTCGTCGGCGTCATCTTACTGTTTCTAATCTTTCCAATTTATTTGATTCCGGTTCTCGAAGAGCGCTTCGAAACCAAGCTGCCCAAGGAGTCGGCCAACGCGAAAAATCATGTGGTGATCTTCGACTACGGCCCGGCGGTGGCGACCCTGATCGGGGAATTGGAGCAAGCCAACATCTCCACCGTGATCGTCGATGAAGACGAAGCCGACGCGCGCCATCTGTTGGAGCTGGGCCATCGGGTCATCTACGGCAATCTCGACGAAGGCGTGATGGGCAAAGTGAATCTGCGCGAGGCCCGCGCGCTGATCGTCAATAGCAGCGACGACCGCAACGCGGCGGCGATCTTGACGGCGCGCCAGTCGGGTTATACCGGCGAGATCCTCGCCCTGGTCGAAGATCCGTTTCACCGCCAGCCGATCATCCTCGCCGGCGCCAACAGCGCCTACACGCCGCGCCATGTGCTCGGCGCCGCGTTGGCCGCCCGCGCCAGCCAAAAAGTCAGCCCGACGGTGGCCGGCATCCAGCACCTCGGCCACAAACTGCAAGTCGCCGAAGCGCGCATCACCCGCGATAGCCCGCTGGCGGGAAAGACCTTGGCCCAAGCGGAACTCGGCCAGCACGCCGGCGTCACGGTCATCGGCCAATGGGTCGGCGGCAAATTGATCGCGCCGCCGACGCCATCCATGCGCCTGGAAGCCGGCGGCATTCTCGTGTTGGTCGGCAACGACGACAGCATCCGTGATTTCATGAACCTATGCGCCGGCGCGCGCCGGCTGCGCCGCGACGGACCGTTCTTGATCGCCGGCGGCGGCGAGGTCGGCCGCAAGGTCGCCGAGCTGCTCACCGACTGCGGCGAGGATACCTTCATGATCGACGCCCAGCCCGGCCCGGGTGTGAATCTAGTCGGCAACATCCTCGACACCCAGGTCCTCACACAAGCAGGCTTGGATAATGTTCAAGCGGTGATCCTGGCGCTGAGCGCCGATGCGCCGACGCTGTTCAGCACAGTTATCATAAAAGATCTGGCGCCCGATGTACCGGTCATCGCCCGGGTCAATAGCGCCGAAAACGTCGAAAGAATCTACGCCGCCGGCGCCGACTTCGCGCTATCGATCAGCCAGGTGTCCGGACAGCTGCTCGCGCGCCGGCTCCTGGGCAAGGAATCGATCACCGTCGACCCCGAACTGCGCGTGGTCAAAGTCACCACCCGCGGCCTGGAACAGCACCATCCCAAGCAGCCCGAGCTACGCGAAAAAACCGGCTGCACCGTAGTCGCCGTGGAACGGGGCGAAGATTTGCTAGTGGAGTTCGGCGCCGAGTTTAAATTTCACCCCAACGACGCCGTCTACATCTGCGGCAGCGCCGAAGCCGCGCAAAAGTTCTATCGTGATTATCCCCAGGAATAGGATTCGGAGGAGTTAACCACAAAGAGCACAAAGGACACAAAGGTTTCGGAATGATTCTGAATGAGATCGATTCCTTTTGCGCTCTTTGCGCCTCTTACGGTTAACAATCCGATTCCGAATCTTCTACTTTGTGACCTTTGTGCTCTTTGTGGTTAAATTCCCCTAATTCCCCGGCGCGAGCATGGGGCGGAGTTTTTCTTTTAACTTGGCGGGCATCGACAGGCCGTCGGCGATCATGCCGCGCAGTTGGGCGCCGGCGATGGGGCCGAGGGACAGGCGGGATTTATCCGCTTCGGCGAGCAGCTCAGGATCGCGCAAGGTTTTTTGCAGCGCCGCTTCGAGGGCGCGCACGCGGTCGGCCGGCACGCCCGGCGGCAGCGCGTAGGGGCGGGCGTAGCTGTTGGGTTTGACCAAGCCGGCGCGGAACAGTTGCTTCTCGTCGTCGTTGCGCGCGAACTGATAAATCGACGGCACGTTCTTCTGCGGCATGTCGGTGAGCGGCTCCTCGACCCATTGCGATAGGATTTGCCACTCGCCGGTTTCGAACTCCTTCATGTTGGTCACCCTCAACGACTCCCAGCCGGTGACCACGCTGTCGACTTCCCCCGACTTCATCGCCAGGCGGATCTCCGCCGTGCCTTTAAAACCGTTGACGACTTTGACGTTGGCGCCAAACACCTCGCGCATCAGCATGGCGGCATGTTGGATGCCGGTATTGGGCACCGCGCCGATCACCACCTGCTTGCCGCCGGAAATAAAGTCTTCCATCTTGTTGATGCCCGGCTTCTTGGTCACCACCATGATGTATTTGAAGAAATCCGGCGCGCCGATGTAGTTGAACTTGGTGAGGTCGAACTGCACCGACTTGGATCCGTAAATCTGCATCGGCACGATGCCGCCGTCGAAGCTATTAATGAGAGTGCCGTCCTTGGATGCCTGATTGTAAGTATAGTTAGCCGAGATCAAGGTGCCGGCGCCGGGCATGTTGTTGACGAGAATGTTGGGGTTGCCCGGAATATGCTTACCGAGATGGCGCGAAATCACCCGCGCGTAGGTATCGAAGCCGCCGCCCGCCGAATGGCCGACCAGAATCGTCACGGTCTTGCCGCGGTAAAAATTCGCCACCGCCTTCTCGTCAAAGCCGGCTTCGCCGGCAACCGCATTCCGCTCCAGCATCCCAAACAGCATCGCCACCATCATCATCGCCTGAAGTCGTTTCATAAATCCCTCCAACTTTTGTCGTCTCAATCTATGCCGACAGTTTGGCGAGGAGTGACGCCGAGTCCATCACCACGCCAAAATGTTTGTCGAAGTTGCTCAGCGTCGCCTCTTGCTCGGCTTGGGAGAACGACGCGTTGCAGTCCGACAGAAAGAGCACTTTGAAATCGCGCATGGCGCCGTCCCGCGCCGTCGAGTCGCAGCAGACATTGGTCGCCACGCCGGTTATCGCAATCGTATCGCGGCCTAACGCGCGCAGGAGATTTTCCAACTGAGTGCCGTAAAAGCCGCTGTAGCGAAATTTCTTGACCAGAATATCGTCCGCCGTCGGTTTCACCGGCTCATAGATCTCCGCCCCGGGCGTACCCTCGAAATTGCTCCATTCATCGTCGGCGTCATGGGTCTGCGGCTTGATATCGGCGAAGATGCCGACATCGGCGAGATCGCGCCGCTTGGTGGTGTGCAGATAGATCACCGGAACGTTGTTAGCATGGCAGAAGCGGCGCAGCTGTTGGATCTTCGGCACGATGTCCTCCGACGACGGCAAGTAACGCGCGCCGCGCGGGTGCACCCAGATATTTTGCATATCGACCAGGATCAGCGCGAGATTTTTCGTCGTAATCGGCCAGCGATCGGCGGGCCGGCTTTGAGTCGCAGTCATAGTGCCTCCTAATTGAAGCAGTTAGTTTGATGCAATGATGGATTATCCACGAAATCCCCTTCGTGTCTTCGTGGTGAAAAATCTTTTTCAAACATGCTATCGGCCGCATCTAAGCAGCGCCGCCGCGGTCTGTCAATGCGCTTGTTGATCGATTCATTGGACAGCTTCGCGCCGGCTATGCTAGCGTGCCGCATCGAGTTCGATTGACTAGCCCCATGGCTCGCAAGAAACCTGACAAGAAGCGCGTGCACTTTTCCATGCTGCGCGATTATCGCGCCGCCGATCTGATCACTCTAGCCAACGCCGGCGCCGGCATGGCCGCGGTGTTGGTCATGATGAGCTACCTGACCACGGCCGAGAGCTGGCGGGTTTACTTGGCGCTGGCGCTGATACCGGTGGCGCTAGTTTTCGATATCGCCGACGGCCGGGTGGCGCGCCGGCGCGGCGAGCACTCGCCCTTCGGCCAGGAGCTCGACTCGCTCGCCGATATCGTCAGCTTCGGCGTCGCGCCCGCCGCCCTGGGCTACGGCTTGGGCCTGCGCGCCGGCCTCGACATTGTGATTCTGATCTTCTTCGTCGCCTGCGGCATTAGCCGGCTGGCGCGCTACAACGTCACCGCTAGCCAGCTGGCCGATGACAGCGGCAAAGTGAAATACTTCGAAGGCACGCCGATCCCGTCGAGCCTGCTGCTGGTCGCGCTCCTGGCGCTATGCTTTCACTTCGACCGCACCGGCGAGCAGCTGGCGCTGGGAAAAGTCGACATCGCCGGCCTTGGCTTCCATCCCTTCGCGCTGCTATTTTTCGCCAACGGCTGCGCGATGATCAGCAAGACTTTGAAAATTCCCAAGCTGTAACGAGGCTCTTATGAGGCGGTGGCAAGTGATTTTCGCTTTGACTCTATTCGGCGCGGCGCACTTGTCAACAACCCGCCTCGCCGCCCAGGACAAAGTCCGGGTGGCGATCTCGAATTTTTCCGCTTCCTACATCCCCATCGTGCTGGCGCAAAAGCGCGGCTATTACGCCGAGGAAGGCATGGGCGTCGAGGTGATCCTGATGGCTGGGCTCACCGGCACCCGGGCGCTGATCGGCAATAGCGTCGAATTCGGCTCGGCGAGCAATCCCACCGCCGCGGTGCAAGGCGCCAAGTTGAAAATCTTGATGGTGTTCAACGACAAGCCGCCGGGCAGTTTTATGGCCCAGCCGGGAATCAAAACCATCGCCGACGTGCGCGGCAAACGGGTCGGCGGCTCGACCATCGGCAGCCTCGACTACGGCTGGTTGAAAGAGGTGCTGCCCAAGTTCGGCTTGAATCTGGAAAAGGACGTCAACTTCGTGCCGGTGGGCTCCACCAGCGCGCGCTACGTGGCCCTACGCGCCGGCAGCATCGACGCTGCGTCGCTGAGTCCACCGTCAAGTTTGCTGGCGCACTCTTTGGGCTATCAGACGTTTTTCAATTTCGCCGATCACTTGGAGGACATCCAAGCCTCCATCGTCGCCACCGACGACCGGCTAGCGCGCCAGGGCGATCTGGTGCGCCGCTTCATGCGCGCCACCGTGAAAGGCCAGCGGCTCTATCAGGTCAATCGGCAGGAAAGCACCACCGCGATCATGGAATTCACCCGGCAGAAAGACCGGGACTTAATGGCGCGGGTCTACGACGATCACATGAAGACCGTCGCCAAGGACGGCACCATCAACGAACGCTTGCAGCGCATCGTCATCGAGCGCAGCAAACGCTTTACCGGCGTCACCCGCGAAGTGCGACCGGAAGAGATTTTTGATTTTTCCTACTTGCGCAAAGCCCAGGCGGAAATCAGCCAGAGCGGCTGGACGCCTTGAGGAGAGTTGAACCGGGGGATCTCGCAATGCGTTCGAGATAGCGATTTCTTGTCGCCGTCATTTCGAGCGAGGCGAGAAATCCCTCCGGCTTGAGGCACGCCAATCGAATACTTCCGATTTAGTTATTGTTCGGCCGGGCAAACCAAGCCAGCCGCTCGTCGATATCATCCCACTCGATGACCAGCCCCTTGTCTTTTTGCGGTTTGCCATTGGTCTCCGGCCGCGTCGCATTGTCCACCGGCTGTTTGGCGCCGCTAGACCGCGATCGACCGTCCATCTGGATTTGCCCCGTCTGACCTAGCGTCGGATTTTGCGCCAAGATCACCGGCTCATCGGCGCCATTGGCGCGCACTTCCTTGAGCCGCCGTTGCAAATAGGTATCGGACGGCCAAGACCAAGTTTGCGACGGCAAATGATCCTCGCGGTACTCCGCCCCGTTGACCTTGCTGTTATGAAACACGTTGAGCCAGAAACTATGCATCTTATCGCTATGATCCTGCTTCGACATCTGATTGCCCCCTCCGTCGGATAACTTCGGTGTCGAACCGGTCTAAGCGCAGTTTATGTACCAGGGCCGAGTTGGCCAATGTTGTCACAACATCGGCAACGATAAATCAGAATCTTGCCGGCAGGGTCAAGGCAGAATTGCCACGCTAAGTGGAGGCAGGGCGCTATCGGGTTAACTGGCGGGAAGCCCAGAGCTGGCCGCGGAGAACGCAAAAATCGCAAAAAAATGATCGAGATATTGTTTCGTGCCTTTCGTGTTTTTCGTGGTTAATAATCTTAATCCGATTTTGTGCCCTTTGCGTTCTTTGCGGCCAACCTTCTTATCCTAACCATCCCGCCTCTTTGTAAGCGCGTAGCGCCCCCGGATGCAGCGGTACGCCGCCGAACTCGAACGCCGCCGCGCCTTGGCTGCGCAGCGGCTCGAAGAGACTGCGCATGCCTTTGAACAGCGGGTTCATCCGCGGCAGCTTGTCTAAATTGTCGGCGATGGTTTTCGCCATCTGGTAGACCGTCGCTTCAGCGACGCTTGCATGGCTGACGATGACGTTGACCACGCCCACTTGAACGATCTCTTCGACCACGCCGCGGAAAGCATTTTTCTCCACCGCCACCGGGCGATAGAACGGAACGGCGGCGAACAGCTTGTCGCGCTGTGCCTGCGAGTAGGGAATCACCCGAATCTCGGCGCGCTGACTCAGATCGCTGAGCACTGCGTTGGGGATCGGCGGATGAAACTGCACGTCGATCTTTCCGGCGATCAGCGCGTCGGCGCCTTCGGCGAAGCCCATATGCACTGCCGAGAAGCTGTCGAAGGAAATCCCCAGGACGTTGAAGATCGTGCGCACATGCTGCTCCATGCCGCTGCCCTTGGTACCGATGGCGATGCGCTTGCCGGCGAAGTCGGCCAGCGAATCGATGCGCGTGTTGGCCAGCCGCACGAAGCACATGGGCCCGGCATTGGCCGGCGCCACCATGCGGATGGCGATACTCTTGGTAAATGGCGCCGTGGCGTCCTTGGCCCGGCCGATCCAGTTGGACGCCATGAAACCGAACTCCAGCGTGCCGGCGTCAAGCTGGTTGGCATTGTGAATGCTCGCGTCGCTGGTCTGGACGACGCACCGGTCGCCCGCCGTCCCCTGGTTGAATAGTTCCGCGATCGCCTGCCCTTGAGTGTAAAAAGTCCCGCCCAGTTCCGAGGTGCCGATTCGAATCGCCATGGTCATAGTCCTCCAGTTTCTGTCTCCATCCGTCTTACACCAGCGCGCCATGGCGCTGCAAATTAACCGCTAAAGATCGGCGCGGATTTGCCGAATTAGATCATGACCGGCAAATTTTCCTAAGCTGTTGTAACCCAACCATGTTCGTCGAAAAGTGGCTGACGCCCAATCCGGTCACGATCTCGCCCGACGAGACCATCTCGGCGGTGGCGATCGAGATGAGCCGGCGCAAGCTGCGCCACTTCCCGGTGTGCGAGCCGACCCGGAGCGGCCAACGCATGGTCGGCGTCGTCGCCAAGTTCGATATCGCGCGCGGCTTCCCCAACGATCTCAATCCATTTTCCGTCGAAGTCACCGAAGAGTCGGTGCCCAAACCGGTGGCCAGCGTGATGACCAAAAAGGTCATCACCGTGGCGCCCGATTGCCCCATCGAGGAAGCGGCGCGCCTCTTGCGCAGCCATCGCATCGGCTGTTTGCCGGTGCTCCAAGACGGCCAGCTCATCGGCATCGTCACCCAGTCCGATCTCTTCGAAGCGTTCATCAGCCTAACCGCCGCCAAGAGCGGTGGCACGCGCATCTTTATCGAGTCCGACTTCGACGACAGCCCGGTGCCGGCGGTGCTCGACTTCTGCCGCGCCAACCGGGTGGAGATCCTGAGCATGATGTCGTTCCACGAAAACCGCCTGCGCCGCCGCGACATGTCGATCTTCCGCTTCCACGGCCGACTCGCCAAAGGTTTCATCCCCGCCATGGCCGCCGCCGGCTACCGCGTCGTCAGCGTCGGCGAATAGCCAACCCCATCGCTCCCAGCCATTTCAGTTGCTCGGCGCAATCCAATAGCGCTATAGTCGCGAGCAATTCAAACGACGAGGAAAATCCGCATGCCATTTATCGATCGCGACGGCGCCGAGATTTATTATGAAACCCACGGCGACGGTCCAGCCTTTCTTTTTTGCAGCGTCACCGGCCTCGACCATCAAGCCTGGAAGTTTCACCAAATGGCGGAGTTTTCCCGCGATCATAAAGTGATCCTGTTCGACTACCGCGGCACCGGCAAGTCGACCAAGGCGATCCAGCACTACTCGATTAAAATGTTCACCGACGACGCCGCGGCGATCTTGGATCATTTGCAGGTCGACCAAGCGGTAGTCTGCGGCCACTCCATGGGCGGCGTGGTGGCGCAATTGTTAACCCTCGACTATCCGAGCCGGGTGAAAAAATTGATCCTCGCCTCCAGCGGCACCTCCCATCCCGGCGCCCATGGCGTCCCGCTGGCGATGTGCCGCGACATGGTCAAGCATGGCTTCGAGGGCTACATCCGCGAACACACCATCGAGACCGGCTGGACCAAAGAATTCGTCGCGAAAAATCCCGCGCTCATCGAGAAATTTTTGCAGGTGCGCATGTCCGGCATCGCCGACATCGACCACTATCTCTACTTCGTCCTGGCGCGCCAGGAACATGACCACACTAGCCGCTTGAAGGAGATCAAAGTGCCGACGCTGGTCATGGTCGGCGACGACGAAAACCATGGCGCCACCGACAACACCCACTGGGCCGCCGCGCACCAACTGGCCAAAGGGATTGCCAACGCCAAGCTCGTCGTCCTGGCTGGCGAAGGTCATCATTATCTCGCCACCAACCCGGCGGTGGCACACAAAGCGATGCGCGATTTTCTCGCCTAGCAGCCCGTGGTGAAAGTCGAGAATGAAGTGGGTAACCGAGGCGATGAGGATCGACAGGAAGAAGAGATCGTGTAGAGTTTATTGCATGGCGATGGGAAAACGAAAACACGAAGAGCAGAGAGGGATGTGGGTGGCGG
>CAMDBU010000027.1 GCA_945889495.1 Syntrophobacter sp. SbD2 | reverse complement strand
TTCCTCAACCGTCCGGTTCCCTCGACTGTGATACTTCACCACCGCAGCTTTTCTAAACTCTTCGCTCCGTTGCTCTCTCACTGCTATCCCGCTCTCTCGCCCCTGGTTTCCTCTATCGCTTCATGCGACATCTATCCTGACATTAGGGGAAGGGCATTAGAGAGGAGGCAGAGACGGGGTCAGTATACAGAGAAGAATACAGAGAAGGGAATACAGAGAAGGGGTCAGACTTTCACTTCTATACTTTCTTTCACGATAGTCATGACATAAAAGTTAGTCGGCTGGTCACGCAGGCACACACATTCGCGTGAAGTAAATGTCTTTAGGCGGTGAATTAGGAAGGAAGTACAGGATCAGACTCAAACAACTCGACTTTCTTTGGCTGTCTTTCAATGTCCCTTTCGGGATGGTTGAAGTCCCTCGCGTTGAGGAGAGGTGAAGGTTTGTCATGCCGACGCAGGCTGGCATCCGTCTTCCCCAGTGCAGCTAGGCCAGAAAAGCTTGGATTCCCTGCGCCGGAATGACCGAAACAGGAGTTGACTTCCAGTCGACAACTTTTAAACCTCTCCGCTTAGAGCCGAGGGGCATCCAGTTTAGAATCTACCTTCCTTCTCCAACTTTTGAACAAACCGGTCGTCGACCAACTCTTCGGCTTTTAACTTGCGAATCTTCTCGTTGGTCTGTCCTAGTAGCCGGATGACGTTGCGCACACCGTCGGCGCGCGGGTAGATTTTTTTCTCGTAGATATGCCGTCCTTCGGTCGTCGTCTAGTTCATCCGTAGTGCTTTAATGGCTTCGGTAAGGGTGATCATCAGTGTCATGGGATGGATCGGTGACGGTGCGAATCCGCATTTTTCATAGAATCGTTTGGCCGGTTCCGAGAGTGCGTGAACCAGGAGGGCTCGCACGCCGATAATCTCCGCAGCTTGTAGGGTGGGGAGTATGGCATCGCGCAATAGAGTCTGGCCGAGGCCGCGGTTTTGGTCGTTTCGGTCGATAGCCAGCCGGCCCAATACAACGACAGGCACGGGATCGGGTACATTGCGCCGCACCCGGCCGGGCACGGTCTCTCGCGCGACGGAGCCAGCCGCTAAACTGTAGTAGGCGATCACTCTCGCGCTGTCCAACAGGACATAAGTATTTGAAGCTCCGCTTTGCTGGTTGGTGAGTGCCCGGCGGCGCAGCCAATCGTTGAGTGTAGGTTCGCCGCAATCGAAGCGGGTTAGATCATGCTCGCTCCGGAGCTTAACGGGCGGGGTGGCAATCGCGGCCACGCCTAGCGATCCCAGGGGGCTTTCATTTGAAGTAGCTTGCGCAGCCTGAGGTTCTTCGCCGGCGGCTCGTCAAGCGCTTTTAGGAATCGCTTGAACTTTCCTTCAGGAAGCAAAAAGTGGGTCTGGTCGGCCAGCACGGCCTCGGCATCCCGACAGGCCGCAGCAAGCATGAACTCCGAACGGGATCGCTCAAGCAGTCCGGCAGCACGGTCGATCAGTTCTTTCTGCCGCCGGCTTGCCCGCAGATTAATGATTTCGTTGCGTCCTTGTGCGTCTGCCATGATTGATCCTCTGTAAGTAATTCCCACGAAAGTAGGTAAAAGTTTACGGCTTCGTCAACACAACGTCAACACGATGGAACGAGGGGCAACCACCTACGCCCAAGAGATCCGGCACGAATACAGAGAAGCGGCCTGTTACTGGTTCCCCGACCACCTGGAAGCGACCGAAGGGAACGCGTTAGAACCGTCCTTCCTTCTCCAACTTCCGAACAAAGCGGTCGTCAACCAATTCCTCGGCTTTCAACTTACGAATCTTCTCATTGGTCTGGCCGAGGAGCCGGATGACGTTGCGCACACCGTCGGCGCGCGGGTAGATTTTTTTCTCGTAGATGTTCGCCAGCGTGTCGTAGCCTTCCATGGCCTGCTCGACTTTTTGCAGGCGCAGCCCTTTCATCAAGCTTTTCAACACCGCCGGTTTGTTCTCCGGTTTTTCGACGAACTGTAATGCATCGATGACGCCGCGCAGGACGTTTTCGACTACCTCTGGGTTTGAGTTCATGTAGCGCCGGGTGGTGAGGATGCCGGTGCTTTGAAATGGGATCGGCAGTTTGGCCAGGTCGCCGAGGTTGGTGAAACCTCTGGTGATCAGCGGTGCCGAGAACGTATAGCCCAAGTGGGTGGCCGCCACCGATTCGTTGAGCAGCGCTTGGCTGCGCACCGATTCGTCGCCCAAGATTCTCATGGTGATGGCGTCGCGTTTGGCGTCGAGGCCCCAGTATTCGAGCGCCAAGGTACTGAACATCCAGCTGCCGCCGCTGGCGCTGGTGACCGCCATGACTTTGCCGCGCAAATCCGCTGGGGTTTTGATTTTTGGCGCGGCCATGATGTTGCCGATGAGTTTGTTGATGATGCCGGCGACGAAGACCAAGTCCATGCCTTCGGCGGCGGAGCCGAGCACGGCGCCGGTGGCTGAGCCGGAATGAAAGTGAGTTTCGCCGGAAGCCAGTGCCGCCATGCCCACCGGACCGTTGCGCACGGTGACGAAGGTCAGTTCGAGGCCGTAGCGCCGGAAGATACCCTGGTCTTGGGCGACGTACATGGCCGCCTCGCGCTCGCTAAAGGAGCCGCTGGTCATGATCAGCTTGGTGATCGCCTGAGCGCTGAAACTGGGGGTGGTATGGACCAACACGCCTAGTAGTATGGCTAGAAAAATTCGCCGGCTTGTCATGAATTTCCTCCGCGAAACTGACACTAGAGAAAAGCTTTATCCGGGTCAAGGTGAAATTCCTTTGCGGCCTCGGCCATGCTATAAAAATAACCGATTGGAAATCTCTTACGCGAGCGTGAACCATCCATGATCCTTGAACCGGAAAAATTTCGTAGCTTCGAATTGGCTGGCTGGCAGGAAATCCCCGCCGGTTATCATGAGACTTTCGGGTCGTTGACCAGCCAGGCGATCGAGCCGTTGCTCGACGCCGTGCGTTTGAAAAAAGGCCGGAGCTTTCTCGATATCGCCAGCGGGCCGGGCTACGTGGCGGCCGCCGCGGCCAAACGCGGCGCGCTGGTGCTGGGCGTCGATTTCTCGGCGGCGATGGTGGATCACGCGTCGCGCTTGCAAGCCGGCGTCGAGTTTCGCGAAGGCGACGCCGAGGCGTTGCCTTGCGGCAATGCCTTGTTCGACGCCGCGGCGATGAACTTCGGCATTCTCCATCTCGGCCAGCCGGAAAAAGCCTTGGTCGAAGCCCAGCGCGTATTGCGTAGCGGCGGCCGCTTCGCCTTCTCAGTATGGGCCAAGCCGGAAGAGACCATCGGCTTCGGCATCGTCCTGCGCGCCGTCGAACTGCATGGCGAGCCGCGCGTGGAGTTGCCCGAAGGGCCGCCGTTTTTCCGCTATAGCGATCCCGAGGAATGTAAACGCGGCCTGATCGTCGCCGGCTTCGACGCGGTGAGCGTAACGAAAGTGCCGCAGACTTGGCGCTTGCCGGCCGGCGATGGATTGTTCAACGCCATGAAAGACAGTACCGTGCGCACCGCCGGATTACTGCGCGCGCAGAAACCGACGGTGCTAGAAAAAATCCGCCAAGAGATGCGCGGCGCGTTAGAAAAATACACCAAAGGCGAGTTCGTCGAACTGCCGATGCCGGCGTGGATCGCGGCGGGGCAAAAAATTTAACCCGTTCCACCGCTGCGCTCAGTTCCAACCGTTCCAATGGTTCCAACCGTTTCGGTCGCTCGGAGGTTCTTCGCAGAGCTATCTGTGTTTCATCCGAAAAACGATTGGAACGGCTGGAACCCATGGAACGATTGGAACGAGTTATCTTATTTTACGGTCCATGATGCGTCGCCAGCGGGCTGGTGTCGGTCATCTCCATCATCTTTCTTGCCAGCTGTTCGGTGAGCTCCTGGCGCAGCGGCTGGGCTTTGGGCTCGTTCCAAAGATTGTCGAGTTCGTGCGGATCGTTGGTGAAATCGTAGAGTTCGCCCCAGCCGACCCCTTCGTAGATCGTCAGGCGGTATTTCTCGCTGATCAAACTGCGGGCGCGAAAATTTTGCGCCAGTCCCATGTAGCCGCGCCGCTGGTGTTCTTCTATGAGCATGGAATCGTGGCCGGTCGTGCCGCCGTCGAGCGCGGCCAACAAGCTATTTCCCTGCATGCCGTTGTGGCCGGCCAGGCCGGCGCGCGCAAGAATGGTCGGCGCCAGATCGAGGGTGCCGCATAGTCCTGAGTTCACTTTACCGCCGTTTTCCCGCGCCGGGTCGCTCCAGATGCACGGTACGCGCACCAAGCCGCGATAGTGCAGCGCGCCTTTGAGTAACAGCTGGTGATCGCCCATGAAGTCGCCATGGTCGCTGGTGAAGATCACCACGGTGTCTTCGTCGAGACGCAAAGTTTTCAACCAGCCCAGGATGGTGCCGATGGCGTCGTCGATCATATGGATCATGCCGTAGGTCAGCGCGGTGGCTTCGCGGACTTCTTGTTCCGAGATCGCAAAAGTTCGCTGGCCGTCGCGGTTGGCTTCCCTGGCGCTGCGCTCCTGGTAGAGCCGGCGCAGGTGCGGCACGATCGGCCGCTCGCCGGGATGAAAGGACGGTGGCAGCGGCATGTCGTCGGGTTTGTACATGTCCCAGTAGCGCCCCGGCGGCGTGAACGGATGGTGTGGGTCGGGAAACGAACATTGGAGAAAGAATGGTCTGCTGCGGTCGCCGCGCGAGTAGTTCTCCAAATATTTGATCGTCCGCTCGGCGACGTAGGCGCTCGGATAAAGTTCCGCCGGGATCGCCGTGCGCCAGGCCTGGGGCGCGATGTAATTATTTCCCGGCAGTTGGTTCTCGCGTCCGCGCAGAGCGTCGCCGTTGGGCGCGCGCTCTTTCAACCAGCGGTCGTAATGGCCGACCACTTGGTCGCTATGGCCGACGGCGAGCTCGACATGGTTAAAGCCGTAATAGGGGAGGGCGAGCTCGAATTCCGGATCGTTTTGCCAAGTCGAACGCAGCTCCTGATCGTAGCGGCCATGATTGAGCCAGCTATTGTCGGCCTCGCGCAAATGTTCCGGCGGCTGGGTTCGATCGGGGTCGGGCACCGGCATACCGACGGTGGGCCGCGCGCCGCTGATGCTTTGCAGATGGCATTTGCCGATCAACCCGGTGTCGTAGCCGGCGGCGCGCAAGATCTCGACGAAGGTCGTCGCCGTCAGCGCCAGCGGGATGCCATTCTGCCGCGCGCCGTGCAAGGACGGCATGCGCCCGGTCATGAAGGTCGCCCGATTGGGCATGCAGATCGGTGTGGCGACATAGAAATTGTCAAAGCGCGTGCCCGCCTCGGCTAGCCGATCGATGCTCGGCGTCTTGACGATCGGATTGCCGTAGCAGGCGAGATGATCGGCGCGATGCTGGTCGGTGATGATGAAAAGAAAATTGGGCCGGCGCTGATTTTCCATTAGCTCGTCCTTCGCCTTGGGTAAATTGCAGGGCTTAACTATCATATACTCCGGCTCGCGCGCCATAGGGTTTGGCTTGTGCCGGCGGCTATGCGATGAAATGAACCAATGACCAACGACTTCATCGAATACTGGTCGGCAGCAAACCTGCTCTTGCACCATGGCAATGCCTATTCGCCCGCCGAGTTGTTGGCGGTGCAGCGTTCCGCCGGCTGGACTGATCCTGCGGCGCTGTTGATGTGGAATCCGCCCTGGACGTTGTCGTTATTGGCGCCGCTGGGCTTACTGGATCACGATACCGCGCAGTTTGTCTGGTTCGTCGTCCATGCGCTGATTATTTTTGTCGGCGCGCAGCTTCTGTGGCGCGTCTATGCCGAGAGCCCGGCGCTATCGAGTCGGGGGTGGATCGCGCTATTTGCCTTCGCGCCGATCTATTTGGTTTTGCTCTTGGGGCAGATCGCGCCGTTGATCCTGGCCGGCGTGATCGGCTTTCTCCTGGCGGCGCGCCGGGGCGCGTGGTTTTGCGCCGGCGCGTGGTTGGCCCTCGCCGCGCTCAAGCCGCATTTGTTTTACTTGCTCTGGCTCGCTTCGTTGCTGTGGGTGCTGCACGAACGGAAATGGCGGCTTGCCGCCGGCTTCTCTTTAACTTTGGCGCTCATGGCCGGCGCGCCGCTTGTTTTCGATGGCCAAATCTATCCAAAGTATTTTGCCTTGCTGGCCGATCGCTCGGTGATCCAGGCGCAGGAGTGGGCGACGCCGACGTTGGGCACGGCGGTTAATTTACTCCTCGGCGGACAGCATGATTGGCTGCGCTGGATGCCGGCGCTTGGCGGTGTCGTTTGGTTCGCCGGCTATTGGTCCAAGCACCGTTCGCGCTGGGACTGGCCGGCCCAGTTGCCGTTGATTATTCTGGTTTCGGTGGCCAGCGCACCGTTTGCTTGGAGCTTCGATTACGTCGTCCTTTTGCCGGCGCTCATGCAATGCGCCGCGGAGCAAAGCCGGCAGCGCGGCTGGCCGGCGGCTGTGTATCTGGCGTTGTGCTTTGTGACGCTTTTGGGCAAGGTCTGGGTACGCAATGATTTTTGGTATTTTGGGTTGGCACCGGGGTTTCTCCTATTATATGTATGGTCGCGTCATGAGCGAAAATTCGTTGCGGCTTCGGCGCCGCCACTGGTTTAGAGCTGCGAAGTCAATCGGATGATCGATTCCGCCGTGCTGATCCCGGTATATCGTTCGCAGATCGGCGAACTGCATATCGTTATGATTCTGCGCAATGCCGGCGGCGTCCATGGCGGCCAGATCGGCTTTCCCGGCGGCAAATTTGACCCGCAGGACGACACCATGCTCGACACCGCATTGCGAGAAGTGCATGAGGAGTTGGGCTTGATCGTGCCGCGCCAAGATATTTTGGCTGAGCTGCCGATGGAGCAAACCCGCACCACGGGCTACCGGGTGTTTCCCTATTTGGCGCGGATCACGGTGCCGGAACGCTGGCAAATCGCCGAGCGCGAAGTCGCCGCCATCGTCGATGTCCGGTTGAACGATCTCATCGGTCCCGGCGGCCATGACAAGATGATCGACCGGTTTCCGACTTGGCAAAAAGCCGAGCAGGTTTCGTTCTATCGTATCGGTGAGCACCGGCTCTGGGGATTGTCCTATCGGATTTTGCATCCGATCATCCCGCGGCTGGTGAGTGGGGATTGGAATGTGTAGGTCGTGATCGTGTTCGTGATTCGTGTTCGTCGGATTACGAGCACGATCACGAGCCACGATCACGAAACTGTGTGGGTATTTGGATAGTCGTATTTCAATCGAGCAAAAAGGTTTAGAGGGAGGAAAACAACCAATGGATTTCAGTCTACAGCCGGATAGTCCGGAGATTAGTGCGTTTCGCCAAGAGGTGCGCGCTTGGCTGGCGGAAAATATGAAAGGCAGCGAGCATTTGCGCTGGTCGGGCAACTGGTCGACCCGGGAGAACGCCGAAGAGTATAAATTCCGCCGCGCATTGGCCGGCAAGTTGGGCGCCAAGCGCTGGCTGTTCCCGACCTATCCGGTCAAATATGGCGGCGCCGGTATGAGCCTCGATCATCAGTTCGTGCTTGAAACCGAGATCGACAAATATGGCTTGTCCCTCGGTTCGGTTTTCTATACCTTGTCCCGTTTAGTCGCGCCGGCCTTGATGAAGTTCGGCACCGAGGAACAGAAGGCGGAGTTTTTGCCGCCGATGATGGGCGGTGAATTGGCGGTGTGGCAGGTGTTGACTGAGCCCCAGGGCGGCAGCGATGTCGCCAACTGCCAGACCAAGGCGATCCGCGACGGCGACGACTATATCGTCAACGGCCAAAAGGTTCTGGTCGGCCATCATCTGCCGCCGGATTTTCTCTGGACCTTTGTCTGCACCAATCCGGCCGGCAAACGCCATGAAAATTTGGGCTGGCTGTATATCCCGGCGACGCTGCCCGGCATCACGATTCAGCATATGCATTTGATGATGGGCATCAAGAACGCGATCTTTTTCGACAACGTGCGGGTACCGGCGAAATATCTGGTCGGCGGCGAGAACAATGGCTGGAAGGTCGCCAATAGTTATTTAGAACTCGAACATGGCGGCGGCGGCAGCGTCGCCGAGCATCCATTGTTCGCCCGGCTCATCGCTCATTGCCAACGGACCAACTTCGATGGCGAGAGTCTGATGGAAGATCAAGACGTGCGCGATGTGTTGGCCGAGATGCTCATCGATCTCGACGTTCAGCGGCTGATGGGGTTGCGCAATTTTTGGCATCGCTATGTCAAGCAACCGCACTCCTACGGCGGACCGCAATTCCTTTTCCTCCAGCGCATGGTGCGGCTGCGCAATGCCGAGCGGGTGCAGAAAATCTGCGGCTACGACGCGCTCAACCCGGACGATTCGGTGCATGAAGTGGCCGACTTCGAATACACCGTACGCAGCGGTCCGGGCTGGCTCCATGGCGGCGGTACACTCGACACCGACCGCTTGATCATCGCGCGGCGCTTGGGCTTGGGCCGGCCGTCCCAAGAGGACGCGCCGACGACGGTTTAGGATGAAGAGGGATTGGCCGCAAAGAACGCAAAATTCGCATAGGGGATTAGACTAATGGATCTGAAATTAAACGACGATCAAAATATGATGAAGAAGGTGGCGGCGGATTTCTTGAAAGCCGAAGCGCCTTCCCATGTCATTACCGACTGGTATCAAAAGAAAATCGCTCATCTTCCCGAAATTTATAAAAAGACCGCCGGTGTCGGTTGGCTGGGCATGACGCTGCCCGACGAGTTTGGCGGTGGCGGCAGCTCGGCCACCGATTGCGGCGTGGTCTTCGAGGAGCTTGGCCGCGGGCCGTTGCCCGGGCCGTTTTTTTCCTGCGGCGTGTTGGCAGCGCAAATTTTACTCGACGGCGGCAGCGCGGCGCAGCAAAAAGCCTGGCTGCCGAAGATTTGCGATGGCAGCGCCATCGTGATTCCGGCGCTGTCCGACGATCCGATTCAGTTCGGGCCGAAATCGGTCGCGACCCGCGCCACCAAGTCTGCCAGCGGTTTTACCCTGAGCGGCACCAAGCGCTATGTCCAGGACGGCGACGCGGCGAGCCATTTTATTTGCGCCGCGCGCACCGACAGCGGTGGAGTAATTCTCGCCTTGGTCGATCGCCAGGCGCCGGGAGTGGCGGTGAAGGCGGTGTCGGGCTTCATGATCGGCGCGGCGGAAGTGAGTTTCACCAACGTCGCGGTGGGCGCCGACGCGCTGATCGGCGCGCTGGATGAGGGCTGGCCGGTGGTGTTGGCGGCGCTCACCAAAGCGTTGCCGATCCTATGCGCCTACCAGGTCGGCGCTTGCCAAGAGATTTTCGAGATGACCAACGAATATACCCGCACCCGAGTGGTCTTCGGCCAGCCCATCGGCCGCTTCCAGCGGGTGCAGGATCACTGCGTCGATATTTCGATTCACTTGGACGGTGCGCGCTGGATCACCTACGAGACTTTGTGGAAGCTTGACTCCGGAATTGCGGCCACGGCTGGGGCCCATCAATCCAAAGCGGTGGCCAGCGAGGCCTATTACCAGTCCTGCCATTTCGCCCATATGGTGTTCGCCGGCGCCGGCACGGATTATAAACATCCCCTGATGGCGCATAGCGTCTTGGCCCATGCGCTGTATCAGTATTTGGGCACGCCGCTGTTTCACAAGCGGGCGATGATCGATGCGATGTATCCGCGGAAGACTGCGTGAGTAGTCAGGAGTCAGGAGATTCGGATGGGGATTGGCGTGAGATGCATAATGGTACTTGCTGCAATGGCGGTGTTCATTGCAGGTGGCGCTTGGGGACAAGCGCCGAAGAGCGTTGGTGAGCTTGCCAAGTATTCGCGCGCGGACCGGGAGAAGATGCTTTACGACGGCGCCAAGAAGGAAGGTAAGGTGGTGTGGTACACCTCCTTGGTGCCGTCGAAAGATATCGCCAAGATCTTTGAAGCGAAGTATCCTGGCGTGACTGTTGACGTCTATCGCGCCGGCGGCATCGAACTCACCAACAAGGCGCTGGCCGAGCATAAGGCGCGGCGCCATATCGCCGACACCATCGAGGCGACGCCGGGCGCCTTGATGACCCTGCGCGATGAGCAGTTCTTCGCGCCGTACCATTCGCCGCATCTGAAAAACTATCCCGACAGCGCCAAGGAAAAAGCCAAGAACGGTTTGATCTACTGGACCACCGATCGCGAGTCCTACGTCGGCTTGGCCTACAACAAGAACGCGGTCAAAGGTTTGGAGCTGCCGAAAAAATTCGACGACCTGCTGAAGCCCGCGCTCAAGGGCAAGATGGCGATCAGCAACGACGAGAGCAGCGCGCGCCAGTTCGGCGCCATGGTGTGGTCCAAGAGCGACGGCTTCATTCGCAAGCTCAAGGACCAGGAGGTGACGCTGCACGGCGCCTCCGGACCGGGCTTCAATCAACTGATCGTATCAGGCGAGGTGGCGCTGTCATTTGTCGGTTTCTCGACCAACGTCGCCCACGCGGCCAAAAACGGGTCTCCCGTGGCCTGGCACGCGCTCGATTTAGCCGTCGCCAACGCCGGCGGCGTCGGCGTGTCGGCCAACGCCACGCATCCCCATGCGGCGTTGTTGCTGGTGGATTTCTTAATCAGCCCCGACGGCCAGAAGATGTTCAACGAGACCTTTGCCTACGGCAGCGGCGCGAAAAATTACGGCTTCGAGAAGTTCTATCCGGAAAAGGGGCTGACTACTGAAGAGTATGCCGACCGAGTCGAGAAGTGGATGCGGCTGATGAAAGAGGTTACGCGGAAGTAGCCTTGCCCTAACGCGCAGTTGCGGCCTGCGCCGGTTGAAGGTTATCCTATCTCCCTGTCGGTTGGAGGGAACAAGAGTGGTTATGCACAAGCCTCGTTATAGCCATGAGGAGTTTGCCAGACGCGGCGGCGATCTTTACGAAAGCCAAATTCGCGCCCAAGTCGAGGCTGGCAACGACGGCAAGGTCGTCGCCATCGATGTCGAAACTGGACAGTTCGAGGTTGGCGACGATGCGCTGACCGCGTCGGATCGGCTCTTGGCCAAGTGCCCAGACGCCCAGGCGTGGTTCGTTCGTATCGGCCGCTCAGCGCTGCATCGATTCGGTCCAATGGGACCGGTTAGGAAACGACTGCCGATCCCTTATCTGGCTGAAGGCTTCCGTCAAAGCCATCCGCGTCATTCGAGAGCGTGAGTATTGTACGCACCTCATGGTCCGCGCGGGCGGGACTAGCACTGTGAGCCGCCGTTGCACCGAACGGTGCTACAAAGAGCGCCATCGAAATCACGCATCCGAAAGCCGTAATTAATTCCAAGAAGCGTTTCACTCCGCACATTTGGCAAGCGTTTCCGTCTAACGACGTGAGTTTGAGCTGCGAGGCCGCCAGCGACGCGAACCCGGTCGGCCAGGCCCGGCGGCCCCGGCAGGCTCCAAGCTCGGGTTCGCACTCGCCGCGGTGGTCACGAGTTGTCGCTCTTGCGTGCGAGCTCGTCAAGCCAAGGAAGGAGCACGGCGCGGGGTTTCAGCTCGAGTCTGTACGGGATCAACGGCTTGATGTACTCATCGTTCTGGAGAAGGGGCGCGAAATCGGAGGTTGTCGTAACCAGGCCCTTCGACACGTTCTGTGCACCGGTGATCACACCGATCATCGCTCGCACTTCCTCCGCAGTGACGAGATGCCCAGGCTTGTACGCTTTGACCTGGTCGAAGATCCTAATCGACCCGACACCTTTTCGAGTCGCCACGACGTCTCGGCCCTTGTCCCCGCTTCGAGGGGTCAAGATTACCTCGTCGAATCCAGCGCGGATATATGCGCCCGCGATGATCTCCTCCCAGGTTCGGGGGTCGATCTCATAGACAGCTTTGGGGTCGCGGCGAATCAACTCAAGGATTGCGAACCACGGCGGAGCCACTGCCTCGATGAGGGATCCCTCTTTGGTGGTGTCGCCAACGATGAGCAGTGCCTTGATGACAATGGCCGGCGTCTGCTCGACCGTCAGCGGCTGGTTATTGAAGAGGAGCAACAGGCTCATCTGCTAGGCGCTCCTCGTAGTGCTAACGTCCGTGATCACGCGCGCGTCTTCGCACGTCGCGTGCAGCACATTGTTGGGCAGGCACGTCATTGGAGTGAATCTTGCGTTTCGGGTGCGGGGCTGCACATCTGGAGGAGATTGCCAAATGGGTCGTAGAAGCTACAGAACGTCACGTAGCCCGGAAACACTACTGGATCTTCACAGCGCACTCCACGCAGCCGCAGCTCAGCGCAGACAACGTTGCAGTCCGCGACGTTGAGCACGATCGTTGTGCCGCTGTTCGGCGCCCAACCTGGCGTCGCCTTCGTGACTGAGATATTCCCAGAAGCGCTGCCGCCGCTGAATTCGATCCAGTTTGCCTCCGGAAGATCGTAGATCGGGTCGCCGAGTTCCAGTGTGTCTCGGTAGAACCGACGAGCTTCATCAAGATCGGAAACAGAGATCGAGACAACGTTGATTCCTTCGAAGATGCTCATTTCATGCTCTCTTCAGCCCAACTTGTGATTATACTGACCAGTGTAAGAAATTTTCTCGATTCATTCACGCAGGCCGGTTTCTATAAGCATATTCAATACCTGTCAAGTTTTCTTCATGACTGCCGGGATTCCATACACTGGTCTGTGTATGAAAATTACACTGCCAGCGCCCGCCATTCGTCAAACAGCAGGGAGAAAAGACAGCGACAGGATTGGCTTTTCGGTATCCGCTTTATTGGTATCCACCCTGCGTTATACAACACGGTTCTCCTGGCTTGCGTAGTGGTTCCGGCGCGATCGCCTCCAGCACCCTAAAATTTTATGAAAATCTCTTTCGCTTCATCGCCGGTCAATTGTTTGATCGTTGAGATCCGGTCGCTGAATTCCTTAAGCGTGCCCAACGATGCTGGGCCCATGTCGATGAGGATCGAGAACAGTGAGAAGCCGAGTTGTTCTTTTTCTTCTCGGAAATTCTCCGCCCACTGCGGGTCGACCTGGCATTCGCCGTCGGTGATGAAAATGATGTCGCCTTTCTTGAAGCGCGATTCGCGCAGGCAGGCGAGCGCGGCGTCGAGGGGCTTTTGAAAATCGGTGCCGCCGCCGGGGAAGTATTCGGCCAAATCCATGATGGTCTTGGTTTCGACCTCGTAGCGGTCGCGCGGGTTCATGTCCAAGACTTGCAGCGGCGTGTCAGCCGACGAAAAACAGATCGAGCGGAATAACCGGCGCTGTTTGCGGGCGATTTCCAACAGCGTCAAAGTTACCGCCTTGGACCAGATCTCCTTGTCGCCGGACATGGACGAGCTGCCGTCCAGGCAGACGATCATCGGTCCTTTGCCTTTTTCCTCGACGCCGCGCAGCGAATACTGAATCAGCTCCTGGTCGAGAAAGCGGCGGTAAAAATCCTTGCGCAATACCGGATGATGCAGGCTCAACATTTCATGCGGCAGCAAACGGTGCAGGGCGTCGCCTTGCTCGACTTCGAGGAGCTCTTCATTCGATCGCTCGAAGACTTTTTTGCGCAGCGCCTGGGCGTGAAACTTCATGCGCCCGACCATGCGCGCGAGCTTTTTCAATTTCTCGTTGCCGGCCAGCCGCCGGCCCAGTTCTAATTTTTGCCCCGGCGGCGATTTCTCGCCGGTGCCGATGGTGTCGCCCCAGACCTGGGCTTCTTCGCTGGCGTCTTCGAGCTCCTGGGCAACCTTGATCGCTTCGGCTTGCAGACGGTTTTTCGCCTGGGCTTCGAACTGCTTCAAGTCTTCTTTCAACTGCGCAGTCTTGTGGCGCAGGAGCGCCTCGGCGCCTTGCACCTCGCCGCCCATCTTTTCCTTGGCTTTTTGCAGCGCCTTCTTGCCCTCTTCCGATAGCTGATCTTCGGGGATGGTGTCGGCGTTGTCGTAGGCTTCGATCTTGTCGCCGACCAGCTCTTCCTGCTTTTGAATATCCCAGAGATCGCGCATGTCGCGCCGGTTTAAAAACTTCTCCTCGCGCACCAGCCCTAGCAGCCGTTCGCCGAGGATCAAGGTCGACAGGCCGGCATGGGCTTCGTTCAATAGCGTCTGGTCGCGCAGGAAATCGTACTGGCTGCCCTGATGAATGGCGTCGAGAAATTTCCGGTTGAGGAGCGCGCTGGGCAGGACTTCGGCGTCGGCGTTGTAACGGATATTGTTCTTAAACAGCAGGCAAAAAATATCTTGCAAAAGCGGCCCGAAGTGCGGCAGCAGGGTGGCGCCGTTGGCTTCGACCTCGCGCAACGACGGCGACTCCTGGCGCAGGTGTTCCCAGACCCGCCGGTCGTAGGCGTCGCTATCGATCCAGAAACTATTTTTTGGCAGGGGTTGGAAAACCCGTTTGGCCGGCGCTTTGGTGGGACGCCTGGTGGCCATTAGAACTGCTCCAGGAGATCTTTCTGCAGCTGTTCGATCTCGCCACGCGCCTTGTCGACCCGGTCGAGAGGCCGGCCCATGCGTTTGGCCTTATCCATGATCTGATCGACTTTGACCAGAATATTGCGCAGCTTGGTATGGAGTTCGATCAAGGCGCGCGCCCGCTCATCGCTCGATCGGCTGGTTTGTAACGCCGACTCGCGGATCTCGCGCGATTCATAGAGCAGCTCGGTGATTTCTTCTTCGTAGCCGAGCAATATCTCGCGGATGGTGGTGCGCACGGCGTCATGCTCGGCGGGATCGCGCCACAAGACATGTTCGAGGAACAGCAGATGCTTTTCGTAGACTTCGTGTTCGCCTTCGATAAAGGCGTAGGCTTGGAGGAGACCTAAACATTGGCGATAGCGCCGGTCGGAAGCTTGGATGTTTTTCTTATTGAGCTCGCGGCGGATGTCGGCGATGCTGCGGTAGACATGGGGCGGGATCGCGACATTGCGCGCCAGCTGTTGGAGCTCGTTCAACTCGGCGAGCGTTAAGATCGTTCGTTCCGGCGCGCTCTGGGCTTCGAGCATGCGCAGGAAGCGGAAATCCTCGCTGATATAGCCGACCACGAAGCGCAGGAGAAAGCGGTCGTAGAGCGCGGTCAGCTCCTCTTCCTCGGGGAGCTCGTTACTGGCGCCGAACAGCGTCAGGAGCGGCACTTTGACGATCTCCTTGCCGTTGTGAAACAAGCGCTCGTTGATCAGCGATAGGATCGAATTCAAAATCGACGAGTTGGCTTTGAATATTTCATCCAAGAAGGCGATATGGGCTTCGGGCAGCTTGCGCGTCGTCACCCGGCGGTAGTCGTCCTGTTCCAAGGCCTTCAGACTCACCGCGCCGAAGACCTCTTCGGGGGTGGTGAAGCGGGTCAGCAGCCACTGAAAATAGTTGGCCCCCTCGATGCGCCGGCAGAGCTCGTCGGCCAACATCGATTTCGCCGTGCCCGGCGGGCCGACGATCAACAAATGCTGGGCCGACAAAAGCGCCGCCAGGGCGCCGTCGATCAAGTCGGCCCGTTCGAGAAACAGTTGCTTTAACTCGTCGCGGATTTTTTTAAGTTTTTCTGGTGCAGTCATGGGATGCTTCGCAGGGTAGCAAATGGCGAAGGGGCAGACAATCGAATAACTAAAGTGGCGCAAAAAGCGGATGGACATTGACCCGGCTTTGGGCTATGCACGATACATCTCAAGGGGGCAGGTTCACTATGAAATTCTCCAGGTACTTAATCGCTAGTTTCGCCGTTCTTCTAAGCTGGCAAGGCGCGGCGCTGGCTCAGGATGCCAAGCTGCTGGAGGCGGCGAAAAAAGAGGGCGGCAAGGTGATCGTTTACGGTTCGCTGGAAAACGAAACCATGGATCTGATCGCTGCGGCGATGAAGAAACGCCATGGCATTGACGTCGAGTACTGGCGCGCGGCGTCGAACAAAGTCACCGACCGTATCGCCACAGAGTCGCGCGCCGGCAAGCCTGGTTTCGATGTCGTCTTGACCACCGACGTGACCTTGCAGCTGATCGCCAAGGACGGCTTTCTCGGCAAATACGACTCGCCGTCGGCGCGCGCCTTTCCCAAGGAAGTGATCAACACGGCCCTCGGCTCGCCGAGTTACCGCAACAGCATCATCGGCATCGTCTATAACACCAGCGCCGTGAAGCCGGCCGACGCGCCGAAGAGTTTAGAAGATTTGGTCAAGCCGCAGTACAAGGGCAAAGTGGTGTTCCCCGATCCGAGCCAACATGTGACCACCGCCCAGTGGCTCGCCAGTCTGCCCAAGATTCTCGGCAAGGAGCGGGCCGACAAATTTATTCGCGACCTGGCGGCGTCCAAACCGCTGTTGGTGGAATCGCTCACCCCCGCCGGCGAGCGGATCACCACCGGCGAAGCGCCCATCGGCGTGGCATTTCTGAAAAATGTCGTCTTCTACGGCAAGAAGGGCGTGCCGCTGGATTACTCACGGCTGGGTAAATTCATGGGCGACGGCCAGTCCATCGCCATGGCCGCCAAGCCGGTGCATCCGAGCGGCGGCCGGGCGTTTATCGACTACTTCCTCGGCGAGGAAAGCTTGAAGATCATGGCCGGCATCGGCGAATTCATCACCCGCAAAGGCATCTATCCGCCCTTGCCCGACGCCGACAAGATCGAGCTCGTCGAGATGCTCGACATGGACGCCGCTGCGCTCAGGGAAAAGATGGCGGAGTATAAGAAGATATTTTTGCAGTAGTGCTGCTTAACGTGTCGAGGTGAGCCCTGTGGTTGCATGTCGTGATCGTGCTCGTGCTCGTGCTCGTGTCGGATTCCGGACGAACACGAGCCGCGAACACGAGCACGAGGGAGTTCGTCGTGGTCGATAGCGAGTGGGATGTCATACTGATCGGCGCCGGGCAAAACAACTTTGCTCTTGGCACCTATCTCGCCAAGGCGGGGCTGCGCACGGTGATCTGCGAGAGCCGGTTGGAAAATGGCGGGCGGTTGGCCAGCGAGGAGATCACCCGGCCCGGCTACTGGCATAACACCCTGGCTTATTTCCAAGACAACCGGGAAGTCTCGCCGGTGTGGAAGGAACTCAACTGGGACGACGGCCACCATGCTGAGTTCATCGCGCCGCCGGTGATCAGCTCGTTGCTGCTGCCCGATGGTCAGTCGGTCTCTCACCATCGATCCATCGAGCAGACCGTCACTTCGATAAAGCGGTTTTCGACCAAGGACGGCGAGACCTGGCGTCAACTGCATCGCCGCTTTCAGCAGCTGATCCGCGATTTTCTAATTCCCTACTATTACCAGTCGCCACTGGCGGGGGCGGCGATCTTGCAAACGCTAGATGGCGATCCCGACGGTCCGGAATTCAAACGGCTCTGGCAGCTGTCACCGCGCCAAGTGGTCGACGAGCTGTTCGACAACGACGCGGTGAAAACTTTGATCCTGTCGCAGATGGCGATCCCGCGCGGTGTCGGTGTCGATTATGCCGGTGGTGGCATTGAAGTGTTAAAACTAGTCGCCGGCGACGAACAGCCCGAGCTGGCGCGCGGCGGTTCCCATAGCATCGCCCAAGTCTTGCAGCGCGCCTATGTCCACAATGGCGGGCAGATCCGCGCGGTCCATCATGTCGAAAAAATCCTCGTCAACGACGACGGCCGGGCAGTCGGCGTGCGCTTGCGCGATGGGCGCGAGTGGACGGCGCGTTTGGCGGTGGTGTCCAATGCCGATCCTTATGCGACGCTGGTCGAGATGGTGGGGGAGGATTATCTGCCGCGGACGTTTGTCGAGCGGGTGAAAGATATTCAAGTCGACGAGTTTTCTTACTTCCAAGTTCATCTCGCGTTGAAGGCGCCGGTGCGCTACGCCATGCATGAAGCCAACAATCCGGCGGTGGGCCAGGCAATGAACGTTAACATCGGCCCCGAGCGGCCCGGCGATCTTGAAACCATGTGGCGGGAAATTCGTGCCGGTGAGTTTCCGTCACATCCTTGTCTGCACGCGATTTGCCCGACCGCTTTCGATCCCTTGCAGGCGCCCGCCGGCAAGCATGCGGCGTCGGTGTATCTGCCGGTGCCCTATCAGTTGAAAGGCCAGCGGCCCGAGGATTGGGTCAAGCTGAAAAATGATTTTCTCGATACTGTGTTGACTCTGTGGCGGCGCTACGCCACCAACTTGACCGACGAAAACATCACCATGAAGGTCGCCATGGAGCCGCACTACATGGCGACCCGCTGGCCCAATATGCGCCGCGGCTCGGTGTGGGTCGCGCGCAAGATTCCGACACAGATGGGCGAGATGCGTCCCATCGAGCAAATTTCCGACTACCGCACGCCGATCCAAGGGCTCTATCAAGTCGGTGTGGCGATGCATCCCGCCGACGCGGTGATCGCCGGATCGGGGTATAACGCGTGGCAGGCGATGAAGGCGGACTTGAAGCTTTGACAGTGCGCGCCGCTTGGCTGATGTTATTCCGAATTAAGAAAAGCTCCAATCCGTCATGCCGGTGCAGACCGGCATCCAGGTTGGGGGATGGGGATGGATACCGGCCTACGCCGGTATGACGGGACAATGGCAAAAATCTTAGAGTACGACGGCGTCGTCATCGGCGCCGGCCACAACGGCATGATCTGCGCCGGCTATCTGGCCAAGTGCGGCCAGAAGATCATGGTGGTCGAGAAAAACATGGAAGTGGGTGGCGGTCTCGACTCCCATGAGGACCGCAACTACGCTGGCTTCTGGCACAACATCCATTCGGTATTTCACCGCGGCTTGATGATGCTGCCCTGGTACAAGGATCTGGAGCTGGAGAACTTCGGCATTCACTACTACCGGCCCGATCCCGGCGTGGTGCACCATTTTCTCGACAAGACCTATCTCGGCTGGTTCTCCGACGTGAACAAGACCGTCGAGACCATCGCGCGTTTCTCCAAAAAAGACGCGGCGTCGTTCATGGACATCTGGACGCGTTGGCAGCCGGTGGTGCAGAAAATTGTCTTCACCGAGACCTACGCCGTGCCGCTAGCCTTCGAGGAGAAAAAGCCGCTCCTGGAAAAGACCCCAGAGGGGCGCGAGTATTTGAAGTACTTCGACACCACGCCGGAAGAGTTCGTGCTCAAGCACTTCGAGCATCCGCGGGTGCGGGCGTTTATCGGCTTCTTGGGCGTCATGCGCGGCTACGAGCTCGACGCGCCCAAGACCGGCTATTTAATTCCCGCCATGATCGCCTGGGGGGTCAACCCGCAACTATGCCGCGGCACCTCCCACGCGTTGGGCGACAACTTGGCGCATATGATGTCGCACAACGGCGTCGACTACATCGAGGCCAATGGCGTGGAAAGAATTCTCGTCGACAAAGGCCAGGCAACGGCTGTGGTTTTGGAAGACGGCACGGTGATCAAGGCGCGCAAGTTCATCGCCTCCAACGTCAATCCGGTGGAGACTTTCATCAAACTGGTCGGCAAGGAAAATCTCGAAACCAAGTTCGCCGATCTGGCGAGCAATTTTCGCTTCTCCAAAACCACGCCGATTTTCGCGACTAACTTGGCGCTCAACGAGCGGCCGAAATATATCACCGAAGAAAAGCATCCCGAAGTCGCCGGCTCGTTCATGCATATAGTCGGCTTGGATGATTATGAAGACTTGCAGAATCTCTTCGAGGACTGCCGCACCGGCCAATTGCCGCGCAAGCCATTCATGAACGGCGCCACGCCGTCGTTCCACGATCCTACCCAGGCACCGCCGGGCAAAGCCACCGCATTCATGTGGCAGCTCATGACCTATAATCTCTGGGGCAATCCGCTGAACTGGGACAAGGCTCGCGACGATTGGTTTAAGAAGCAGTTGGGGGTCTGGCAAAAATTCGCGCCGAATTTGGACGAGGCGAATATACTTTCCACCGACTCGACGACGCCGCTCGACATCGAGCGCCATGACAAAAACATGTACTGCGGCGATTGGATGGTCGGCGAATACTCCGGCGATCAGGCGTTGGAAAACCGCCCGTTCCCCGGCTGGGGCCAGTACAAAACGCCCATCGACGGCCTATTCATGTGCGGCTCCTCCTGCCACCCCGGCGGTAACATCACCGGCGCGCCGGGCTACAACGCGGCGAAAGTGATCGCGGAAACGTTGGGACTCAAGACCTGGTGGAATCCGGTGGACTTTCGCGAGCATCTGACGGGGCTGACATGAGGTTGGCAGGCAAAGTTGCCATCGTCACCGGCGGCGCGCGCCATATCGGCGCCGCTTATTGCCGGCGGTTAGCCGAAGAGGGCGCGGCGGTGGTGATCGCCGATATTCTCGACGGTGAAGCGGTCGCCAATGAGATTCGCGCCAGGGGCGGCAAGGCGCTGGCGCTTAAGGTCGATGTGTCGAACGAAGCCGACACTAACCGCATGGCTGCCGAGGCGGTGAAAGCCTTCGGCCGCATCGATATACTCGTCAACAACGCGGCGATCTTCATCAACATCGAGCGCCATCCGTTCTACGAGATCAGCGGCGAGGAGTGGGACAAAGTTTCCGCGGTGAATATCAAAGGGCCATTTCTCTGCGCCAAAGCGGTGTTCGCGCAAATGAAAGAACAGAAGAGCGGCAAGATCATCAACATCTCATCGTCCACCGCCTACTGGGGCACGCCCAACTTTCTCCACTACGTCGCATCCAAGGCCGCGCTGATCGGCATGACCCGATCGCTGGCGCGGGAAGTCGGCGAGTTCGGCATCTGCGTCAACGCCATCGCGCCGGGATTGGTCGAGCACGAAGGGCAAAACGCGCCTGCGGAATTGACCGAACTACAACTCAAAGCGCGCTCCATCAAGCGGCTACAAACGCCCGACGACTTGATGGGCACGCTAGTTTTTCTCTGCTCGTCGGACAGCGACTTCATGACCGGGCAGTCGATCGTCGTCGATGGCGGGAGTGTGTTTCACTAGGATTTGTGGGATGGAACCCGCAACGATTCGACCCCCAGCTCAACCGGCACTGATGTTCGCCTCGCGTTCGAAAACGGCCCTTCGGTTGACCCGCAAATATGCTAAACTAGGCGAGTGTTTAACTCTCGCGCCATAATGCTCGCCTGCTTGCTTGCTGCGACCACCGGAGCCGCATTGGGCTGCGTTCAGCTTAAGGAAGCCGGTCGGACCATTGGTCATACCGCTCGGGATGTAACGCGCGCGGTCGGTCACGGTGCGCGGGATTTGGTCAGCGCCGGCGGCCAGGGTGTTCGCGAGGCCACGAAATCGGCGGTTCAAGCGGTAAAGAAATCCGACGAATCTACATCTCAGACAGAATATTGACTTTCCAACGCAGCGCCCCCTCGATCTCTGTGCACTTGGCGCATAAGTTTCTTCCATTCATGATGGTTGTAGCGCGTTTCAGCGAGGGTTGGACGTTCGGTGGGTCTGCGCGAAAATCAATTTGGGACCGTATTCCGATTGCGCGCCACCCACCCTCTTGGCTATATTCGGCGTATGGCTGAACATCATCACGAACACGATCACGAAGAAGGCTCCACGCTCACGGATATGGATCTCCGGGTGCGCGCGCTGGAGACGATTCTCGTCGACAAAGGTTATATCGAACCCGCCGCGCTCGACCGTATCGTCGAGCTTTACGAAACCAAGATCGGGCCGCATATCGGCGCCCAGGTGATCGCCAAGGCCTGGTGCGATGCGGCGTTCAAGCAAGCGCTGCTTGACGACGCCAGCAAGGCGGTGGCGACCATCGCCCAACAAGTCGGATCCGTGGGCGAGCATCTTATCGCCGTCGAGAATACACCGCAGCTGCACAACATGATCGTCTGCACGTTGTGCTCTTGTTATCCCACCGACGTGCTCGGCTTGCCGCCGACTTGGTACAAGTCCTTCGCCTATCGCTCGCGGGTGGTCAAAGAGCCGCGCGCGGTGCTGGCGGATTTTGGCGTCGCCTTGCCAGCCGAGACCGAGATACGCGTGTGGGATTCGACGGCCGAGACCCGCTACGTCGTCGTGCCCATGCGTCCCGCCGGCACCGAAGGCTGGAGCGAGGAGCGGCTCGCCAAACTAGTCACCCGCGACAGCATGGTCGGCACCGGCCTAGCGAAAAATTCAAGCGAGGTGGCGTGATGGATGGCGTGCATGACATGGGCGGCATGGACGGTTTCGGCAAGGTCGAGCCCGAGCCCAATGAACCGGTCTTTCATCATCCCTGGGAAGGACGCGTGCTGGCGATGAGCCGCGCCATCGGCGTTTTCCGTGCCTGGACCATCGATACTAGTCGACACGCGATTGAGATGATGGCGCCGAGTTTTTATTTGAGCCGGCCTTATTACGAGAAATGGTTCGTGCGCAATCAAAACCTGCTCATCGAGAAGGGCATCGTCGACGCCGACGAAGTCGAAGCCGGCCGCGCCCTGCGCCCGGCGAAAAATCTCCCACGCGGCCCATTTTCGCTGGACGACATCGACAAGGTCACCAAGCGCGGCTCGTTTTACCGGCCGGCCCAAGGACCGGCACAGTTCAAGATCGGCGACCGCGTGCGCACTAAGAACTTTCATCCCAAACACCACACCCGCCTACCACGCTACGCCCGCGGCCATGTCGGCGTGGTCGAGCGCCTGCACGGCACCCACGCCTTCCCCGACTCGGTAGCGAGCGGCAAAGGCGACGATCCGCATTGGCTCTACACCGTGCGCTTCGACGCCCAAGAGCTCTGGGGCGCCGACGCCGAGCCCGGATCGAAAGTGTCCATCGAAGCGTTTGAGCCGTATCTTGAAGAGGGTTGAGACCGTTTTGGCCAATCAGAGGGTTCGCGCCGAGGCTCGATGAACAATCGTGTCCAAAATGAAAAGAAGTTTAGAACATGGAACGAATTGCCGAGCGGCGGAAGAATTTATTGGCTGGAAATAATCGGCCGGTTTGGCTGGTGTGCGCGTTATCTCAAGGAAGTGGATGCTGACGAGGTCACGCTTCGATTCTGGCAAGAAATTTACGATGAAGCGGGTCAGCTGGTCGAGCTGCATGAGAAATTTCCCGTAGATACGGGGCATCGGAAAGTATAAGATATTGGCCATGACGATTTCGAAACAAACCGTGTCCAGTAAGATCGCCGCTTACTTGCGCCACGAGATTTCCATCGGGCAACTTGTCAGTTGGGCCGAGGATGCATTGATGGAAGGCGATTTCGCCGACAGTGACGCGGCTTCGATCGCCGACGTCCTGGCGCAACTAGGCGTAGCCGATGTGCGCGCATTTGGGTTGACGTGGGAAGATTGCGAGCGGCTTTTGGCGCAGCTCGGCTACACGGCCCGTGTGGACATCGTGGCCGCGTAAGATTGGAAAATCTAGACTCCCAGCCGAAGCGCTTCCGCCGTGAATTATTTATGCCGGAACCATTGATCGAACCCAAATCCGCCCGCCGCGCCGCCGAATCCGTGCCCGGCATTCCGCGTGACGCGGCCGGCCCAGTCTTCCGCGCCCCCTGGGAAGCGCATGCGTTTGCGCTGGCGCTGACACTGCACGAAAAAGGTCTGTTCGCGTGGCCCGAGTGGTCCGCCATGCTCGGCGAGGAAATCAAAAAAGCCCAAGCCGCCGGCGATCCCGACACCGGCGAGACTTACTATCTCCACTGGCTCGCTACTCTCGAACGCATGGTCGCGGAAAAAGGCGCGACCTCGACCCAAGCGCTCACTGAACATTTCCAAGCCTGGGAGCGGGCCATGCACCGAACGCCGCATGGGAAGCCGATTGAGCTGAAGGATGAAGACTTTGGCAGATGACCGGCTTGCTCCGGGACGTTCTTGTTCGGACATAATGGACCACGAAAGATACAAAGTATTTCACCTGCGATATGCGGATACAGTCGCAATCTACAAATCCGGGTCATAGAGACGATTTGTTGGCTAAACTTCACGGGTAACTGGGTGATCCAATTTAAAACTCGCTCTGCGAGTTTAGGATGGGCTAGACGTGACATGCGACAGATAGTTAAGAGTTAGAAACGCAGAACCGCTTTGATCTGGTGCACCGGTAAACAATTGTGGCGACTTTAATCCCCGACAACCTCTTGGAATCGCCGGGCTGGAAGACTCTCTTCGCGGTCACTATCCCAGCCATCGTCGGTGTGCTAGCAGGTACCTTTGTCGCTGAAATCTCAAATGCTGGCCGGCTGGATTGGTCAGCGACTTTCAGGGCGAAAAGTTTATATGGCCTCTTGGCGATGTTTTTTCTTAGCTTTCTATATTACCGGGTAGTTTACATGCACGAACGTGAAGTGCGTCGGTTCCTAGATGACGATTATTGTCGCGCATATATGCGAAGCAAGTGTCTTCCCGAAGCTGCGGAACGTTACAAAGCGTCGATACGTTCCGGCGATAAGGGAGAGCTGGTTAGTGCCATGAGAGAGCTCGAGAAGATTCTTAAATGAGATTTCTAGTCACACCAACTTTCACTCAGAAACTCGGGTCCTTTTCGGGTAGAGACCTTGCTGAAATTTCGTTTGTCGTAAACGTGATAAAAGTCGTCGACAGAAGCAGCTTAACTAATCGCGTATCCGGGCTAGAGGTAAGGTTTCTGGACTCCAGTATTCTTACCATTAAGCGTGGAAGGTTTCGTATTTACGCAAGCTTCGGTTCGGATTCTGACGGCGAATATCTACTTCTTTTGGACATTGGTCTTGAAGGGGCAGAGAGGATCGAGAGAACCGATTTCTTCGCTGCAAAAGATCCGCGAAAGAACCCATTGCTTGATCCAAACAAAAACATGACAATCGATCCGCGTCGCAACATGACAATTGATCCGAACCGGAATATGACGATTGATCCGCGTCGCAATCGGTTCTACGGAGGGCCGTATCTCTATGGTGTCAGCCTGGAACAGGAAGGCTTTGTTGTTCGTGCGGATGATCGAGTTACGCTGATATTTGACACGTCTGCGCGTTTTACAAGTTTTATCGTGTTTTCTGAGAGCGGATTTGGAAACGTGTTCGATTTATCTAGCTGCTGGATTGGGTTTCTTGTTCCCACGCAGAGCGATTCGATCTTGCGGTTTGATACATCCGGTCAGTGGCTAGGCATTATCGTATAAGAAGCGCATCTAACAACGCGCTACTTACCGACTCATGAGACGATTTGCAGCCTGGCCTTGCTGTCTTGCGTGTAGAATTCTGGTGCCTTTGAACAGACCGGAATAATCTCGCCACCGCTGTTAGCTTCCTAAAATTCACCATATTCTGATCCCGTCGTACGATCTGACCTTGTGGAGCTTCAACGCCGGCGCGACAATGGTTTGGCCCAGTCGGGGGTGTTTTCGGGATCGTCCGGGTGAGTAATTCTGCAGCGGTGCTGTTGGCGTCGGTTTGAGAAAGGACAGGGTTGCGCGCTAGCAAGCGGCGCGCCGCTTCGTCGGGATTGTAATAGCCGGCGCCGCGTTCGCGAAAAGTGCAGCAGATCTGGGGCCAGGCCTTGCTTTGTTGCGAGTTTGACTGATCTGTCAGGCGCAGTTTTCCATTCAAAAACCAACAGCCCTAGCGCGGAGTCTTGCGATTAATCCCCGCGAAATCTTACTTCCACATCCGCGAATCGAATTGAAAAGGCCGGAGTGGGAGTATCCGCAACTTGCTTGCATCCGGATGTTCAGGATTAAGGACTAGGTTCGTCTCGGTTGGGATGATCACTGACACCACTTCTAAGAGAGCGGATGTGTTGGCGCGCAACCAGCGGTCGCCGACGCGTTGCGATGCTGGGCCGGGTGGCTCTTCGCGCCAACCTCGGGGCTTGATGGTTAAGGGCAGAATGTGGACGGTGTCGGGGATTTCAATCTCGAAATAGACATAGTCTAGATGCGCGGCATCGTCACCCAGATGCACGAAGGTTTCCATGGCGGCGAGGGCAAGCGTGGAGGAGAGATAGACGGCGCGTTGTCCGGGGCTGTTCCAGCGGCCACCGGCGAGCTTGGCTCCTTCACCGCTGAACGCTTGCTTGGCGTGCCGGCGTTTGACGATCCGGAAAGCGTGCCTCAAGAGTAGACGCCGTGTTCAATTCGCAGCAGGAGCTGTTCGACCTGTTCGGACCCCGCCTCGGTGGTCATGAGATCGAACGGGATTTTCCCACCAAGGCCAGTCTGGCCGCGGTTGAGCCATGCGATGCCCCGTTCTTTGCTCTCCAAAACTTCGGCCGCCAAGGCAACCAGACTGGCGGTGCGGAATAGACGGTCGCTGGTCACCGCGTCGAGTCGTTGGCCGGTGCCACGCGCCCGTTGCAGGGTCTTGCCGCTGACGCCGACGAGCGTCGCCAAGCGCGCGTCGGACAGCGCGGTCGCCTGCTTGAAGCTGTCCAACGCTCGCAGCGGTAATCCGATAAGCAATAAAGCATGCCAATCGAAGGCGGATTTCGGCTTCGTCTTAAACGTTTGTTTGCCCCCAAGCATGCGATCTATCGAAACGGCAGCATTCATCGAATTAGCTCTCCATGGACAATTGTCTAGATTATATACCGCAAATGTCTGCATAGGCAATCCGTGGTTAGCTTAGTGGGTGAATTTGAGATTGTCGGGCACGAGCCTGTATCCATGGCACCCGCAAATTGACATTCTTTCAAGATATCGGATAGTTTCGACCGAACAGATGGGCTCGCCGAGAAGGCGAGTCGAATTCATTGTTACAAACCGCAACAAGATGGGTTGAGAGCTGAGAAATGGCTATACGTAGTGGAGCGCAATATTTGGAAAGCCTTAGAGACGGACGGCGTGTGTGGCTGCAGGGCGAACGGGTGGACGTCACCGCGCATCCGCGCTTGGCAGGCGCGGCGCGCAGCGTCGCTGGGGTTTTTGACCTACAGCATGATCCGGCCCATCAGGAGCTGCTGACCATGCCTTCGCCGACAACGGGCGAGCGGGTCAGCTTGGCTTATCTGCTGCCCCAATCGGTGGAAGATCTGATCCGGCAGCGCAAGATGTACGAGTTCCTGGTGCGCCGTACGGGAGGCACGGCGGCTCGACTTCCGCAGCACTTGGCGACGGTGATTTTGGGGCTGCACGATAGTCGTGACATTTTCGGCCAAGAGAACCCGGACTTCGCGGAGAACGTGACGCGCTACTTCGAGTATTGCCGTGAAAACGATTTGAGCATCGCGACCATTTTCAACGATCCGTTTCACCACCGTAGCCATCCGGAATCCAAACAAGAATTCTTGCGGGTGGTGGAGCGGCGTTCCGACGGCATCGTTGTGCGCGGGGCCAAAGGCGTGGGAACCCAGGCACCCTACGCCAATGAAATCCTCTGCCTGACCCAACCACGGCCTAACCTTCAGCCCGATGAGGTGGTCTATTTCGCAGTGCCGGTGAATGCCAAAGGCCTGCAACTCGTTTGTCGAGAATCCATGACGCCGTCCAATCCTGCGGACCATCCGCTGAGTCCGCACTGGGACGAGATGGATGCCATGGTGCTGTTCGACAACGTTTTTATTCCTTGGGACCGGGTCTTCTACTTGCGTCAGTCTCATCCCAAAGACCCCGGTCTGTACGCGCAGCTCTTCCAAGGTGCCATGGGCATCGGGCCTTGGTATGTGCTGGTTCGTCTGGCGGTCAAAGCGGAGGTGTTGCTCGGCATTTGCGCGTCGATGGCCGAATATCTCGGCACTTTAAAACAGCCCCATGTGCAACTGGCTCTGGCCGACGCGATCATTTATATGGAGACGATGAGAGCGTTCATTCAAGTTGCCGAAATCAACCCAGTGCGCTCTCCGTCCGGTTTGACCCTGCCCAATTGGACACCGGCGCAGGCGGCGCGAATTTTTTCGATCCAGGGCTATCCGCAGATGATGCAGCTGATTCGAGAGTTGTGCGGTTCAGGCATCTTGATGTCGCCGAGCCAGGCCGACATGGCCAACCCCGAGGTCGGCCCACATATTCAGCGCTATTTTGTCGGCGAGAACCAACGCACCGAAGAAATGTTTCGCATGTTGAAACTGGCGTGGGAGTACGCCTGCGATTCCTTCGGTTCGCGCCAGCTCTTGTTCGAAATGTTCAACGTCGCCAGTCTGGCCACCAACAAACAGCGGCTCGTCGGCGCCTACGATCTGAGCCCGTACGTTCGTTTGGCCAAGGAGCTGGCGGGCATTGGTAAGTGATTAGCTACGATCGGCGGTTCAAGCGGTCGAAGTTTTGGGTTTTGCTCTGAATTGGACAAGGTCGAATGAGTACCCAAAGACTCGATCAATTTTCCAACCAGCGATATCTCAACCTGGAAAGCTACCGGAAAAACGGCACGCCGGTGGCGACCCCGCTATGGTTTGCGGTAAAAGACCAGCGGTTTTTCATCTACTCAATTGCCGACGCGGGCAAGGTTAAGCGGATTCGCAATAATCCAAAAGTCAGGATCATGCCCTGCGATGTGCGCGGCAAGCCAAAGGGTGAATGGGTGGAGGCGAATGCACGGGTAGTGGATGAACGCGGCGCTGCGCTGGGCCATGATCTTCTGAATCAGAAGTATCGCTGGATGAAGAGATTGGGCGATGCCTTCAGTCGGTTTATGGGACGACAGAGAGTGGTCATCGCGTTGGATTTAATCTGAGGCCTGGCATTTTGCCGGACGATCGGTTTGGCCCAATCCGGCCCGTTATTGAGATCGTCGATGTGCATCATTCCGCCGCCTTTTTTGCGCGGCAGGAGTTGGGGCTTGGGAGGGGTGGGGTTTCGTCCTGGGTACGATATCAATGCTGGCGATACCGCTCAGCCGCCGTTTTCGATGAGCTTGATGAGATTGGTAAATTCCAGTTCGGTGAATAGGGTGCGGGTCTTTTCCAGGTTGAAGCCGGTGAATTCCAGTTCGGCTAGGCCGGTGTCCAGCGGCACGTCGCGTTTGACGGTGGCGAGGTCGCGGCTCAGGAAGGCTTTGTCCTTGCCGGCTTCCAGGATCTGGCGAATGCGCTTGGCGCCGCGCAGTTTCATTTGCTCCATGTCGTCGAGATGGGCGTAGAGGTTTTCCAAATTGTGAAACTCCTGGATCAGAGCGCCGGCGGTTTTCTCGCCGATGCCTTTGACGCCGGGAATGTTGTCCACCGCGTCGCCCATCAGCCCCATGACGTCGATCACCTGCTCGGGCGCCACGCCGAATTTTTCCTTGACTTCGTCCTTGCCGATCCAGCGGTCCTTGGCGCTGTCGAGGAGTTTCACCCCGTTGGTGACTAGCTGCATTAAATCCTTGTCGCTCGACACCACCACCAGTTCGCAGCCTTGGCCGGAGAGCCGGTCGCATAGCGTGGCGATGATGTCGTCGGCTTCGTAGCCGGGGATTTCCAGCAGCGGCAAGTTCAAAGCGTCGAGCACCTTGCGGAAGTAGGGGAACTGCGGAATCAAGTCGGCCGGCGCTTCCGGCCGGTTGCCCTTATAGTCGGCGTACATTTCATTTCTAAACGTGACCCGGCCGGCGTCCAAGGCAACCGCGACGTATTCGGGTTTATACTGCTTCAAAAACTTCAGCAGGATATTGGTGAAGCCGAAGATCGCGTTGGTCGGCAAGCCGGCGGCGTTGGTCAGCGGCGGAATGGCGAAGAAGGCGCGGAAGATGTACGAGCTGCCATCGATGAGAAATAGGCGGGGGATCAGTTCAGTCACGACGTCTTGTCTACCGGTATATTCGGATTCGGATATTACTCTCGCCAAGGCGCAAAGACGCCAAGTTCGAAGAGGAAAGGTTTAAATTGTTGCTGATGATTTTCATTCCCAATTTCCGAACTTTGCGAGCTTGGCGCCTTTGCGAGAGATATTCCGAGTCTACGCGCCGCGTCGCGACAAGGTATGGGTCGCCGTGCCGTAGAACGATTCCGCCGCTTCCATGAAAGTCTCCGACAGCGTCGGGTGGGGATGCACGGAGTCGGCGATGTCGCGGGCGGTGGCGCCCATCTCGACGGCGAGCACGCCTTCGGCGATTAGTTCGCCGGCGCCAGCGCCGACCACACCGACGCCGAGGATGCGTTCGGTCTCCGGTTCGATGATCAGTTTGGTCAAGCCGTCGGGGCGGTCCAGCGTCAAGGCCCGGCCCGACGCGCCCCAGAGAAACTTGGCGACTTTGATGTCGATGTTTTTCTGTTTGGCTTCGGCCTCGGTGAGGCCGCACCAGGCGACTTCCGGATCGGTGTAGACCACGGCGGGGATGACGATGTTTTCAAAGGCGCTCGCTTCGCCAAGGATAGCTTCGACGGCGATCTTGCCTTCACGGCTGGCACGGTGCGCTAGCAGGGCACCACCGTTGACGTCGCCGACGGCGTAGATGTTGGGATCGTCGGTTTGCTGCTGGGCGTTGCACTGAATAAACCCTTTGTCGTCCTTGGTGACCTTGGTATTTTCCAGTCCCAGGTCGGCCAGGTTGGGGGTGCGCCCGACGCTGACCAAGACGCGGTCGTAAAGCTCGTCGCGCGGCTGTTTGTCGATTTCAATGGTGACTTTGATCTGCTTGCCGGCGGTGGCCATCTTCAGGACTTTGGTGTTGAGACGGATTTCCTTGAACGCCTTTTGCGCCGCGCGCATGACTGGCCGGGCCAGATCGGCGTCGACGCCGGCGAGGATCGTCGGCAGGGCTTCGAGAACCACGACCTGGCTGCCCAAGGCGGCGTACACCGTGCCGAGCTCCATGCCGATGTAACCGCCGCCGACGACTAAAAGATTTTCCGGAATGTCGGGTATCTCCAGCGCGCCGGTGGAAGTCATCACCCGCGGGTTGCCAAGATCGAAGGCGTTGGGCAGCGCCGGCTTGGAGCCGACGGCGATGATCGCCTTTTCATAGCGAATGAACTTTTGCCCCTCGGCGGTTTCCACCCGTAGGGTCTGCGAGTCTTCAAAATGGCCGCGGCCGTGAATGACTTTGACCTTGCGGTGTTCGGCCAAGGTCTTGATGCCTTGGCCCAACTTGTCGAGGATGCCGGTTTTCCAATTGCGCAGTTTATCGAGATCGATGGCCGGCTTGTCGAAAGCGATGCCGCGCGCCGCCGACTCTTTGCGCTCGCGCAGAATTTCAGTGGCGTGGAGCAAGGCTTTCGACGGTATGCAGCCGACGTTCAAGCAGATGCCGCCCAGGCGCGGGTTCTGCTCAACGAGAGTTACTTGTTTGCCTTTGTCGGCGGCGTAGAACGCCGCGGCGTAACCGCCCGGGCCGGCGCCCAGTACCAAAATTTCCGTCGTAATCGGTTCCATAGTGGGTCGCTATTTCAGTTTGATGTCGGCTTCGGCAAAGCCTTCCAGGCCGGCGATGATGTCTTTGAGAAAACGCACGGCGTCGGCGCCGTCGAGCACGCGGTGATCGTAGGCTAAACAGAGCGGCAAGATGGTCCGGATGGCGATCTTGCCGTCGATGGCCACCGGCTTGGCTTGGCCTTGGCCGATGCCCAGGATCGCCACCTGCGGCGCGTAAATGATCGGCGTGAAGTGACTGCCGCCGACACTGCCCTGATTGGAAATCGTGAAGCTGCCGCCTTGCAGTTCTTCGATGGCGATTTTGCGCGCGCGGGTTTTTTCCGTCAGCGCGTGCAGGTCGGCGGAGAGTTGGTGCAAGTCTTTTTTATCGGCATCGCGCAGCACCGGCACGATCAAGCCGCCCTCGGTGTCCACCGCGACGCCGATATGGCAGTAGTCCTTGAAGACGATCTCCAGCGCGCTGTCGTCCATGCTGGCGTTGGCGCGCGGATGCTTCTTTAAGGCGCGGCCGAGGATGAACAGAATAAACGAGGTCAAGGTCAGATGCGTGCCTTTTTTCTCGTAGGCCGGCGCGTATTTTTTACGCAGGGCGAGGAGCACGCTGATGTCGGCATCGGCGAATTGATTGATCTTGGGAATCGACGTCCAGGACTCGACCATGCGCCGGCTTACCGTGCGTCGTAGCGGTGACATCTTTTCGCGTCGGATCGCGCCCCACTTGGCAAAATCGATGGCTTCCGCCGGGGTAAGCGTGGTTGTCGGCGCCGCGGCAGGGGCGGGTGCACTGGGCGCTGGTTGAAAGGCCAGCTGTTGGAGCTTCTGGATGTAGGCCCGGACATCGGCCAAATTG
The DNA here is from genome assembly GCA_945889495.1 of Syntrophobacter sp. SbD2. Classification (GTDB taxonomy): domain Bacteria; phylum Desulfobacterota; class Binatia; order UBA9968; family UBA9968; genus DP-20. The sequence continues at coordinate 13,015 of CAMDBU010000027.1, read as the reverse complement.
ATCCGCCCACCGGCCTCGCTGCCACGTACCCTGGTCAAGTCGATGTCGAGCTCCCTGGCGAGTTTGCGGATTGTCGGCGACGCCGGTGGCGCCACGCCGCTTTTCGATTCGTAGTGGTAGTCGTCGCTGGCCGTGGCATTCGCCGTCGGGCTGGAAGCGGTTGACTGGGTTGCCGGTGGCGGCGCGCTCGCAGTGCTTGCCGGCGCGGTTTGCGCCGCGGGCGGTGTCGCCGGAGTTTTCGCGCTGGCGGTCTCGATGGAGATCAACGTCTGGCCGACGCTCACTTCCTGGCCTTGCTTGACATGGATCTTGGTGACCACGCCGGAGCTTGGCGCGGGAATCGAGCCCACCGCTTTCTGGGTTTCCAACTCCATGAAAGCCTGATCTTTTTCGACGATCTGGCCCTCGGCGACCAGTATGCCGACCACCGTGCCGCCCTCGACACCTTCAGCGAGTTGGGGAAGTTTTACATCCATGGAGAAATTGCCGCTGCTGTTGGTTTAACAAAATTGTTTAGCGATAAAACGGAAATGGTTTTTCCGGATCGATGCCGAGTTTACGAATCGCTTCCTCGACGACTTTGGCGGGAAAGGCTTCTTTCTGATGCAGCGCATACAGCGTCGCTAGAGTGGTCAGTTCGGCGTCCACTTCAAAAAATCGCCGCAGGTTGGCGCGCGTGTCGCTGCGGCCAAAGCCATCGGTGCCAAGGGTCATCAAGCCGCCGGGAATCCACGGCGCGATTTGATCCGGCACCATCTTCATGTAATCGGACACCGCGACGAACACGCCTTCTTCGTTTTCCAACAACGACTCGATGTAGGATTTCTTCGGCGCCGCGGTGGGATGGAGCATGTTCCAACGCTTGGTGCGCATCGCTTCGCCGCGCAATAATTTATAGCTGGTCGCGCTCCAGATATCGGCGCTGACATCGAATTGCTCGGCGAGCATCTCTTGGGCTTTCAAAGCTTCGCGCAGGATCGGCCCGCTGCCGAAAATATGCGCTTTGTATTTTTTCCCCTTGGTGGCGGGCTTCACTTTGTACAAGCCTTTGAGGATGCCTTCTTCCGCCCCCTCCGGCATCGCCGGCATCTCATAGCTCTCGTTGTACAGCGTCAGGTAGTAAAAACTTTCTTCGCCCTCGGCGTAAAGCCGGCGCATGCCGTCTTTGATGATGACCGCGACTTCGTAGGCGAACGCCGGGTCGTAGGTGTAGAGCGTCGGGATCGTGCTGGCGAGCAGATGGCTATGGCCATCCTGGTGCTGCAAGCCTTCGCCATTCAAGGTCGTCCGGCCGGCGGTGGCGCCGAATAGAAAACCTTTGCACTTGCTGTCGGCGGCGGCCCAAATAAAATCGCCGATGCGCTGAAAACCGAACATCGAATAATAAAAATAAAAGGGAATCATGTTGACGCCAAGATTGGCGTAGGCGGTGCCGGCGGCGACGAACGACGACATGGCGCCGGCTTCGGTGATGCCCTCTTCGAGGATCTGGCCGTTCTTCACTTCGTTGTAAAAAAGCAAAGTCTCGCTATCCACCGGCTCGTAGAGCTGCCCCTTGGGCGAATAAATGCCGATCTGGCGAAACAGCGAATCCATGCCGAAGGTGCGCGCTTCGTCGGGGATGATCGGCACGATGCGTTCTTTGACGCCTTCGTGGCGGAGCAGCTTGGTCAGTAAGCGCACCGCCGCCATGGTGGTCGACAGGGTGTGGCCGCCGGAGCCTTTGTAAAACTCGACGTACTCGGAGTCGGCGGGAACCTCCAGCGGTTTCGCGCGCACTTTGCGTTCCGGCAAGAAGCCGTTCAGCTGCTTACGCCGGGCCAGCAAATATTGCGTCTCCGGGCTGTCCAGCGGCGGGCGGTAGAAAGGCGTCTCGACCACTTCTTCGTCGGGCAGCGGTATATCGAAGCGGGTGCGAAACTCGCGTAGCTCGCGCTCGTTCAATTTCTTTTGCTGATGGGTGATGTTGCGCCCTTCGCCGGCTTCGCCCAGGCCGTAGCCTTTGACGGTATGGGCCAGGATTACCGTCGGCGCGCCCTGATGCTCCACCGCGGCCTTGTAGGCGGCATAGACTTTCATCGGATCATGGCCGCCGCGCAATAGCTTGTGAATCTGATCGTCGGTCAAGTGATTGACCATTTCGAGCAGCTCGGGATACTTGCCGAAAAAATGCTTGCGCGTGTAGCTGCCCGGTTCCACCGAATACTTTTGAAAGTCGCCGTCGACAGCCTCTTCCATGCGCTTGAGTAGCAGCCCCTTGTCGTCCTTGGCGAGCAGCGCATCCCAGTCGGAGCCCCAGATGACTTTGATGACGTTCCAGCCGGCGCCGCGAAACAGCGCTTCGAGTTCTTGGATGATTTTGCCGTTGCCGCGCACCGGTCCGTCGAGGCGCTGCAAGTTGCAATTGACCACCCAAACTAAATTATCCAGATTCTCCCGCGACGCCAGCGTCAACGCGCCGGAGGATTCTGGCTCGTCCATCTCGCCGTCACCGGCGAAGCAAAAAATCCTCGGCTCCACGCCTTCGATCAAGCCGCGGCTTTTCAGATAGCGCACAAAGCGCGCCTGATAAATCGACATGATCGGCGCCAGTCCCATGGACACCGACGGGAACTGCCAGAAGTCCGGCATCAAATAAGGATGCGGATAGGAGGAGATCCCGCCGACGCTGGAAAGCTCCTGGCGAAAGTGATGCAGCTTCGGCGCATTGATGCGCCACTCGACATAGGCCCGCGAGTAAACACCTGGGGAAGCGTGGCCTTGAAAGTAAACCATGTCGCCCAAATTGGCGCCGTCGTTGCCGCGGAAGAAATGATTCTGGCCGACTTCGTAGAGCGTCGCCGACGACGCGTAGGTGGAAATGTGACCGCCGATATCGGCATGGAGCCGGTTGGCTTTCACCACCATCGCCATGGCGTTCCAACGCACATAGCTTTTAATTTTCCGTTCGATCTCGCGATTGCCAGGGTAGGGCGGTTCCTTTTCCGGCGCGATGGTATTGATGTACGGCGTGCTCACCGCCAGGGGGATTTTCAGCCCCGATTGGCGCAACCGGGCGGACAGCTCTTCGACCATCAGGGATGCTTGTTCCGGTTCTTCGTTCTTTAAGATAGATTCCAGGATATATTCCAGCGACGCGATCCATTTATGGCGATCCGACTTGGGGCTTTTGCCATTGTCGTGCTCGCCAGCGACGGTGCTGCCGTTGGCGGCTGGTTTGTTTTCTAAATCCATTAATTACACTCGCTCCTGGGATTTTTAGGAGACAACAAAACCGCGGTAAAATCAACTAACGCTGATGAAATATCTTGACCTGACTTTCGCCGATGGGGCGCGCAATCTGGCCTGCGATGAAGCGCTGTTGGAATTCTTCGAACAGGCGAAGGATGGCGCCGAGCTGCTGCGCTTGTGGCAGCCGGCGAATTACTTTGTCGTGCTTGGCCATGGCAATCCGTGGCGCACCGAAGTCGCAATCGCCGCCTGCATCGCCGATGGCATTCCGATCCTGCGCCGCTGTAGCGGCGGCGGCACGGTGTTGCAGGGGCCGGGTTGCCTCAACTACTCGCTGATTCTACGCCAGGATAATTTTTCCAGCGATCAGGTGCAGGCGGCCTTCGATTTAGTCTTGAGCCGCCATCGGCGTTGTCTCGAAGCTTTGGGCGTGGGACCGGTGTCGGTGCAAGGTTTGAGCGATCTGACTCTCGGCGGGCGCAAGTTTTCCGGCAACGCGCAATACCGTAAACGCGACTACGTACTGGTGCATGGCACGTTCTTATTGCAATTCGACCTGGCGCGCATCGGCAAGTATTTGCCGATGCCGTCCAAGCAGCCCGACTACCGCCAAGAGAGAAGTCATGGCGATTTTCTCGTCAATGCGCCGCTATACCCGACGACGCTTAGTGAACGGCTCCGCCTTGCCTGGCGCGCCGATGAAACTTTCACCGCCATACCTCATGAAACCATCGACCGGCTGATGGGCGAACGCTATGGCCGCGCGGCGTGGAATGAAAAATTTTAACGCTCAGTGAGCCGCGAAAAGGCGCCCCCGAGAATCCCGCAAGTTGCAATTATTTTTGCCAGCTAGGAGATTCTCGGGGGGAAGTTGGTGGCGGTGGGCAGAGTCGAACTGCCGACGCCGCGGATATGAGCCGCGTGCTCTGACCATCTGAGCTACACCGCCGAAACGTGGTCTAAACTATGATGGGTTGGGTAAAAGTTCAAGCTATCCGAAGGTCGATGGCGCGACTTGCCATTTGCGTTCGACGGCAACCTTAGTAATTCGCTTCTTGCCTCGGCCGATTTGGTAGAGAACTTTCTCATCTGTGTTCAAGCAAGTCAACATATTGCCGTAAACCAATCCGGTATCGAGGCCGACCTTGTAGGGCAAATCGTAGAGCACCGAGTGCTGCGGCGTGTGACCGAACAGAACCGTGTACGGCAGAATATGCGAACTGTAGAGAAACGGATGGCGAATCCACAGCAGTTCCTCTTCGCTTTGCTCCGCCAAGGTGCGCTGGGGATGGACGCCGGCGTGGACACATAAGTAAGGCTCGCTGATATAGTAGCTCTCAAGGGCTTGGTAAAAGGCCAGATGGTTCGGTGGCAGGGCATCGTTGAGCCGGCTCGGTGTGGCTTGCTCGGGCGAGAGCCCATAACTTTGCACCGTGGTCTTGCCGCCGTTGGGCAGGAACATGTCGCCATGCCTTCCGCTCAGTTCCAGATAGGACAGCAGCATGTCCTCGTGATTGCCTTTTAGAAATACCAGTTTATTCTCTCTCCATTGCCGTTGGAGCGCGATCAGAAAGTCGACCACGCCACGGGAGTCGGGGCCGCGGTCGATGTAATCGCCGAGAAAGACGATCTCGTCATGGGCTTGCACCGGCAGGGCGTCGACCAAATAACGCAGCTCGTCAGCGCAACCATGGATATCGCCGATAACGTAACTGCTCATGGGGTGTTGCTCGGGCTCTGGGCTGGCGCTATCTGGGGGGCGATCGTTGTGCCTGGTAAATTTATCGGGATGGATCTCATTGGCGGATTTTGAACGATCATGAAAGCGCGCGATCTCTACTCAAGTTATCTGCTGATCACTGGGCTTGTCTGCCTACTTCTCGGCGTCGGCAATTGGCTCGTTGGCGCGTTGGAAACCGTCAAATATCAAAACCTCTTGCTCAAAACCGCCCAGACTGGTTTGGAAGACTCCTATCGAAATTTCCCCCAGCTCGATCAACAGCGCAATGAAGAGGTGCTGCGCCGCCTGACCGAAAACCGAGAAAAATTTAACGCCGCCCGGGTGAAACTCAAGTTTTTTTACGTTGTCTTAGTCGGCGGCAGGGTGCTGTTTCTGATCGGATCGGTGATTACCATGCTGACGCTGATCCAAATGATTCGCCGTGACGCGCGCTCGAAGATCCGAAAACTAGCGGTATGAGCTCCAGCCGTGGGGGCTCACTAATGGTCTTACTTGGCTGGTTTCGACTTCTGATACTTGCGGTAGTCGTACCCCGTCGCCATCGCCAGTAAGATGTCTTCCATGCCGCCGCTTTTTTCCCGCCGGAGAATCAACAGCCGATCGTAGAACTCTTTGTAATCCTTGTAGATCCGATGGTTTTCATCCATTTTCTTAAGATAAAAATCCTTGATTCGGGTGACCGTGAAACGGAGCGCGGAAAACCGTAGCTCGTTGGGGAATGAATCCCATTCGGGTAACGACAGCGGCCGCAGGCTCTCGTAGCCGGCGATCAACGCTTCGAAGCGATCGATCTGATAGCGGTCTTCGATGTAACAGAGCGCATTCACCGCGGTCGCCAGATCGTAAATCAACTTGCCCCGGCATGACGCCTCGAAGTCCATCACTCCGGTGAGACGATTGCCCTTGAACTTCACGTTGTCGGGAAATAAATCGCCGTGGATGATCCCCTTGGGTAAATTGTTATCCAGGTAATTTTCCAAATAACCGAACTCATCATCCAAAACTCTAATGATATTCTTGAGATGGGTCGGCAGTTGACGCCGGACATCGCGATAGATACCGACGATACGATTGAACCCGAAACGATTATCGATGCTTTTTTTGTAGCTTCTGCCGAGCAGATGGAGATTGGCCAAGGCATGGCCGGTGGCGTTCAGCTGGGCCGCGGTGATGGTGGTCACCGGCAGTTCGACACCGTCGATATACTTGCTCACGGTCAGGCACTTGCCTTGAAAATCAATGGTGAAGCGGCCGGCCTTGGTTTTTTGCGGTTGATGGCAGGGAAAATTTTGCTTGCGCAGGTGCAGCAGCAAATCGAGCTCTTGTTTTACCTCAAGTTCGCCCTTGACCTCGTCGATCTTGGCAAAAAATTTGCCCTTCTTGGTCTCAAGTAGGTAGTGCGTGTTGACCGAACCGTTTTTAACACCGGTAAAGGAAACCAAATCGCCGAGCAGGAATTCGTCGGCGATGTTCGAGAGCTCTTTTTTGGTCAAGATTGTGTAAATAGCCATTAACCGCTTTCTTGCTATCGATAGAATCGCTAAAGGCGGTGACTCGCACTGGCTCTCACCAACTCTTCATTGATCACAGGTCTTATATAGTAATTACCGAGCGAGGTCAAGGAGAAGATGATAATCGCTATATAATTTAGCTACTTAAGATTGTTTTGCAAAGCGATGTTTTGTTTGAAAAATGGCGACAATTGGCCTTCGATGGCTTTGCGGTTGCCCTAGCAGTGGGCTGGCGCAAGCTGGTTGATAGTCCAGGGGCTGGATCATGAGATCGGTTAAGACTCTAGTTTTCGGATCGCTGGAATGCGCCAAGCGACCAAAGTGGTCAGGACAATGACGATGGCGCCCATGAGCGCCACGGTTGCCGGCGCACCGATAAAGTGCGCGCAGGTGCCGGCGAAGAGCGCGCCCAGCGGCATGAAGCCGCGGTCGAGCATGTAAAGACTTAACACCCGGCCGCGCAACTCGTCGGGCACGATCATTTGCAACATGGTGGCGGTGCTGGCGAGGAAGAACATTTGAAACATGCCGACGACCACCAGGGTTACCAGCGCCAGCGGAAACCAGGTGATCTGCGAGAACAGCATGATGCCGGAGCCGAGTACGATGATACTGGCGACTAGAAAGCGGCCTTGGCGCTTGATGCGGTTACCCAACGACGCGATGGTCAGAATCGCGATCACCGCGCCGACACCGGGCGCGGCCATGAGCAAACCCAAACCTTCCGGACCGATCTTGAGCACATCTTTTTGAAACACCGGCATGAGCGTTTGGTAGGGCACGGCGAACACCCGCGGCACGTAGGCCAGCGTCATGAGCGCCAACACCGCCGGGGTTGACCAGACATAGGCGAAGCCTTCTTTGAGATTGGCTAACGCTGAAGTTTCCTTGGCCTGGGCACGCTGCGGCGGCACATGCATTTTATAAATCATCAGCAGCACGCCGGCGTAGGCGACCCCTTGCACGAAAAAGTTCTCCGCTGCGCCGGCCCAGGCGATTAGCGCGCCGCCCAAGGCTGGGCCGATCACTTTCATCATGTTGAAGCCGCCTGAATTGATCGCCACGGCGTTGGCGAGCTCGTCCTTGGGCACCGAGCTGGGAATCAAACTCATGCGTACCGGCTCGGTGATGGTCCAGGCGACGCCGGTGACCAGGGTGAAGGCGAACAGATGCCAGACATGGAGATAGGGCGACGCGACTAGGGCGCCGAATACGATCGCGGTGACGATCAACACCCATTGGGTGGCGATCAATAATTTTCGCCGGTCCATGCGATCGGCGGCGACTCCGGCCATGGGGCCGGTGATCAGAAATGGCAATGCGCGCAGGCCGTTGAGCGCGCCGAGCAGGACCGAATTGCCGGTGAGATCGTAGAGCAGCCAACCGAGCGTCACCTGCTGCACCCACTGGCCGGCGCTCATCATCACCGTGCCGGTCCAAAGATAGCGAAAGTCGGCGTGGCGTAGCGAGGCGAAGGTGCGCATGCGCGGCCGACCGGGCTTTGCTACGGAGGCGATGCCGGTTGGCGGTACTACATCATCGTCCAATGTTGTGCTTTCCCAAATTGCATTTTCACCACGAAGACACGAAGAGCACGAAGTCCGGAATATTATATCTCCGAAGCCTTCGTGCTCTTCGTGTCCTTCGTGGTGCAGACTCTAGTGTCTTTTCACTGCGCTTTCCAGCCGAGCTCGTCGGCGCCGAAGCGATTGTACTTATAGAACTCGTCTTGGACGAGCTTGTCGAGATCCGCGGTCGCGGTGCGCGGATCGACGTTGTAGCCGCGCGATTTTAGATTCTCTTGCAGCTTGGGCTCTTGCAGCGATTTTTTGATCGAGTCAGCGAGTGTTTTGACCACACTTGCGGGGGTTCCCTTGGGCGCCAAGAAAACTAGATGGGCGAGCAGATTCACCTGCGGATAGCCCTGTTTGGCGAAGGTCGGCACTTCGGGCAGAGACACTGAGGTGACGTCCACGGCTACGCCGCGCAGTTTGCCGCTTTTGATGTGCGGCAGCGCGGCCACGTCAGAGGCCATCGCCAACTGCACATGACCGCCCAGCAGATTGGCGATGGTCTGCGCCGAGCCGGCTAGGGGGAGCGAAGTGAGATTGATCTTGGCGGCGCGCTTCAACAACTCGATCTCCAGCGTCAGGCTAGTGCCGGTGGGTCCCACGCCGGCGATGATCTCACCAGGTTTTTTCTGCGCCAAGGCGACGATGTCTTTGACCGACTTGAATTCCGAGTCGGCGCGGCTTAGCAGGATGACCGCGGCGTAACCGTAGAGCGCCGCCACCGGTTGAAAGTGGTGTTGCAAATGCGCCGGCCCTTTCGGGTTGGCCACGTTCATGGTGGCGATCTGGCCGAGCAAGGAGCCGAGCACTGTGTAGCCGTCCTTTTTCGCCGCCGCGACTTTCTCCGCGCCGATGGCGCCGCTGGCGGCGGCCTGATTGGCGACGTTGACTTGAGTCTTGAGTGTCTTGGACATTTCTTCGGCAAGCAGCCTAAACAGCAGGTCGACGCCGCCACCGGGATTCGAAGTGACCACCAGCTCGATGGGTTTGTTGGGGTAGGGTTGGGCCGCCAACGGCGCCGCGCTCACGAGCAGGGCCAGAGCGATTGTAAAAGCTTTGATTGACATCGGGCCTCCGAAACTAGCTCCGAACTATTTGGCAGAATTAGCCGGACAATACAAAACCAAAGTTAGCTCTCTTCGAGCTTGTCGACGATCTCCCGACCCAAGCGGCGGCGCAGGAGTAGCGGGCTCGCCAGCATCAGCAGTGCTAGGGCGACAAACAGCGCGGCGATGGGGCGGTTGAGAAAGATCATCGCGCTGCCATGGGACATGATCAGCGAACGGCGGATGGCGGTTTCCAAGAGCGGGCCGATCACCAGCCCCAACACCAGCGGCGCCGGCTCGTAGGCGAACTTTCGCATGCCATAGCCGATCAAGCCGAACAGAATCACGATGACGACATCGCCGATATTGCCGGACACCGTGTAGCCGCCGATAATGCTGAACAGAATGATCAGCGGGAACAGATAGAAATACGGCAGGCGCAACACTTTGATCCACAGGCCGATCAAAGGCAGATTCAAGATCAACAGCATGGCGTTGCCGAGCACCATGCTGCCCAGGATACCCCAGAATAGCTGCGGCGAATTTTGAATAAACAGCGGCCCCGGCGCCAGGCCGTGCATCATCAACGCGCCGAAGATGAGCGAGGTCACCGAGCCGGTGGGCAAGCCCAAGCTCAGTAGCGGTATCCAGCCGCTGCAGCTCGCCGCGTTGTTAGCGGTCTCCGGGCCGGCGACGCCGGCGATGGCGCCTTGGCCGAATCGCTCTGGGTGTTTGGATAGTTTTTTCTCGAGAGCGTAAGAGGCGAAGGTGGCGATCACCACATTCAATCCGGGAATCGCGCCGATGAGAAATCCCAACAGCGAACCGCGCGCGATGGGCGCCGCGGACTCTTTCCAGTCCTGGGCGCTCGGCAGCAGGCCGCGCACCTTGTCTTGAAACACTTCGCCGGCCTTGGCGTCGAGATTGAGCAACACTTCCGACACTCCGAACAAGCCGATCACCACCGGCGTCAGGCCGATGCCGTCGCGCAGGACGAGAAAGTTAAAGGTGAAACGAGGCGCACCGCTGACCGGATCGAGACCGACGCTGGCCAGCAGGGCGCCGACAAGTGCCATCAAGAGCGCCTTATCCATCGGCCCATGGGCAAGGTAGACCAGCGCCGTGAGACCGAAGAGCATCAAGGCGGCGTATTCCGGCGGGCCGAAATGCAGCCCGAACTCGGCTAACGCCGGCGCCAGAAAGGCGAGACCGACCAAGGCGATCATGCCGCCGATGAACGAGCCGAAAGCGGCGATGCCCAGTGCCGGGCCGGCGCGTCCCTGGCGCGCCATGGCGTAGCCGTCGAGGCAGGTAATCACCGACGATGCCTCGCCGGGAATGTTGACTAAGATCGAAGTCGTCGAGCCGCCGTACTGGGCGCCGTAGGTGATGCCGAAGAGCATGATCATGTAAGCCAGCGGCGGCGCATGCAGCGCCAGCGGCAGGAGCAACGCGATGGCGCCGGCGGGACCGAGACCGGGCAGGACGCCCACCAATGTGCCCAAGAGCACGCCGGCGAAGCCGTAAAAAAGATTTTCCGGCGACGCGGCGGTGAGAACGCCTTGGAGGAGCAGATTCAGCGTGTCCAAGACATGCCTCTCACGTCAGGAAGGCGAGCAGGCCGCGCGGCAATTGCGCGCGCAGCAATAGGTCGAAGAATAGATGGGCGCCAACAGCGGTGGCGCTAGCGAAAATTAAGCTTCGTTGCCAGGGCTGGGCGGCGATGATCTTTAAATAAAAAGCGAGCAGGAGAAACGTGCAGATGGCAAAGCCCAAGCTGTCGAGTAGTAGAGCGAAGGCGAGCATGCCGGTGACCATGGCGAAAATCTTTCGCCACTCCTCCGGGCGGGTCGCTGGTTTGGCTTCACTAGCATCACGGTTTGCGCCGATGAGCCGGAGCAGCGCGATGAGGCCGATGCCTAACGCCGCGCCGAAGGGAAAGAACCCCGCCCCCGGCCGCCCGCCCGCGCCCAAGCCGAGTTGGTAGGAGGCGTAGGCGGTGTAGCCGGCGATGAACAGCCAGATAGTGGCGACGATGGATTCTCGTTTCATGCGCGACGATGATGACTGGTTACAATTGATGTTGGTTGCGCTGGCAATCTTAATGTAGGGTCGCCCGTCCGAGCACCCTCACCTCAATCCCGTCGAGGGAGAGGAGGTAAGATTGAGCCCGGCGGATTAACTCGCAGAGATGCTTGGTGCATCAATCTACGACGCCGCCTTGACGAACTCCGCGCAGCGTTCGCCGATCATCATGCTGGTTAGATTGGTGTTGGCATGGGCCACCGTCGGCATGATCGAGGCGTCGCCGACCCAGAGGTTGTCGATGCCATGGACGCGCAGGCGCTGATCGACTACCGCCAATGGATCGCTCGCCGGCCCCATCTTGCAGGTGCCGGCGCCGTGAAAATAACTGGTGTAGGTCGAGCGCGCGAACTTCTCCCAGTCCTCTTTCGGGCTTGGTGAAAACAGCTCACCGCAATATTTGTTCAGCGGATCGGTATTTGCCAATTCCTCGACGAATTTCATGGCCGCGATCATGGCCTGGAGATCGCGCGGATGTTCGAGCATGCGCGGATCGATCAGCGGTAGCTCGGCGGGATCGCTACTCGCCAGAGTCAGCTTGCCGCGATTGGTCTGTTCCAACAGATGGCAGGAAAAGCCGATCATATCGCCGATGCCCGACACCGTGGTGATCTCGCGCAGGATGATGTGAAAGTCGAGATAGGCGCGCGCCGGATCGCTTTTGTAATAGAGCTTCAAGGTCGAGCGGCCGCGCGCCGCCGGCTTGTTGCCATCGGTCTTGGCCTTGAGCGTCATGGTGATGACCGGGTGGTCTTGATAGTTTTCGCCGACGCCGGCCAGTTCATGAGTTGGCGCGATGCCGTGGCGCGCCAACTCGCTCTGCGGTCCGACGCCCGACAGCATGAGAATCTGCGGCGAGTGGTAGACCCCGGAACTCAGAACGACCTTGTCGGTGCTGGCGGTAAATTCTTGACCGTCACTACGATAACGCACGCCTTTGGCTTTCTTACCGTCGAGGATTAGCGAACACACCTGTGCCGCGCCGATGACGGTGAGATTGCTTCTCAGCCGCGCCGGGCCGAGGTAGGCCACCGCGGCGGACTGGCGTTTGCCGTCTTTGATGTTGCGCGCGGTGGGTGCGACGCCATGGGGGTTCTCGACGTTCTGATCGTCGAAGCGCGGCACGCCGAGTTTGGTGAGCGCATCGAGGAAGGCTTGCTCCTGGTCGCCCAGGGTTGCGTCGAAAATATGTTTGCGCTTGATGTAGATCGGCCCGGCGTTGCCGTGAATCGGACTGTTGGGAAAATCCTGGTCCGACTCCATGCGCCTCAACACCGGCAAGACTTTATCCCAAGTCCATTCGGGATTGCCCCGGGCCGCCCAGTTATCGAGATCGGCTTTGATCGGCCGCGGGATCGACATCATGTTCACCGACGAGCCGCCGCCGGCGATGCGCCCGGCCAGCGAATAAAACTCGCTGCCGTCGAAGTTGCGCTTAGTCGGATACATCATAATGTAGGGACTTTCGAGCAGCACATGGGTCGCCTTGTCGGCATCCGCCACGGTCTCCGGAATCGGCTGCGGATCGGGCCCGGCTTCGAGCAGCAGCACTTTTCGCTTCGGATCTTCCGACAGCCGCGCCGCGATCACGCAGCCCGCCGAACCGCCGCCGCATACTATGACATCGCAATGGTCGCTCATGGATTCTCCCTAAAATGCAGTAAGGAGTCAGGAGTGAGGAGTGATTCTGCTGAAAAACCCCATTGTAAATCGCACTGTGTCGGCGGCTGTAGTTCTGCCAGTGATAGATTTCATCATCGCCTGCCGTAGCTGTGAAAAAACCTCACTCTTTGACCCTTATGCGGGGTGCACCGCGGCCATTTCAAACTG
>CAMDBU010000026.1 GCA_945889495.1 Syntrophobacter sp. SbD2 | reverse complement strand
GCGGCTTCCACCATCGTCAGCTCATTACGTAACGATCGTTGTATGATGTCTAGTCGTTTCTCGTCTCTCATCGTCAGGGTTCTCATCCTTCCACCCTGACATATTCACGTTGCCGTTAGACCCTGACAGATTCACTTTGCTACAACAATGGGATGATGTTGGCCTTGTCGATGATGGCGTTGCGGATGCGGCAGTTGCGGCCGATCTCGACCCAATCCATGATCACTGAGTTTTCGATATGGCTGTAGCTGTGGACGCGGACGTTGCGGCCGACGATGCAGTTGCGGACATCGCTGCCGCTGATGATCGTGCCCTCGGCGACCACCGAATTGACCGCCATGCCCTTGCGGTCCTCCCAATCGAAGACGAATTTCGCCGGCGGGTCGGCGTAGCCGACGGTGCGTAGCGGCCAAGCGCGATTGTATAAATTGAAGGATGGATCGATGGAGCACAGATCCATGCTGGCGTCGTAGTAGGCTTCGATGGTGCCGAGATCGCGCCAGTAGCTGGGTTCCTCGCCCTTGGACGGGCTTGGCACGTGGTTCTGGCGAAAGTCATAGGCGAACATGCGGCCAGCGTCGACAAAGCCCGGCAACAGATCGCGGCCGAAATCATGATTGCTCGCCGGGTCGGCGGCGTCGGCTTTCAAGGCCTCAATCAAGACATCGTTGTTGAAAAGATAATTTCCCATGGAGACCAGCGCGTAATCCGGCTCGCCGGGAATCGCTTTGGGTTCCTTGGGCTTTTCCTCGAAGCCGACGATGCGCCAGTCGGCGTCCACTTCGATGACGCCAAACTGGCTGGCTTCTTCGATCTTCACCGGAATCGCCGCCACCGTGACGTCGGCGGATTTGTTGCGATGGGCGTCGATCATCTGGCGGATGTTCATGCGGTAAATGTGATCGGCGCCGAACACCGCGACTAGTGTCGGTTTGTGCCGTTCGAGCAGGTAGAGATTTTGATACACCGAGTCGGCGGTGCCCTGATACCAGTCGTCGCCCGAGCGCATCTGCGCCGGCACCGGGGTGATGAAATGTTCGCCTAAAAAATCGGTCGCCCGCCAGCCGCGGTCGAGATGCTCCAACAGCGATTGGGCTTTGAATTGGGTGACGACGTAGATCGACAGGATGCCGGAGTTGATGAAATTCGACAGAACGAAATCGATGATTCGATAACGGCCGCCGAAGGGCACCGCCGGCTTGGCCCGATGTTGGGTCAATGGGTAAAGCCGTTCGCCGCGTCCGCCCGCCATCACTACTCCTAGCACGTACAACATGTTTGTCGCTCCGTTATCTTTTTGTCACGCCAACAAACCGCGGTATAGATCGCTGTAGAGCCGCGCCGAGCGCTCCCAGGAAAAATCCATCGCCATGGCGCGCCGGCGTAGCCCGGTCCAATCGGCTTGGTTCCGATAGACCGCTAGTCCGCGATCGATGGCCGCGAGCATGGAGTTGGCATCGTAGTCGGTAAAAACCAATCCCGTGCCCGAGCGGTTCGCCGGATCGTAATCCTGCACGGAATCTTTCAGACCGCCGACCGCGCGGACGATCGGCACGGTGCCATATTTCAAACTGTACATTTGATTCAAGCCACAGGGCTCAAAGAGCGATGGCATCAAGAATAGATCGGCGCCGGCCTCGATCTGGTGCGCCAGCTGCTCGTCGAAACCGATGCGCACGGCGACCCGGCCAGGGTAACGCGCTGAGGCTGCGCGAAAGTACTGTTCGTAACGCGGCTCGCCGCTGCCCAGCAGCATGAACTGAACATCGCGTTGCAGCAGCTGGTCGAAGCATTGTTCCACCAAATCGAAGCCCTTTTGGGAGGTCAACCGTGAGATCATCGCGACGATCGGCGTCTCGCCATGGTCGGCCAGCCCGACCTGTTGGCGCAAGGAATTCTTGCAGCTGACCTTGATCGCCACGCTGTGCTCGCCGTAGCGATGCGAAATCTGCGGGTCGGTCCAGGGGTTCCATTGGTTATCGTCGATACCGTTCAAGATGCCGACCAAGTCGCGGGCGCGCTGGCGCATGATGCCGTCGAGACCGAAGCCCTGCTCCGGAGTCATCACTTCCTGGGCATAGGATAGGCTCACGGTGGTTATTTTATCTGCCAGCACCAGGGCGCCCTTGAGGAAATTAATGTGGTTGTAAAACTCTAAATACTGCGGCCGGTAAAATTCGCTATCGAGATTCAAAAGGTGCCAGTCGCGCTGGTCAAACAGTCCTTGGAAGGCCAAGTTGTGGATGGTGAACACGGTCTTAGCTCCGGCGATGGCCCGGTAGCGGTCGGCTTGGGTCTTTAGGTAGACAATCGCTAAGGCGGCCTGCCAATCGTGGCCGTGGACGATGTCGACTGGATTCGCGTTGAGTATTTCCAGCGCGGCGCGGCAGAAAAAGACAAAGCGCTCGGCGTTGTCGCTATAGTCCGCCGTCGGCGTGCCGTAGAGAAACTCGCGATCGAAATATTTATCGGCGCGGATGAAATAGACCGTGACATCATTGCCGATGGTGGTGGTTAGGATGGTCGCGGTTTCCTGGCGCTCGGATACCGGCACGGTGACAGTCATGCCGCTGTCTTGCAGCGCATAATCGCCGCGCAGCACGCTCCGATGGGCCGGCAGGATCAGCGCAATTTCATGGCCCAACCGTTCGAGCGCCAGGGACAGCGCGCCCAGCACATCGGCCAGGCCGCCGGTCTTGGCGAAGGGGTTGGCCTCGGAGGCGATCAGGGCGATCTTCATGGTTGGCGATCAATAATTCACAGCTGGTTAACGAAAAACGACACTGATAACGGCGGCAGCGTGAGCAGCAAGGAAAACGGCCGCCCATGCTCGGGCTGCGCTTCGGCGTCGACGCCGCCGAGATTGCCGACGCCGCTGCCGCTATATTCCAGCGCATCGCTATTTAACGCCTCGCGCCAAAAGCCGCCGCGCGGCACGCCCAGACGGTAGCCGTAGCGCGGCACCGGCGTGAAGTTGCACAGCGCCAAGACCAAATTCGCCGTCGATTTGCCCTTGCGCAACAGGCTGACCACGCTGCTCTCGGCGTCGTCGCAATCGATCCATTCGAATCCAGCCGGCTCGCAGTCGAGCTCGTGGAGCGCCGGCTCTTTGCGATAGAGCTGATTCAAGTCGCGCAGCCAAGCCAACACGCCGGCATGGGCCGGGTAGTCGAGCAGATCCCAGTCGAGACTGGAGTCATGGGCCCATTCGCGGCGCTGGGCGAATTCGCCGCCCATGAATAATAATTTTTTCCCCGGCTGGGCGTACATGTAGCCGTAGAGTGCGCGCAGGTTGGCGAACTTCTGCCAATCGTCGCCGGCCATTTTTTCGATTAACGACCCTTTGCCATACACCGACTCGTCGTGGGACAGCGGTAGGACGAAGTTCTCGTGAAAGGCGTAGATCATGCGGAAGGTCAAATTATTCTGATGAAAGCGCCGGTGCACCGGATTCTTGTGAAAATATTCCAACGTATCGTGCATCCAGCCCATGTCCCATTTCAATCCGAAGCCCAAGCCGCCCAGGTGCGTCGGCTTGGACACCATCGGCCAGTCAGTGGACTCCTCGGCGATGGTCTGCGTGTCGGGATGGTTTTCGTAGATGACGTGGTTCAAGCGGCGGAGAAATTCGATGGCTTCGAGATTCTCCCGGCCGCCGTAGCGATTGGGTATCCATTCACCCGGCTTGCGCGCGTAGTCGAGGTAAAGCATCGAGGCCACCGCGTCGACGCGCAAACAATCGATATGATATTTGTCGAGCCAAAAGAGCGCGTTGCTGATTAAAAAACTCTGCACTTCATTGCGGCCGTAATTGAAAATGTAGCTGTTCCAGTCCGGGTGAAAGCCCTGGCGCGGGTCGGCATGTTCGAAAAGGTGAGTGCCGTCGAAGTAGCCCAGGCCATGCTCGTCGCTGGGAAAATGGGACGGCACCCAGTCGAGGATGACGCCGATGCCGCGCTGGTGCAGGGTGTCGATCAAAAACATCAAATCTTGCGGCGTGCCGAAGTTTCCAGACGGCGCGAAGTAGCCGGTGATCTGATAACCCCAGGACCCGAAGAACGGATGATCCATCACCGGCAAGAGTTCCACATGGGTGTAACCCAACCGCTCGATGTGGTCGGCCAATTGCGGCGCCAGCTCGCGGTAGGAGAGCGAGCGGTTGCCCTCGCCGGCGACGCGCCGCCAGGAGCCCAGATGCATTTCATAGATCGCCATGGGCTGGTCGAGGCGGTTTTTCCGCGGCCGGCTGGCGAGCCAGTCGCGATCCTGCCAAGCGTAGTCGAGATCCCAAACGATCGACGCGCTCTTGGGCGGGATCTCGTTAAACAGCGCAAAGGGGTCGGCCTTGTCGGCGCGGTAAAGGTTGAAACGGGACTCGATATGAAATTTATAAAGCGCGCCTTTGCCGACACCGGCGACGAAGATTTCCCAGATGCCGGTTTGGCCCTTGGGTTGGAGCGGATGGCTTGCTTGGTTCCAACCGTTGAAGTCGCCGATCAGCGAAACCCGCTCGGCATTGGGCGCCCAGACGGCAAAATAGCCGCCGCTGACACCGTCGACAGTGACCAACCGGGCGCCGAGTTTGTCGTACAAACGAAAATGGCTGCCCTCGTTGAAAAGGTAGCTGTCGTGGGCGGTCAGCAGGCTGAACGGCGGCGCATCGGACATGAGCGCTATTCTAAACCATCCGGTTACGGATGTCGCTAATTGTCTGTAAAAGGACGGTCAATTCCGTATGGCCAGCGAGCTCTTCTATTGTGTAGCGCGCCTTGCGCTGCCAGTTGGGCCGCTCTTGCCAGGTGCCGGGAACATTTTGCGGCGCCGGCTCGAGCCAGAGGTCTTCCAAATTGATCAGCAGAAATTCGGCCGGCTGGCCGGCGAGAATGGTCAGCCAGCCGCGCAGCACCGCCGCGGCTGAATCGTCGGCGCCGAGGCAACCTTGTCCGCGCAAGTAAGCGATCAGCGCGGCGCGCTGGGCGGCCCGGTAGCTGCGCTCGTGGCCGGCTTGTTGAATATCGAGCAGGCCCAAGTCGACTCGGTCGTCGATATCTTTTTCCTGCCAGAAGCCCATGAAGGTCGCGGTGTCGTGGGTGTT
The DNA here is from genome assembly GCA_945889495.1 of Syntrophobacter sp. SbD2. GTDB lineage: Bacteria > Desulfobacterota > Binatia > UBA9968 > UBA9968 > DP-20. The sequence continues at coordinate 40,629 of CAMDBU010000026.1, read as the reverse complement.
GAGACTGGCGACGACGTTGGCGGGAGTCGCGTCCAGCGCGCGATCGGTGTCGGTGTTGACGCCGAATTGTCCCACATGCATGCCGAAGATTTTCCGCCGTGCCATTGTGGCGTTGACGAAGTCCGGCACGGTGCCGAGATTTTCGCCGACGATCTGGACGCGGTGGCGCTCGGATTCGAGATTCAAAATCGCGTAGAACTCGGGCGCGCGGTAATGCACGTAGACCCCGTCGGTGGCGCTAAAGCCTTCGGGCACCGAGTAGGCGCGATGAAGTCCCATGACATGATCGATGCGCAGCATGCCGGCGGCGGTCATATGGTGGCGCAGGCAATCGATGTAGTAGCGGTAGCCCTGCCGGCGAACCCGTTCGGGATGGAGCGGCGGAAAGCCCCAGTTCTGGCCTTTGATAAACAGCCCATCGGGCGGCGCGCCGCCGTTGCAGCCGAGGGCGAATAAGTCGCGCTCACGCCAAACGTCGTAGCCATCGCGGTTGACGCCCAGCGGGAAGTCGAGATAGAGGGCGGCGCCGCGGCTGCGCGCATGCTCAGCCAGCGCGGCGATCTGCTCGGCGCACTGCCATTGGACATAGAGATGATAGCGCTTGGCGAAGTCGTCGAAGTCAGGCGCTACCAACTTGCCTTGGCGATTTTCCAGCGGCCATTGGCTCCAGACTTTTTCTTCCCGTTCGGTCTTGGCGCGAAACTCGGCGTAGTCTTGGGCCACCGGGTGGGTGGCGATGTAGGATTCAAAGGCATCGCGCCGGGGCGAAGATCTGTTGAGCAGAGAGCGCAGCAACGCTTCGAGCACCGCGCGCTTGCGCGCCATCACTTCGCGGTACTGTACCAGCGGCGCGGTGCGTAGTGGCGCGAAGTTGGCGGCGCTGAGAAGCGTTTTCGCTTCAGGACAACCCGGCAACTCCGCAATGCGTTCGATGTCGAGATAAAACTCGTTCCAGAAAAGCCGGCTCACCGGTGCGTAGGGGCTGGGATCGAACGGCTGGTCCAAAAAGCTCGCCAGCATGGGTAGGGTCGCGACCGCGTGGCCGCCGAGTTGGGCGGTGAATTCGACGAGCTGGTTCAAATCGGCAAAATCTCCCGCGCCGCAACCGCGCGCGGAGTCGAGCGCGTAGAGCGGACAGAAGAGCCCCCAACGTTTTTTGCCATCGCTGGGCGCGTAGGCTTGGGGCGGCGCGGAGATGAGAAAACTCTCGACTTCGAGAGCCCCGATGCGCAAGTAGAGCCGATGGTAACCGAGTGGAATCTGCCCCGGCCCGTCCAGACGGCGCACTAGATAACGCTGTCCTTCGATCTCACGGCATAGCGGCGCGCCGGTGGAGCGGTCGTTCAGCGTGCCGTCGATGGTCGCGCCGTTGTCTAGGACAATGCGATAGTTCGACTTTGCCCGGGCCAGCGCTTCGGTTACCCGAACCTTCACTGCGAGCGATTGATCTTGCCAAACCACGGTCACCGGCTCGATGACTTGTTGCCAGAGCTGTTGGCGGCGCAGCCTCAACGCATCGCCAGCATCGTCAATGCGCTGCATCGGCGCTCCTAGCGCTTGGAGCACTTGGAGCACAGCGTCCACCGGTGCTTGGCGCGCTTGGCCCAGACCGTCACGGTAGCTGGATTGGATTTTGTAGTAACGCGCGAGGCGCTGCAGGGCGTTGGGCATGGCCATGGATTTCACGACAGTTTAGCAGAGGCTGGAACGATTTACCGAAAAATTGCAGCGCCCATGGACCGCGATGTCTGGGCTTGGCAGGAGGATCGCGAATCGACAAATATCGCCGGCAATGGCTAAGACCGCTTCACAGGTCGCCGTTCCGCTCGAACGCATCGCCAGCCGCATCTACGTGATTCGCGGTCTTAAGGTAATTCTCGACGCCGATCTGGCCGCACTTTACGCGGTGCCGACTAAAGTCTTCAATTAAGCGGTCCGGCGTAATGCCGAAAGGTTTCCCAAAGACTTTATGTTTCAGTTCAGTCAAAAAGAAGCGGCGTCTCTAAGGTCACAAATTGTGACTTTAGAAAAAGGGCGTGGGCGGTATTCCAAGTATGCTCCGATGGCATTCACGGAGCAGGGTGTGGCGATGTTGTCTTCGGTACTCAAGAGCAAGCGTGCTGTACAGGTAAATATTGCCATCATGCGCACCTTCGTCAAGCTTCGCGAAATGCTCGCGACCAATGAAGAGCTGGCCCGAAAAGTTGCTCAACATGACCGGCAAATCGCCGTGCTGTTCGACAACCTGCAAACACTGCTGGCGCCGCCGCCAGCGAAAACAAATCCCATCGGTTATATTTATCCGAAGAATTGATGCTACGGCGTTGATGGTCAACGCTGAAGAAGCTTATCTGAGTGAGAGGTTGCGGGCGGGATCAGTCGGTGCTCAGACCAACCTGACCCAGGGCTTTTGCTGCGAGGTGGCGTAACCGATTACGCAGGCTACGGTGACGCCGGCGGCGTGGAGTTCCGCGATGATTTTATCGGCGTGTTGCTTGCCGACGGCGATCAACAGGCCGCCGGAGGTCTGCGGGTCGATGGCGACCTCGGCCAAACCGTCGCTGACCGATTTCTCGATCACCATCTTGTCGTCGAGATAGTCTCGGTTGCGCTTGCAGCCGCCGGTGATGTAGCCCTTGTCGGCGAGCTTGACGGCGTCCTTGAGCAAGGGGAGTTTGGCCGATTCAAGAATTAGCGTGATGCCGCTGCCGCTGGCCATTTCCTGGGCGTGGCCGAGGACGCCAAAGCCGGTGACATCGGAAACCGCGTGCACCGGAAATCGGCGCGCGACGTAGGACGCCGCGGCGTTGAGCGTGGTCATGGACGCTACGGCTTGGTCGACGCTTTCCGCCGAGGCTTTGCCGCGTTTGAGGGCGGTGGTGATGATGCCGGTGCCGAGCGGCTTGGTTAGGATCAGGACATCGCCTTCTTGGACGCCGACGTTGCGGAATATTTTGTCGGGATGGATCACGCCGGTGACCGACATGCCGTACTTGATCTCTTCGTCGATGATGCTGTGGCCGCCGATGATCACCGCGCCGGCTTCTTTGACCTTATCGGCGCCGCCACGCAGAATATCGCCCAGGATGGAGATGTCCATCTTGCCCTTGGGAAAGCAGACGATGTTCATGCAGGTCTTGGGATCGCCACCCATGGAGTAGACGTCGCTCAGCGAGTTGGCGGCGGAAATCTGGCCGAACAAATAGGGGTCGTCGACCATCGGGGGGAAGAAGTCCACGGTGTTGACGATCGCCAAGTCGGGGCGCAAACGGTACACCCCGGCGTCGTCGGCCGTTTCGGTGCCGACCAGCATGTTGGGATCGTTGAACTTTGGTAAGTCGTGTAGTACTTGCGCCAGGTCACCCGGACCGAGCTTAGCAGCTCAACCCGCGCTTTTGACTTCCTGGGTCAATCGTACCGGCTTCTTTTTGCCGAGCATCATAGGCGGCAACTGTAGATCGAATGTTTACTGAATTCAACGTCCCGCTGGTTTCGCCGCTGCCAGTGGTACTTTGAGCTTGCGGATGTCGCCGATGCGAATTGTCAGGCCGACACGGTCGAAATATTCGAGTAGCGGGATCGTGTACTTGCGGCTCGACCCGATCAGATCGCGAAACGCAGCGGCGTTCATCTCGCCCTTGTCGGTTAAAAATTGCACCAGCGTGGCGCGCAGCTGTTCGATGCTCGAACCGAGAAAGTACATGTCGGTGGTGATGCGCACCACCGAGCCGTCGCGCTCGAGGAGCCGGATTACCTCGGTCAGGCGAGTGCGCGGCACGCCGGCTTGTTTCTCGACTTCCTTCAAGTCCGGCGGCGCCAGCGGCTGCTCGCCCAAGATTTTCTTGATCTTGTCCATCAGGACTTTTTCCTGACCGCCGAGTTGGAGCTGGTGGCTCGCCAGGCGCAGGAAGTTTTCTTCCTTGGCGATGAGTTTTTCCTTGCTGAACAGGTCGACCAGGACGCGAAAGATTTTTGGCGAGAGTTGGTAACCGAGCTTGCCGCGCAGCTCTTCCATGTCCATGCCCGGCACCAACGGATGGGCGGCGTGAAACTCTTTGAGCGTCTTGAGCAAGCGCTCTTTCAGCCGGCTCCATTTGGGCTCGGTGGTGTAGACCCGCTCGCCCTCGGCGTTGACCGCGCGCAGGGATTTCAAGCCGTCGACCTTCTGGCGCGCTTCTTCTTCGCGCAGGTTCAAGAACTGATAGATGGCGTCGATGCCGAGGGTGAACTCGCCGCTGTCGTTCAAAAAATTTTCCATCACCTGACCGAAGTCGCCGCTGTGCAGCGCTTTGAGCCGTTCCAACAAGTTCGCTTCGCTGCGTTTGTGGCGCGCCGACCAGGGATGGACGATGGTGCCGCCGCCGAGGGTGCGTTGGGCGGTTTCGTCGCGGGCGACGAAGCGGTCGCCGCGCAGGACCAACAGCGGTTCTTCCAGCGTAATCTGGCAGTAAACTGATTCTTTTGGCTCGGCTTTGTCCTTGTCGCCAAGCAAGACGATCTTGCCCAAGCGTTCGGCGGCGCCCATGTGGATGCGTAGGCGCTGATGATTTTTAATGCCCTTGGCCGCCGCCGGGCGCACTTCCAGAAACGCGTCGAAGCGTTGCGAGGTGAGCGCCAATTTTTCCTGGCAGATGACCTGGCCGCGTTCGATGGACGCGCGCTCGGGGCCGGTCAAGTTCATCGCCACCCGCTGGCCCCAACCGGCGCGCTCGACCGACTGGCCATGCACTTGAAGACTGCGCACGCGAAACAAATTGTCGCCGGGCAGGCAGCGCACCTGCTCGCCGACCTTGATCTCGCCGGCGAGCGACGTGCCGGTGACGACCACGCCATGGCCCTGCAGAACAAAGGCGCGGTCCACCGGCAGACGAAAATAGCCGTTGGGCGCGGCGTGGTTGGCGCTTTTCAACGTCGTGGTAATCAGTTGCTTCAACTCTTCCAAACCTTGGCCGGTGACCGAGGACACCGCGATCTTGGGCGAGTTTTCCAAGATGGTGCCGAGCGTGAGGATGTCGATCTCTTCCTCGACATCGGCGATATGCGTGGGCGCAAGATCGGCCTTGGTGATGACGAAGATCGCCATCTTGACGCCGAGCAAATGAACGATGTCGAGATGTTCTTCGGTCTGCGGCATGACGCCGTCGTCGGCGGCGACGGTGAACAGCACCAGATCGATGCCGTGGGCGCCGGCGAGCATATTTTTAATAAAGCGCTCATGGCCGGGCACGTCGACGATGCCGGCGGAGGTGCCGTCGGGCAGATCGAGATGGGCGAAGCCCAAGTCGATGGAGATGCCGCGCTCTTTTTCTTCCTTCAAGCGGTCGGTGTCGGTGCCGGTCAGTGCTTTGATGAGGCTGGTTTTGCCGTGGTCGATGTGGCCGGCGGTGCCGATGATGTAGGGCATGGGGGATTAATTAATAATTGATAATTGAGAATGGATAATTATTCGGAGCGCAGCTGCGGGATTAAATCATCGGCGTCGAAGATGGTGCGTAGGTCTAAGAGAAAGCGATCCTCTTGGATGCGGCCGATGATCGGTGGATCGGCTTGTCTGAATCGTTTCGCGATGGCGTTGGCGCTTTGCTTGGTCGATTCGACGGTGATGACGACGGTCGGCAGCTCTTCGGTCGGCATGGCGCCGCTGCCGATTTGCGAGGTCGAGTCTTGCAGCGACAGTTGGTAGCCGTCGCCGAGGGCGGCTGCGAGTTTCGGCAATACGGATTGGCCCATGGCGCGGACTTCGTCCACTGAACGGGTGAAGGCGCGCAGTGTGGGGATTTCTTCGGTGATGTTGGGCGACTGGCGGTAGCGGCGCAACGTCGCTTCCAGGGCTGCCAGCGTCAGCTTGCCGCAGCGCAGCGCGCGTTGCAGATGATTTCTGTTGATCTTGCCGATGAGTTCTTTCTTACCGACCATCAAGCCGGCTTGCGGGCCGCCGAGGATTTTGTCGCCGCTAAATGTCACCACATCGGCGCCGGCGGCGATTCGTTCGCCGACTAGCGGCTCTTTGGGCAAGCCGTACTTGCTCAAATCGATGAGCGCGCCGCTGCCCAAATCTTCCATCACCGGTAGATTGTGCTTCCTGCCGATGGCGACCATCTGTTCCAGGGTCACTTCGGCGGTGAAGCCGACGACTTTGTAGTTGCTGGTGTGGACTTTCAACAGCAGCGCGGTCTTGTCGTTGATAGCGTTTTCGTAATCCGCCGGGTGGGTCCGGTTAGTCGCGCCGACCTCGCGCAGCTTGGCGCCGCTCTTGGCCATGATCTCGGGAATCCGAAATGCACCGCCGATCTCGATCAACTCGCCGCGCGATACGATCACTTCTTTGCCTTGCGCCAACGAGTTCAAGCCCAGCAACACCGCCGCGGCGTTGTTGTTCACCACGGTGGCCGCTTCGGCGCCGGTCAAATCCACCAGCAGTTGCTGCAGCGTCTCTTCGCGCTTGCCGCGCTTGCCGGCGGCGAGATCGTATTCCAAATTAACCGGCTTGCCGGCCACCGCGACCATCGCGTCGATGGCCGCTTGCGATAGTAGCGCGCGACCTAAGTTGGTATGCAGGATCGTGCCAGTGGCGTTGACCACGCGAATATGGCCGGGGCGGCTTTCCAACTCGATCCAAGCCTCGACCTGATCGATGATGGCGTCGTCATTCAAAAGCTGGCTTTTGCCCTGGCGAATATCGGCGCGCAGCCGATCCAACGCCGCGCGGCATTTCTGCGTCACGTAATCGCGGTTGTACCGGGTCAGCAAAGCCGCGCAGCGCCCATGATTGAGCAGGCGATCGATAGAAGGCAGTTCGCGCAGCAAAGTCGCGTTTGGGTCGGCCATGAGGAGTCAAAGATTTGCACAGGGTGGGGGGGAATTCAACTTAGGTGGGTTGAAGTTCCCTCCAGCATTTCTACGTTAAAGGCGCCTCAAGCTGTGATTGACCGTCCGACCTTTAACCCCTATTATTATTTCACCATGACTGAGAAAATTTCGACCGGACAAATTCGCCAGCGCCTCAGCTCCGTCCTAAGTCGAGTGTCGCTTAAGAACGACCAATTCATTGTCGAACGCCGAGGTAAACCGCTCGCGGCTGTCGTGCCAATGGAGAGGTTCGAGCAGATGCGGCGGGCGGCGCGCTTGCACTTGCTGCAAGTCCTTGAGAGCCAGGATGAAAAACCCACTGAAGCGCAAGCCGAGCGCTTAGCCAATGAAGCCAAGCACGGCACGCGCAAGGCCCGGCGCAGGTAGACCGTGCTGCGGGCGGTCCTCGATGCCAACGTAATCATCAGTGGGCTGATTCAGCCCAAAGGCGCGTCCGGGCAGATTCTACGCAGTTTGCTGCAAGACAACACTTTCGAGTTAGTCATCTCTTCCGCCATCTTAGCGGAAGTCCGCCGCTCCCTCGCCTACCCTAAGGTCCGCAAGTACATCAAAGCTTCAGACGCGGATTTAGCGCTCTGGGTGGCGTCGCTCGAACTTGTCGCTCAACCGGTGGATGGCCTTGTGCGCATTCATGCGGTCGCCGCTGACCCTGATGATGATAAGTACATCGAAGCTGCGGTGGAAGGTCGAGCGCAGTTCGTCGTATCGGGGGACAAGCATTTGCTGTCGCTCCAGTCGTACGGAAATGTCCGCATCGTAACGCCTAGAGTGTTCCTTGCTACGTTGTAGCGCGGGCCGGCCCGGAGCGTCGCACGAAGATAAAGTTTTTTAACAGAATCGTGAAGCCCGCCGTGAATAACGATCCCGGACCCTCCCGAGGAGCACGAGCGAAGATTATCATGGTATCAAGGATCGACGCTGGCTTCCTAAGCTCCACGCAACGATAAAGAGATTTCCAAGGTGGTCTTGGGAAATAGCGGGTCACAGTGCCAGGCTTACGGTTCTGTTACTCCGTCCACTCCGGCCATTTCCTTGCAGAGTCCTCTGCCGACATTGCGCAGTATAGACACCAGCGATGCCCCTGGGTCTTTTATCGTTGTGAGGGTTTCGCCATTTCGGAAAGGTCGAACGATCGATTTGACTTTGCGCCATTGCCCATCGTTACCGACGCGTTCCTCGAACCAAACGACAATGTCACCCTGGTTGCCGATGCAACGGCCATAGAAGACGCGGGTTTGGGTAACTTGCTTATGGGTTCTGAAATCTCGTTGGGTTCCAGGATAGGGATATCGCCTATCTGATATCTTCAATTCGCCCGGTCCCAGTGAAAAAAATCTAATGGTTGTGGGCTCGTCGCACATCACGCAGTCGGCGCCTTCGACCAACAGCGAGTGTGAACCGTCAGCTGAACGGAGTACGGCTATCGGTTTCGCTCGAAACAGCGGAATGTGTCGCCGCTGGCCGTTGCTTAGCACAACGGTGGTTCGGTCCACTTCTCCAATATGCTCGATCTTGTCTTTGTAGGACTCGACTGCCGTGATCTTTAGTTCCTTTAGCTCCGCCGCGAAGAGGAATATGGATGAGAATACAGGTATAACGATCAGGGACGCGGCTTGAATGAGTCTCATTTGCAGCTACCGTAACACTTTTCAGAACTTGGATAATAGTGGATTCAACGGAGCCTGACTATCCTTATCCAATATCGATTTTGTCAGTGTCTAATCGGCCTCGTGCGCGGAACCCCTGGTTAGTACAGCATTGCTTGACACTCCAAGCGCGACTCGGATATTCGTGATGGTACAAACGTGAGCGATTCCACAAATATAAGGGCAGGGTTATGGCACTGAGCAAAGAAGAGAACGATATGTTGACCCAGGTCGGGCCCGGCAAGCCGGCGGGGGAGCTGTTGCGGCGGTATTGGCAGCCGATTGGGTTTGCCAACGAGTTGCAGGGTAACTCCAAGAAACGACTCCCATCCCTTTTCTGCCGCTCTTTACTTCCTAATGGCTCCTTTCGCTCGGCCGCCAAACACGCGGTCGAAGAACTCCGCTGGCTGTAACTGAGCCTGCCATTGACGATGGCGTTTCACCGATTCCATGCGTTTCTTCTTGGGCAGGGCTAAGAAACGGCTGGCCTCAACCGGTCCGAGTTCTTTTACCAGGACATCAACCGCTTTCGTGATAAGCTGCTCCTCGTCTGTAAAGATACAGGCTTTCATTTCAGATCCTCCGTGATAGTAAATTCAACTGGATTCATCGCTATTATAGCAACTCTTTCCCTTTTGCACTTCCTCAACAACCGGTCATCGCAGGTAATGAAGAAGTCCGCAGTAGCTTCAGCAAACGCGACATGAGCGGCATCTGCAATGCCAAATTTCCTGGTGTGGAGGTCTACAGCCCTCGCTCTTGCTGCTGTCAAGTCGCATTCAGACGTTGTTCCAAGTTTTTCCAGCACTGCCAAGACTTCTCGTCTTTCTTCAGTGTCGCTAATCGCATTGACTTCTTCAAAGTGAACGGGAGAGACAACCATTGTATATTTTTCATCTTGGACCGCTTGGAGCACCAAATAATAGGCGTTCGTCTCTAGCCGAATTCGCATCATGCTCTGATCGTCGAACGGACGGCAGAGGGTGCAAACGTCAAGATAGAGAATTTTTCGGTTCTGACGAGCCATGCTGGCCTTTATAGACCGGCTCCCCGTGTTTTTCCAGAGAAGAAAAATGGGATAAGTCCAAATTTCATTCTGCTTCGCTCGTACGTAAAGCGGGATCGACGGCGCCGCTTAGCTTGACACCTTTGGCGCGACTCGGATATTCGTTACTAAACAAACGCGAAAAATTTTCTCAGCAAAGGGAAACGGTCATGGCACTGAGCAAAGAAGAGAACGACATGTTGACCCAGGTCGGGCCGGGCAAGCCTGCCGGGGAGCTCTTGCGGCGCTATTGGCAGCCGATTGGTTTCGCCAACGAGTTGCAGGGTAAGCCCAAGAAGAAGCGGATTCTTGGCGAAGACGTTGTATTGTTCAAGGACGAGTTTGGCAAGTTTGGTGTGTTGGCGTTGCGTTGCATGCACCGGGGCACTTCGCTGGAGTTTGGCCACATCGAGAGCGGCGGGATTCGTTGTTGCTATCATGGCTGGCTGTTCGACGTTGACGGCAAGGTGTTGGAGACGCCGGGGGAGGGCGCCGACAGCACGTTCAAGCAGCGCATTCGCCAGCCTTCCTATCCGGTTCAAGAGTTGGGCGGTGTCTTGTTCGTTTACATGGGGCCGCAGCCGGCGCCGTTGTTGCCGCGCTATGACGTGGTGGCGCGGACCGACGGGCAGCGGGCGATGCGCGCGCGCATCGTCAACTGCAATTACTTCCAGATGATTGAGAACTCAGTGGACCAGAATCACTTGAAGTGGCTTCACCGCGGTCTGACCACGCCGACCTGGGAAGACGGCGAGATCAATCCGCAGCTCTTCGAGCATGGCGTGCTCAACACTTACACCCGGCGGGTGTCCGGCCATAACTGGGCCCATGTGAACTTCTTCGTCATGCCGACGATCAACAAGACCGGCAATGTCGAAGAAGGCCATCCCACCGAGCACCGCGCCAGCAGCGCCTGCGAGGTGATGCGTTGGCGCGTACCCATCGACGATACCAGCACGATCCACTACACCGTCGAGTTCGCCAACGAGGTCGACGGCAAGATTACTTCGAAGTTGATGAAAGACCGCTCGACCGAAGGCGTGCAGGATACGGTCTTCGGCAAATACCGCTGGGACGACGAGATCGGCTGGCTGGCGCGCGAGGATCAGGACCGCGCGGCGCAGGAAAGCCAGGGGGTGATCTTCGACCGCACCAGCGAACATCTAGTGACCACCGACAAGGGCGTTATTCTACTGCGCAAAATCTACAAGGACGGCATCGACGCGATCAAGCAGGGGCGCGATCCGCTCGGCGTCATTCGCGATGCCAAAAAGAATGAGCTGATTCGCTTGGAGCCCAAGGAAGAAATGCTCGACTAACTCGCTTGAAGGTTCCAGTCGTTCCAAACGTTCCAACCGTTCAAGTCGTTTCGGATCGGAGAGTGGGATGAAGATATCTGCCAAGGTCGCTGCCTGGTCGTTGATGTCTGTGTCGCTTCATTCGCATGTGGCGGCCGAGACGTTGGAGCAGTTGATCGCCGGGGCGAAGAAAGAGTCGGAACTCACCTTCATCGCTGGGGCGCAGACCTTTGGCGGGCCGAAGACTTTGAATCTGCTCGAAGCGGCTTTTAACAAGCGCTTCGGTCTCAACATGAAGATTCGCTTTGCCGCCGGGCCGGAGATGAACTCCATGGCGGCGCGGGTGATTACCGAACTCAGAAACGGCAGCAAGGCGTCGAGCGATATTTATCACGGCTCGCAGTCCCATGTGTCGCTACTGCACAAGGAGAAGGCGCTGGAGCAGGTCAACTACTCCGGCATCTTTCCCTGGATCAGCAAGCCGATGGAGATTTTCCCCAACGAAGGGGTGCTGATCTTCACCTCGCTGCGCGGCATGATTTATAATTCCAAAATTATCCCCAAGGACAAAGCGCCCAAGACCTACGAAGACTTGGTCGATCCGAAGTTGAGTCCGACCTGGGCTGGCAAGCTGGCGATCCCGCCGTACGTTTCCTGGCTGGTCGAGCTGTCGATGATCTGGAGCGAGGACAAGGTCAAGAACTTCACCAAGAAGCTGGTCAGTTTGAGCGGCGGCCGGCTGCGTTACAGCGAAGAGGAGCGGGTGGTCAGCGGCGAATTTCCCATCGCCGCCAACATGGGCGGCGCCACCGAACAGATGTGGCAGTGGCAGGCCAAGGGCGCGCCGCTGGTGGCGGTGATGGGCTCGACGCCGGTGTTGCCGTCCTATTTCCAGCTGGCGGTGCCGCGCAATTCGGCCCATCCCAATCTCGCCAAGCTGTTCACCGGCTTCATGGCGTCCAAGGAAGCCCAGGCGATTCTCGAGAAACAAGACTTCCGTACCTCGCACCTGGTTGAAGGCACGATGATGAACCGGTATCTGAAACAGAACAAATTGAAGTTGCAGGAAGCCAAGGAATCGATCAACTTCTATCTGCAAGGCGAGGATAGCGGGCTGGAGTTTAAGGAAGAGCTGACGAAGATGCTAAAGCAGTGAATTAGTGGATAGTGACTAGTGAATTCGTTTCGGAGGGGTCGAGCAAACATGTTAAGTGCGGAAGAAAATGAACTGATGACCCGGGTCGGCGCGGGGACGCCGGCGGGGGAGATGTTGCGGCGTTATTGGTGGCCGGTGGCGTTTACCGATCAGGTGCAGGCCAAGGCGGCGCCGACCAAGGTGACGTTGTTGGCGCAGGATTTTGTCTTGTTCCGCGACGGCGCGGGTAAGTTGGGGCTGGTGGCGCTGCATTGTTCGCACCGCGGCACGTCGTTGGAGTATGGCCGGGTGGAAGAGAACGGCATCCGCTGCTGTTACCATGGCTGGCTCTGGGACGCGCGCGGCAATTGTCTCGATCAACCGGCGGAGCCCGCCGACAGCACGTTCAAGGATCGGGTCAAGCATCCGGCTTTTCATGCCCAGGATGCCGCCGGATTGATCTTCGCCTATATCGGCCCCGATCCCGTGCCGCTCTTGCCGCCCTATGATTTACTGGTGCGCGATGATGGCTGCCGGGTGATCGGCGGCGGCGAGGAGTTTTGCAATTGGCTACAGCGCGCCGAGAACTCCGCCGACGGCACCCACTCCATCGCGCTCCATGCCGCCGGCTATCCCAACATGGCGATGAAGCGGCCGACAATCAAATGGGAGCCGACGCCCTTCGGCATCAAAGAAACCACTTTGGTCGAAGGCGTGTCCAAGCCGCGCATATCGCATTTCATTTTTCCGTCTCATATCCGCCACTCCGCTGCTCGAATTGACGAGCAGCCGCGCCAGGTGATCCGCTTCCGGGTGCCCAAGGATGACTACACGACCAACACGTTTTACATCGACTTCTACCCGCACAAGGACGGTAAACCGACCCGACCCGAGCCGCTGTTGACGCGCAAGTTTCGCAAAAGCGAGCCGGGGGTGTACACGCGAGTCAAAGACGGCTGGTGGGATCTGCCCAACCGCGAGCAGGATCGGGTCGCCCAGGAAACCCAAGGCGTGATCGCCGACCGGACCAAGGAACATCTGGCGACCGGGGACCAAGGGATCATCATGCTGCGCAAAATGATCCGCGACTCCATCGACGCGGTGGCCCAGGGCAAAGAGCCGTTCGCCATCCTGCGCCAGGCTGATGGGCAGATTGTTTTTGACTCAAGCCGAGACGCGGTCGAAGCGTTAAATTAATTGAGAATGGATAATGGAGAATTGATAATGACGGATCGATTGACCGTAGTAAGACGTCTTGCGCTGCTGAACGTCTTGATCGCGTTTTGGTTGTTATCGCCGCAATTGGCGGCGGCGCAGAAGTTGGAGCAGATCGTTGCCGAGGCGAAGAAGGAGGGCGAGGTGACGTTGGTCGCCAGCACTTCGACCTTCGGTGGCAAGAAGGGCTTCACCGAACTCGAAGCCTTGTTCGCCAAGCGCTACGGCTTCAAGGCCAAGCTCAACTTGAGCGGCGGGCCGAGCTTTCCGCAGATGGCGGCGCGGATCATTACCGAGCAGAAGGCGGGCTCCAAATCGTCCACCGACATGTATCTGGGTTCGGACGGCACGTTTGCCGACATGCATGAAGAGAAGGCGCTGGAGAAGGTTAACTGGGCGGGCATCTTTCCCTGGGTGACCAAGGAGATGGAGATCAGCCCGCAGGAGTCGTTACTGGTCTACTCATCGTTTCACGGCATTATTTACAACAGTAACGCGATTCCCAAGGACAAGGCGCCCAAGAGCTACGAAGATCTGATCGATCCGGCGCTGTCGCCGACCTGGGCCGGCAAGATGGCGATCCCGGCGTATATTCACTGGTTGATCCGGCTGACGCCAATCTGGGGCAAGGAAAAAGTTCTCAACTTCGCGCGCAAACTAGCACCGCTCGCCGGCGGCCGGCTGCGCCAGGGCGAAGAGGAGCGCATCGTCAGCGGTGAATTTCCGATCATGGCGAGCACCGGTGGGCCGCTCGAAGCGATGTGGAAATGGCAGCCCAAAGGCGCGCCACTGGTCGGTTTGGCGGGGTCGTCGCCGGCGACTTCGTCCTATTATCAACTGGGAGTGCCGAAGAATTCCGTGCATCCGAACATGGCCAAACTGTTTATCGCTTTTATGACCACCCGCGAGGCACAGAGCGTGTTGGAGAAGCAGGATTATCGCAGTTCTCATTTGGTCGAAGGCACGATCTTGGCGAAATTCGTCAAGTCGAACAAGATCAAGCTCCAGGATCCCAAACAGTTGAACGAAGTCTTCCTCAAGGCCGACAACGGCCTTGAAGAAGAGCTGAATAAGATTTTGTTGAAATAGTGACGCGTACCGCTCGCCCGGAATCCTTCGACAGGTCTCAGGACAAACGGCGGGCGGTTGCAAATTAACCGGCTGTCACTAGTCCCGTGATCCGTCATACCGGCGTAGGGCGGTATCCATCCGCTTCGAAGCCTGGATTCCGGCTTTCGCGGGAATGACGCAATAAAGATTCTCCTGAGCGAAGCAAGCATCGAAAGTACCAGGCCCCCATGTCCACTCAAGTCATCATGCCCGAGCCGCGCGGCAGCCAGATCAATTGGTCGCAATTATCCCTGGTCGCCGTCGGCGGCCTGGCCGCGCTGTCGATTCTCGTGCTCCTGGGCATGATTATCTGGATGAGCCTGCGCACCGGCGTGCCGGGGCAGCCGTCGGACTATTCGTTGAAAAACTACGCGGCGATCCTCAACGATCCTTACACCTACAAGGTGATGTGGACGACGCTGTATTTTTCCGCCGTGACCATCGCGGTGGCGGTGCCGTTGGGATTTATCTTCGCCTGGTTGGTCGAGCGCACCGACATGCCGTACAAAGCCCTGGCGATGAGTTTGCTCAGCATCGGCATTTTGTTCCCGACTTTTCTCAAGGCCATGGGCTGGGTGTTTTTGCTCCATCCGCGCATCGGCATGATCAATATTTTTCTCATGCAGCTGTTTGGCCTGACCTCGGCGCCGCTCAACATCGCGACGCTGACCGGCATCGGCTGGGTGCAGGGATTGACCTTGACGCCGCTCGCCTACGTGATGATCTCGGCCGCGCTGAAAAGCATGAACCCGGCGCTGGTGGAGGCCGCCAGCGTCCATGGCGTGAGCCAGTGGCGCACGCTGGTGCGCATCGAGCTGCCGCTGATCTGGCCGGCGCTGTTCTCGGCGGTGATCTGGATGTTCACCGTGGCGATCGCCGCCTTCGACGTGCCGGGCGTGATCGGTATGGCCAACAATATTTTCACCTTCGCCACGGCGATCTACTTCATGATCAATCCCAACGAAGGCTTGCCGCGCTACGGCCTGAGCGGCGCTTACGGCACGATCATGGTCGGCTTGTCGCTGATCTTGATGATCCCGTACTTCATCGCGCTCAAGCAGAGCCACAAGTATCAAATCATTTCCGGCAAGGCTTATCAGCCGCGGCCGGTGGAGTTGGGCCGCTGGCGCTGGACCGCCTGGGGGCTGCTGGGTCTTTATTTCACCCTAGCGTTCGTCCTGCCGCTGTTGGCGATCTTTTGGGTGTCGCTCTTGCCCTATGTGCAGGCGCCGTCCTGGCAGGCGCTGTCGACGCTTACTTTCGAGCGCTACACCACGGCGGCCTTCGATAGTGCGATCCTCGACGCGGCGTTGAACACGATTCTGTTAATGGTCGCGGTGCCGACCTTGATCGTATTGATCTGCGCCGCGGTGTCGTGGATCGTCACACGCTCGAAGCTGCGCTGGCGCGTCGCCTTGGACGCGGTGGCGTTTTTGCCCCACCCGGTGCCGAATTTGCTTTTCGCCCTGGCGATCGCTTATCTCGCCTTGTTGGTCTCCAACGTCGTGCCGGTATATGGCACGATCTTCGTCATCATGGCGGTCTATATCGTTTGCTGGATCAGCTTCGGCACTCGGGTGTTGAACAACAGCATGATCCAAGTGCATCGCGAGTTGGAAGAAGCGGCGCAAGTGGGTGGCGCGTCGTCGTTTAACATTCTCGCGAAAATCATCGTGCCGCTGATCAAGCCTGGGCTGATTTACACCTGGATCTGGACCTCGCTGTCGGCCTACCGCGAGCTGACCATGGCGGTGTTTCTCTCGTCGCCCAAGAGCCAGGTGCTGTCGACCTACATCTGGGGCCAATGGCATGGCGGCGGCTTGGGCGACGCCGCGGCGATCGCGATCATGATGATCGCCGTGATGTCACCGGTGGTGACGAGCTTTTGGATCTACGCCCGCAAACAGCAGCAGGTGGCCGGATCGGCGTAGTAGAGAAGGCGTGCGGCTTGAGGCACGAGGCGTGAGTTCGGACCGGATGGGATTGGCCGCAGAGAACGCAAAGGGCTCATGGAAAGAAGCCGGAGTATCTCCCGCCAAAGCGCAAAGGCGCGAAGTTAAGAATAATAAGATTCCGAACTTTGCGCCTTTGCGTCTTTGCGAGAGATATTCCGAATCCGAGCAGGAATGGAGACCATGACCACTAACAGCGATAGCGGCGAAATCGATTTCGTCCACACCGGGCCGGGAACCATAGCGGGGAAATATTTGCGGCGGTTTTGGCAGCCGGTGTTTGTCTCAGCGCAGTTGCAGACCGGTTACGCGGTGCCGATTCGCATTATGGGCGAGGATTTCACGCTTTACCGCGGCGCCAGCGGCGCGGCCTATGTCGTCGACTTTCGTTGCGCCCATCGGGGCACGCAGTTGTCGGTGGGTTGGGTCGAGGAGGATTGCCTTCGCTGTTTCTACCATGGCTGGAAATACGACGGCAGTGGCCAATGCGTCGAGCAGCCGGCGGAGGACGCGGCGTTCGCGGCCAAGGTCAAAATTCGCAGCTGCCCGACCCATGAATTTCTCGGGCTGATCTTCGCCTACTTTGGTGACGGCGCCGCGCCGCCATTCCCCGACTATCCTGAGTTATCGGAACAAGGTGAGATCGACGTCGGCAGCTACATTCGCCACTGCAATTATTTCGGCACGCTGGAGAACGGCATCGATCAAGTGCATGTACCGTTCACCCACGCCAAATCGGGCTTTACCAAGTTCGGTCTCAACTGGGACATCCCGGTGATCAGCGCCGGGGAAACCGACTACGGCATCGCCATGTACGGCACGCGCACGGACGGCAAAGCGCGCATCAATCATTACCTCATGCCGAATATTCTCTACATCAAAGGTTCGCCGGAGAGCGCGCGGGAAGGCTGGCGCGAAGCGTTCGCCTGGCGCGTGCCGGTGGACGATGTTAGCCATCGCAGTTTCAATATCGCGTTAATCCATGTCAGCGGCGACGCCGCCGAGCGCTTTCGCGAGCGCCAGCGGCGCCAGGAAGAAATCGTCGCCAACCTGCCGTCGTCCAACGAGATGGCGGCGCGGGTGCTGGCCGGACAAATCAGCGTGCACGATATCGAAGAGCGCCCCGACATCGTCAACATCCAAGATCACGTCGCCCAGGAAGGCCAAGGTGCCATCGCCGACCGGGTCAACGAACGGCTCGGCCGCTCGGACGTGGCGATTATTCTCATGCGGCAAATCTGGCAGCGCGAGCTGGCGGCGCTGGCGGCGGGGCAAGCGCTGAAGCAATGGAGTAGGCCGGAAAAGTTGGTGGCGACCAGCGGAGTGTAAGGATGGCAACAAGATTAGCGTCTTTAGGATCCGTCATGCCGGCCCTTCGACCACGCTCAGGATGGACTCCGGCCGGCATCCATCTTCGCTTGTGCTGCGAGGTTGAAGAAAACCTGGATTCCGGCCTGCGCCGGAATGACGGAAGAAAGAGTCTTCTGGTTATCGCCGTCGTGCTTTTGGTCATGACGTGGTTCAGTTCAGCGCCAGCCCAATCCCTCGATCAAATTGTTGCCGCCGCCAAGAATGAAAAAGAATTATCTTTCATCGCCGGGCCGACCACCTTCGGCGGTAAGAAGGGGTTGGCTGAGATCGAAGGGGCCTTCGCTAAGCGCTTCGGCTTCGAAGCCAAGATTCGCTTCAGCGCCGGGCCGGAGATGAACGCCATGGCGGCGCGGGTGATCAGCGAATTCAAAGCCGGCGGCAAGGCGACCAGCGATATTTACTTGGGCTCGCTTGGTCAATTCGCCAACCTGGTGCGCGAGAACGCGCTGGAAGAGATCAACTGGTCGGGAACATTTCCGTGGATCGCCAAAGCGATGGAAGAGACGGTGTCGCGCCGCGGCGTACTGGTCTACTCGTCGCCGCGCGGGATTATTTACAATTCCAATCTGATCGCAGCCGATAAGGCGCCTAAGAGTTACGAAGATCTGGTCGATCCCAAGTTGAGCCAAACTTGGGCCGGCAAGATTGCCGTGCCGCCCTATCCCAACTGGTTGGTCGAGTTGGCGCTGATCTGGGGCGAGGAGCGCTTGAAAGATTTCACCCGCAAGCTGGTGGCGCTAAACGGCGGCTGGCTGCGCTACGGCGAAGAGGAGCGAGTGTTGAGCGGCGAGTTTCCGATCATGGCCAACATTGGCGACGCGCTGGCGACTCAATGGAAATGGCAAGCCAAGGGCGCGCCGCTGACCGCGGTGCTCGGCTCCACGCCCGGCGATACTTCGTATTTTCATCTCGGCGTGCCGAAAAATTCCGGCCATCCTAATCTCGCCAAACTGTTCGCCGCCTTCATGATTTCCAAGGAAGGCCAAGCGATCATCGAGAAGCATGAGTTCCGCTCGTCCCACCTGGTCGAAAGCTCGCGCATGGCGAAGCATCTGCGCGATCATAAGATCAAGCTGCAAGAGCCCAAAGAGCTGTTCAACTTTTATCTCAAAGGCGGCGGCGCCAAGTTGAACGAAGAGCTGGTCAAGATGCTGAAGCAGTAGTTTGGTTGGGTTGTTGGAAGATTTTATTCACCACGAAGGCACGAAGGACACGCAGGTTTCGGATAAAATAATTCCGAACTTCGCGCGCTTCGTGTCTCCTTCGAAAATACAAACGAGCAGAAAGGTCTCGTTGGTTCCGTCATACCCGCGAAAGCGGGTATCCAGGCGAGACCCCGCTCCGCCACACCTGGATTCCGGCCTGCGCCGGAATGACGGATCGAGTAAATGAGCCTCAGAGGCGTATTCGGTTATTTTCATTGTCTGTGGGCGTGCGCCAGGACATGAAACACTTCGCGGTGAAAAGATTTTTCTCGCTTCGCCAACTTTCCATTGATCTTTGCTGGTTCCTCCGTTAACCCAATGTGATGTCTTTCGCGCCGCGCTTTCGCCAGGGGATGAAGGCGGCGATTCCGATCTGGATCGCTTTCGTGCCGTCCTCGCTCGCCTGGGGCATCGCGGCGCAGGCACACGGGCTGACGTTGGGGGAGATCGTCCTCATGTCGGCCTGGGTTTATTCCGGGCCGGCGCAGTTCGCTGTTTTGGTTCCGCTCGCCGAAGGCAAGTCGGCGGCGACGGTGTTGATCGCCGGTTTGCTGATGAACTTGCGTTTCGTGCCAATGAGCACGGCGTTGGCGCCGTTCTTTCGCGGCGTCAAGCGTCTGCCGCTGACCCTGGCTGCCCATGTGATCAGCGCCAGCAGTTTCATCGTTCCCTACTTACAATTTCAAAAAGAGCGCGCAGCCAGCGGTGGCAGTTCGGTGGCCGACGGTTATGGCAATTTGGGTTTCTTCGCCGGCATTGGCGCCACCGCGTTCACGGTCTGGGTGGTCGGCACCGCCGCCGGTTACGGCGTGGCGCTGAGTTTTCCCACCGGCTTCGAAGAAGCGTTGCGCTTTATCTTGCCCGGTTATTTCGCCGGCCTTCTGGTGGCGGAGATGAAGGGCAAGACCATGCCGTTGATTTGCTTCGCCAGCATCGTCACGGCGATTCCCGGCGCGCTATTCAATCTCGGCTGGGGCTGGCTTTTGACCTCGGCGCTGATCGCGATCTTCGGCTGGAGTTTGGAAAAATGGCTTTCACGCGCTTAGAGCTGATCTTCATACTTGGCCTGTCGGCGTTCGTCCTGCGCGCTTTGCCGCAGCTGTTTCTCGTCGGCAAAAGTTTTCCCGACACTTGGGATCGTTTACTGCGCTATCTGTCCTACGCGCTCCTGTGCGGCTTGATCTCGATGACGCTGTTCATGTCGGGGCCGCGCTTCGACGTCCAAGCCGCACCCTACCGCGGCGTGGCATTGGCGGTGACCATCGCCATCGCCTACAAAACCAAAAGCGCGGTGACCGGTATGTTAGTTGGGATGGTGCTGGTGTTGGGGTTTTCGTGGTTGCGGTGATTGGGCAGGTTGAAAGCGAAGATTATTTTCACCACAGAGGGCACAGAGTTCACAGAGGGGGAATTTTTTATCTTCTCTCTGTGGTCTCTGTGTTCTCTGTGGTGAGTAATCTTAACGATTCCGCTCGCGCACCGCGCTGATAAGACAACCGTACAACACCAACGGCAATGCCGTGGTCAAAATCATCGCCAGGACGATGTCGCCGGTGGCGGCGATGATTTGCGCGGCGATCAGCGGCGCGACCACCCCGGCGAAGTAATGTAGCGCCATGATGATGCCGCTGGCGGTACCGGCGTTGCCGGCCGGTGCGGCTTCTTGGGCGAGTGCCACGACCAGCGCCGGCACGGACGCTTTGATGACGCCGAAGACGGCGATGCCGATGGCGAGCGCGACGGGCGATTGCAGCCAGTAGAACAATACGAAGGCGGCGGCGGCGGCCGGAAAGGCGCTCAGCGCGATGACGCGCCGGCGGCCGAACAGGTCGGACAGATTGCCGAGGGTGAACGAGCCCGTCATGTTGGCGACGCTCAAGATGCCCATGACCCAACCGGCTTCTTGCAGACTGAGATGTTTGGCGGTGCGCAACAACGTCGGCGTCCACGCCGCCGAAGCCCAGAACACCGAGCCGCCGATAAATTCCGCCAGAGCTAAAATCAAAATCGGCAGCGTCAGCGCGTCACGGAAGGAACCGGATTGCGCCGCCGTCCTTCTTCGATGAGTGTCGCGAATCCACAAAAGCTGCAGCAGCATGTCGGCGGCGGCGATGACGCCGACGGCGACAAACGCGGTGCGCCAGCCGAAGGCGGCGGTGACCCGGCTCGCCAGCACCGCGCCGATGGCGCCGCCGATTCCATAGGTCACGGAAACCAGACTTGCACCGAGACCGCGCCGGTTGGGCAACAGGTCGGACATGATGGCGTAGAGCGACGGCGGCGTGAAGCCGTAGCCGATGCCGGTGACGGCGAGCAAAAGGAAGAACAGCACCGGATGGCCGGTGACGCCGGCGCAGCCAAAGCCCAGGGCGAGCAAACTCAAGCCGGTGATCAAAACCGTTTTGCGGCCGATGCGATCGGCCAGCCGGCCGGCGACAACGCTGGTGACCGCGGCGATCAGCATCATGACGGAAAACAAACTGCCGGCTTGCAGTTCGGTTAATAAAAAAGTCTGGCGGATTTCCGGCAGAGCGATGCCCAAGGTCGCCACCATCATGGACGGCATCAGGTTCGAACAGGGAACGATGGCAACGGACAGGCGCTCGTGGCGGCGCGACAGGGGTTGCGGGTCGATGAGCGTTTCCTACTTCAACGGGATGAAAACGTAGTGGCGCGGCTCGCCGCCGACCACGCGGGTCTTGTGGCCGCGGCCGGTGAGGTCCTCGGCGAGCATGATGTCGCCGGGGCCGAAGCCGTGCACGGTGCCGTCGCCGGTCTCGATCTCGGAATGGCCGGCCAGCGTGATGACGTATTGGCGCCGCGGCACGTTGTGAAAATCGCTGCTGTGGCTCGGCGGCGCGGTGCGGAACATCACGCCATGGGCCGGGTACAACGGGGAAGCCATGTCGACGCCCGCGGGATTCATCTCGACTTCGATCTCTTCGAAATGAGATTCGTTGTCGCTGCCGGTGTAGAGTCTGGTGATCTTCATCTGCCGGTTTGTAGGAGAATCGGTGCGGAAATGCAAGGAGAAGAATATTTAACCACAAAGAGCACAAGGGGCACAAAATAATCGGAAGAGGTTGGGATTCGGATGATTGGCCGCAAAGGACGCAAAGTACACAAAGTTCGGCTGGACATAGTCATCACCAAGGCGCATGAACTCTTTGCTGTCGCTGGGGAAATGGCCTATAAACGGTTCGAACTCTGGATCAATTGATGGGCGGAGTTCGTAGAGGAGAAATTTCATGAGCGATGAAATATTGAACCAGTTGGCCGGCGACATGAACAAGCTGCTCAGCGAGCCGGCGGGCAGCCGGCGGGTGAAGATCACGGACCTAACGCCGCGCGATGGCCAGCAGTGCAAGCTCGCCACCCGGGTCACCACCGACGATCTGTTGCCGCTGTGCGCGTCCATCGACAACTGCGGCTTTTACGCCGTCGAGGTTTGGGGCGGCGCGACCTTTGACGTTTGCATGCGTTATCTGAACGAAGATCCCTGGGACCGGCTGCGGCGCATTAAATCTGTCATGCCCAAGAGCAAGCTGCAGATGCTCCTGCGCGGCCAGCATATTCTCGCCTATCGCCCCTACACCGATAAGATCGTTTACAAGTTTGTCGAGCGCGCGGTGGCCAACGGCATCAACGTGTTTCGCGTCTTCGAGGCCACCAATGATTTCCGCAACATCGAAACCGCCACCAAGGCGGTTAAAGAATTTGGCGGCGAAGCGCACGTCGAAGTGAACTACACCGTCAGCCCGGTGCACACGTTGGAGAAATGGCTGGAGTACGCCGAGCAATTGATCGAAGTGGGCGCCGATTGGTTGTCGCTCAAAGATGCGACTGGGATTTTGACGCCGTTCAACGCCTACCGGATTATCAAAGGCATCAAAGATATGACCAAGGGCAAGCTGCCGGTGCTGCTGCATTGCCATGACATGGGCGGAACCTCGAGCATGTGTCATCTGATGGCGGTGTTGGCCGGCGTCGACATGATCGACACGGTGCTGTCGCCGCTATCTTTCGGCTCGGCTCATCCGGCCACGGAAACGATGGTGGCGTCCTTGGCCGGCACGCCCTTCGACACCGGCATCGATTTGAAAGTCCTCGAAGAGCCGGCGCTGATCACCCGCCAGATCAAAGAGAAGTATGAAAAATACGAGACCGGCTACACCGGCGTCAGCGCGGAGGTGTTCATCCACAAAGTCCCCGGCGGCATGATCTCCAACATGGTGGCGCAGTTGAAGGAAGCCAAGCGCATGGATTTGATGGACGCGGCGTTGAAAGAGACGCCGAGCGTGGAAAAGGACTTGGGCCATCCGCCGCTACTCACGCCGACCAGCCAGATCGTCGGCGTCCAAGCGGTGTTGAACGTGCTCGCCGGCGAGCGCTACAAGATCGTAACGAAAGAAACTAGTGACTACGTCAAAGGCAAATACGGCCGGCCGCCAGGCACGGTGAGTCCCGAGTTGATCAAGAAAATCATGAAGGACAAACAGCCCGACTACTCGATCCGCTCCGGTGAAATGGCCGACCCGGCGGACTGGGACAAAGCGGCGAAAGATCTCGGCCCGCTGGCCAAGTGCGATGAAGATTTACTCTTGGGCGTGTTGTTTCCCATGCAGGCGAAGGAGTTTTTGACCAAGCGGGAGAGCGGAATTCAGAACTAACCACAAAGAGCACATAGATCCCAAAAAACCGGGCCGGTCATGACCGGCCCGATACGGATCCGGAGAATTAGCCGCAAAGAACGCAAAGTTCTCAAAGAAGAAAAGGAATTGAAGGTAACGATCTTCCATTTTCAATTATCTATTCTCCATTATCAATTTGTACTCCCATGCCTGAGCTGCCCGACATTACGATCTACATCGAGGCGCTGGAGTCGCGGTTACTGAACCAGCCGCTAGAGAAAATTCGTCTCGGCAATCCTTTTCTGTTGCGCACCTTCGAACCGTCGATTCGCTCGGCCGAAGGTAAAAAGGTCGTTGGTTTCCAGCGCATCGGCAAGCGCATTGTCTTTGAATTGGAAGACGAACTGTTCCTGGTGTTTCATCTGATGATTACCGGCCGGTTCCACTGGAAGAAGCGCGGCATCGCGGTGCCGCGCAAGTACGGCCACGCAGCGTTCGACTTTCCCATGGCGACTTTGCTGCTCACCGAGATGGGCACCAAGAAGCGGGCGTCGCTGCATCTGGTCCAAGGCCGCGTGAATCTCGCCGCCCACGATCCCGGCGGGTTGGAAATCATTGACGCCGATCTGGCATCCTTCCGCGCCGCGCTGACGCGGGAGAATCACACGCTGAAGCGAACGCTGACCGATCCCCATGTGTTCAGCGGTATCGGCAACGCTTATTCCGACGAGATTTTGCACCGCGCCAAGTTGTCGCCGATCAAACAGACCAAGCTCTTGGACGATGACGACATCGACCGGCTGTTCCACGCCACGCGCGACTGCATGGCCGAGTGGATCGAACGTCTACGCAAAGACACCGGCCAGAACTTTCCCGAGCGCGTCACCGCCTTCCGCGACGACATGGCGGTCCACGGCAAATATCGTAAGCCCTGCCCGGTGTGCGGCGCGCCAGTGCAGCGGATTGTCTACGCCGAGAATGAGACCAACTACTGTGCCAAGTGCCAGACTGGCGGCAAGCTGTTGGCGGACCGTTCGCTATCGCGATTGCTCAAAGACGACTGGCCGCGGACGTTGGAGGAACTTGAAGAGGGACGTAAATGATTTCGCAGGTTCAAGACGTTTTGGACAATAAAGGAGCGCGGGCTTTCTAGCCCGCGTTGAACTACGCGGACAGGAATGTCCGCGCTCCCTTCAAGAATCCATCGAGATGAAGCTAGGCTGTGCTTGGATCCGCTCGATCCACGCGCGGACTTTCGGAAAATCATCCAGCGGAAACCCGCCTTCGTCGGCTACATGGGTGTAGGCGAACAGGGCGATGTCGGCGATGCTGTAGTCGCCGACGAAGAAGTCGTTTTTCGCCAGATGGTCTTCCATAATTTTCAACGCGGCCCAGCCGCCTTCGCGCTTCGACGCCAGCAGCCCTGTTTTTTCCGGCGAGTCGGGTTTGTGTTGGAGCCAGAAGCGCGAGGTGGCGATGAAGGGTTCGTGGCTGTATTGCTCGAAGGACATCCATTGGAATACTTGGCCGAACTGTTTTCGATCGTCGGGGAGGTATTTAGTTCCTTTTGCGAGGTAGGCGAGGATGGCGTTGGATTCGGCCAGGATGAAACCGTCGTCGTCGAGCACCGGCGTGCGGCCGTTGGGGTTGAGCTGCAAGAACTCCGGTGTGCGGCTTTCGCCTTTCAGGATATCGACTTCGACGATCTCGCAGGGTATGCCGAGCTGCGCGAGCAATTGGCGCACTTTGTATGAATTGCCGGAGTAGGCGACGTTGTATAATTTCATACACAACCTCCGTTCAAAACGTTGCCGACTTTAAAGGAGCGCGGGTTTTCTAACCCGCGATTGAATCGCGGACAGGAATGTCCGCGCTCCTTTGTTCGGATGTTTTAGAGCTGCGGTTCGAGTATTTCCAAACCATCGTACCGGTCCATCAAGTACAGCTTGCCGTCCTTGTCGTGAAATACATCGTTGCTCATGACGACGTTCTGGCCTTTGCCGGGGTTTGGTACGTAGTAGCCGACTTCCTTGGGCTGGTAGGGATTATCGAAATTGACCGCGCGCAGACCGCCGGCGAACCAGGTGACATAAAGCGTGTTGCTGTAGACCTGCTCGGCGGGTTGGTGGGCGCCGAAGCGATTATGCGGCGTTGATTTTCCTTCGAATGGCACGATGAAGGTCGCCACCGGCAGCGGTAGGTCTTCTTTGGTGATGTCGACCACCCAGAGAAAGGCGTTGTGGCTTTCGTTCAACTTTTCACCGACCTCTTCGTCGGTGACGATCAACCAATCGCGCTCCATAACTTTATTCAGCAGCGGCAGCGTCGTGTGAGTCGGGCAAGGGTAGGGCGGGCTCCAGTCGAGCATGCTCACGGTCCTCGGCTTGCTCAGGTTCGAAATATCGACGATGGCGAAGCCGCCATGCCAGTAGCTGATGTAAAGGCGGTCGCCGCGGCGGATCGGGTGATGGCAGCGGGTGTCGGCGCCTTTGAAGTTGGGCGTCTCGCCGCCGGCGACCCATTGGCCGGGCATCCACCAGCGCATGGCTTCTTCGGGCTTCTCGGGATTTTTCATGTCGAGCATCATGGCGATGTTGCCTTGGTAGCCGTCGATGGTCGGCGAGATGTAGGCGTAGCGGCCGTCGTAGGTGAATCGGTGCACGCCCTTACCCGGCGTCTTGTACATGGCGATCTCGCGCGGCTTGGCCTTGTTCGAAATGTCGAAGATCTTCAATCCCGATTGCAGTTCCTGCTTGGGTTTGTAGCGCTCGTAGTTGATCAGCATGATGTCGCCGTGAACGCGCACTTTGTGCGAGTGCAGCCCTTCGGCGATCTCGATATGCGCTACGATTTTGGGGTTTCTCGGATCCTTGACGTCGATGATCGAGGTGCCGTGGGGCGGGTCCATGTGGCCGACGTAGGCGTAGCCGTTTTCGACCACCACCGAGCCGCCGCCGGGCAGATCCATGCGGCCGATCTGTTTGATGTTCTTGCTGATGCCGACTGGGGCGATGATGTTTTCTGCCATGGGTGACTCCTTCTCTGCGGGAAAGGTTTATCTTGCCACGAAGTAGCATTATACAAGGGGCGAAAAATCTTTCGCCCCTACCTTCATTTTACTTTGCAGCCTTCTCGATCATCGCGATCGTTTGCGCCGTGGTGCGCACCCGCGACATGCGCGGGAAGACCAGCTCCATGAGCATGTCATGGGCACGCTGGTCGTGGGAGGTGCCGCAGGCGTCGCTGACGACGATGGTGTTGTAGTCCAAGTCGCGGGCGGAATACAAAGTCGAGGTCACACCGACATCGGTGGAACCGCCCGACACGATCAGCGTGTCGATGGCGCGGCTGCGCAGCGCCAGATCGAGGTAGGTCTGGTGAAAGGCGCTCCAGCGGTATTTGACGATGTAATAGTCGTCCGGCGCCGGGCCCAGATCGGCGAGCACGTCGGAGCTTTTGTCACCGGCGATGACATGCATTTTAGTTTTCGTCACCTCGCCGTTGGGCCAAGGCGTTAAAGAGTTGTTGGTGTCGGTGGCGATCAGCGCGGTGGTGGCGTTGTCGGGGCGGTGGTTGCCTTTGGCGAAGAATACCGGCAGGCCGGCGGCGCGTCCGGCTTTGCTAAGCTTCACCGCGTTCTGAATCCACGGCTTCAAGACCCGCGGCTGGCCCGGCGCGGGCTCGGCGACGTAGCCGTTGAGAATGTCGAAAAAGAGCAGCGCAGTTTTCTTGAGATTGAAATCGTTGACGTTCATTGTCCTCCTGGCGCATGATCGATTTTGCTGCGCGCACTCTAGCGCGGCTTGAAGATGCGGTCCAGCTCCGCGTAGAGACCGCGCTGGTCGAGAGTCTGGGCGTAGCGGTTGTCCATGAAGTCCAGCGGGTTGGCATTGAGCGCCGCCGGAACGGTCTCGCCGACCTGGCGCAGCACCGTCTGGATCATTGGCGCGGTGGTAAAAAGTTTTTTCTGCAAGAACTGCGTGGCGTGAAGCTCGTAGCCGGCATCGACGACCGCCTTGTCCTCCAGGCGCGCGACTTTCTGGATCACCCGCGTACTGAACGGTTTGTCGGCGATCATGCGGTAGACCGCCTTGGAGATGGCGCTTAAAAATTTCAGCGTGTCGTTCTCGTGGTTCTTCAGGAAAGATTTTTTCGCCGCGAAGCCGGCGTGGGCGAAGGGGATGCCCAAGTCTTTGAAGGCATAGAGCTCGCGCAGGCCCAACTTTTTGCCTTCGAGCATGCCGACATCGGTGGTGATGCCGGAGTGGACTTTGCCGGTACTGACGGCGAGCACGGTGGCGATGCCGCCGGCGGTTTGGATCAAGGCGACATCTTTATTGGCGATGAGTTTGTATTTTTCTAGTAGCAGGCGGGCGGCGAAGTCGGTGTTCGAACCGAAGCGGCCGAAGCCGAGAGACTTACCTTTCAAGTCTTCGACTCTGAGGATGTCCGGGCGCGCCACCACGTAGAAAATCAGCGTCGGAATGGTGGTGGCGATCATGGCGAGATCGGCACCGCGTAGGTTCGACGCCACCACCGGCGCCGGGCCGACCATGGCGTAATCGATCTCATCGGCGAGCAGCGACTGCACCAGCGTCGAGCTGTTCTGCACGAACAGCGACTCGACGCGCAGGCCGGCTTCGGCGAAATAACCCGCTTCGCTGGCGATCCACAGCGGTGCTTGGGGCAAACCCAGGCTTGGGTAGGCGACGCGCAGCGACTGGCGGTGCGAAGCGGTGCCGGAGGTTGGCAAATTGAGGATGGCGATGATTGCGGCAATGAGTGCGAGACGTTTCATCGGTGGTTGCCTCCCCAAGTCAGAATTCGGAAATGTCTCTCGCAAAGGCGCAAAGCACGCAAAGTTCGGACAAGAGAAGGGGGAAATAAAATTTGTTCGTTGAGTTTCTCCGAACTTTGCGGCCTTGGCGTCTTTGCGGGAGATAATCCGAGCTATATCTATTTGATCTTGTTCCCCTGCGATTCTTTTTGTTCGGCGATCTTCCAGCCGTCCTTGGAATACCATTGGATCTGGCGGAACATGCCGGTCAGGATGCGCGCGTCTTTGTCTTCCAAGCCGGCGCGGCCGAGGATGCGCCGGAAGGCGAGCAGCATATGATCCGGGTTCTCGGAATCCAGAAAGCCGATTTTGAGCAGCGCGTCGCGCATAATATCAAACAGCCGCTCGATGGCTTCGCCCTCGGCGCGTTGGATCGGTTCCTCTGCCGTGGTCTCCAAGCCGGCGATGTAGAACTCATACAAACACACCACCGCGGCCTGGGCGACGTTAAGCGAGCGGTAATCGGGATGGGATGGGATGTCGACCAACAGCTGGCAGTGTTCGAGATCTTTGTTACTGAGACCGTGGTCTTCGGGGCCGAGGATGAGCGCGACTTTGCCGCGTTGGGCTTCGGCGGCGACCATGGGCGCGACTTCGCGCGGCGATTGGCTATGGGCGCGGTATAGCCCTTCGCGGCAGGTGGTGCCGACGATCAGCGTGCAGTCGGCGATGGCGGCGCGGATGGTGTCGTAGAATTTCGCCTCGCTCAGCACGTCGCGGCCATGCACTGCCATCGCCTTGGCCCAAAAACTCTCGGTGCGCGCCGTGCCGACGATGGCCAGCTCGCTGGCGCCGAAGTTCTTCATGGCGCGCGCCACCGAGCCGATGTTGCCCGAACCGCGCGGCCGGACCATCACTATGCGAATATTAGCAAGCATGGGTTGTTAAAGGCGTGAGGCGTGAGGCATGAGTCAGAACCCCCCTCAAGCCTCGTGCCTTTCCATATTGCCTTCTTATCTATTTGGCAAACGGACAGCCGCGGTTGGTTTGGATCACGGCGCGGTTCTTGGCGTCGAATTGAGTGCGGTAGTCGAAGTTCTCGTTCATGATCGAGTTGCTGTCTTCGACATGTTCGGCGCCGAAGACATGGGCGATCTCGTGAATCAGTGTCACGACATCGGTTTCCAGCTCGCCGTGAACCCCGCTGTAGCGAAATAGTTTTCGCGTCGGTAGGACGATGTAGCGCGCCAGGCCTTGGCTGCAATTGCCGATGCGGTCGACCCGCGGCCGGCCGTCGGTGAGGATGCGGCTGACATTTTCGCCGGAGAAAGCCACGACGATGTCGTAGCCGCCATCGCCCGCGGGGATGGGAAGTTCTTTCTTCAAGCGCGCCAATAAAGTCGGCGTCGACGGCACCCGTTCTTGGTCCGGCCAGGCGGCGACGCTCTGGGTGACCAGCCGGATGGCGAACTCTTCCTCGTAGTAATCTGACGCCGCCTCGATGAGTCCGCGCGCTTCGCGTTCCCAGCCGGGATTTCGGGTTCTGAACGGCAGGTCGGCGAGCGCTTTGATCCGAACCACGCGCATCGGCGGCGCCGCTTGGAAGATCGCGCAGCCGGCGAGCAGCAGCGCGCTAAGGATTGAGCAGATTATCGGTCGGGGCGAAATCATCGGTTAAGATCGGCGCATCTTCGGGTAGCGGCCGGTCGTAGTAGGCGACGGCCAGGTCTTGGATCGGATCGGGAAACAGCCCCTTGTCGATGGCCGTGGCGCGTTTGACGATCTCCTTGATGTCGACGCGTTGTTTGTCTTGAGTGGCGATGACGATCACGTTCTGAATGGTTTCGAGGCTGACGTTGTCGGGCCGGCGCGAGGCGAACACATAGGTCTGGGGAAATACTTGTTTCTGGGTGCGCACAAAGGAGCGCGCGATCTTGCCCGACGGGCCGGTGACGGCGCTGATCAAATTGGCCACGACGATGCCGCCCGGCGCGAGCTTTTTACGCGCCAATTCAAAAAATTGCTTGGTCGCCAGGTGAAACGGCATGGAGTCGGTGAAGTAGGCGTCGAGCATGATGATGTCGTATTGATGCTGGGTGCGCGCCATGAACAGGCGGCCGTCCTGGGCATGCAGGGCAAGGTTTTTATTTTCCGCCAGATTGAAATGATCCTTGGCGATGCGGATCACTTCGGGGTCGAGGTCGATGGCGTCGATCGCCATGTTGGGAAATTCTTTATTGAGTTTCTTCGGTATCGAGCCGCCGCCGACGCCGATCAGCAGCATGCGTTTGGCGTCGGGGCGAAAGGTCATGGCCACCGAGGTGTAGCGCGAATAGACCAAGCGCAGCGCCGTCGGATCTTTCAAAGTCATGGCGCTCTGCAAGGTGCGGTCGAAGTACATGTAGCGCGCTTCTTCATCCTCTTCGACGCGGATGCGATGATAGAAAGTGTCTTTTTGCAGCAAGGTTTTCGCCCAAGCGGCCGGTGCTGACGCCAAGTTGTAACCGCCGAAGGACGCTAGAAAGAGCCAACCCACGGTGACGGCGCGCGCTACGGCGGCGCGTTGAAGTTTCATCAAAGGTACTACAATTAACGATAAAACCACCAGAGTTCCCCCCAAGGAATGTATAATATTGCTGACCCCTAACACGGGTATCAAATAGAATGACGTAAGCAAGGTGCCAAAGATGCTGCCGGCGGTGGAGACCGCGTAGAGGTTGCCGGCGGTGCTGCCGACGGTATTCAACTGGGTCGCCGCCAGGCGAATGACGTAGGGCGATATGGTGCCGATAAACACGCCGGGAAAAAGAAACAGCGCGCTACAGGCGACCAGCGGACTCATGCGGTTGCCGAGATCCATGGCGGCGATGGAGTCGGTGATGGTTGGGTAAACGTAGGGTAGAAAAAAAATCACCACGCCGGGGATCACCAGGAGAGTGGCGAGCTTACTATAGCTGGGCTCCCGCGCCGACATCCAACCGCCCCAGAAGTAACCGATGCTGAGCGCGGTCATGACCACCGAGATCAAGCTGCCCCAGACAAAGATCGAGCTACCGAAGTTGGGCGCCAAGATCCGGCTGCCGGCGATCTCCAACGCCATCAACACCGCGCCGCTGACGAATACCACCAGGTAATGGAGCAACTGCACCATCGTCAACTCTCCCAATTCCAATAGGAGCCTTCGGGCACCAGCGCCACCGGTTCGAGCATGCGCGACGACATGCCGTCGATGAACTGCGAAGGCTGGGACAACACCATGCGCAAAGTTTTGTCGAACACCCGGGTCGGGTAGGAAATAAACAAGTTGTGCTTGGCCCGGGTGGCGGCGACGTAGAGCAGCCGGCGCTCTTCTTCCAAGTCTTCCTGGGTGTTGGTGTTGTAAAGCGACGGAAAGCGGCCTTCCAGCGCCCAAATAATAAACACCGAGTGAAACTCCAACCCCTTGGCCGAATGAATCGTCGACAAAATCAGCGGCCCCTCGTCGGGGTCCACCGCCAGCACGCCGCCAATGCTATCGTTGGGCGGTTCCAGCGCCATGTCGCTGAGCAGCCGCTGCAAGTCGCGGTAGCGCTCGGTCATGCCCTGGAAATGTTCCATGTCGCGCAGCCGCTTGGGATGATCGTCGGGATAATTTTGCTTCAAGATCGGCAGATAATATTGCATCAGGTACTGGGCCATCTCGGAGGGTAGCTCGGCCTTGGCGGTTTCTTCCAGCACCTGCGCTAGCGTTCTCAGCCCCTGGGCGATCTTGCCCTTGGCGTTGTAGCTGCGCAGCCGCTCCACTGCGTTGCCGCCTTCGATGAGCCATTTGATAATCTTCTGGCTGGCGCCCGGACCGATGCCTTCGAGGAGCATCAAGACGCGGTTCCACGACACCGCGTCTTGCGGATTGGCGATAATCCGCAGGTGGGCCAGTAAATCTTTCACATGGGCCGCTTCCATGAACTGAAAGCCGCCTCTTTTGACAAATGGAATGTTGTGGCGCGCCAGCTCGATTTCCAGATCGAAGGAATGAAAGCTCGAGCGGAACAACACGGCGATGTCCCAAAGCGGCACGCCGGCCTCGCGCAGCTCCAAAACCTTTTGACAGACGAACTGCGATTGCATCTGCTCGCTGCCCGCCTGCACCAGCTTGGGCCTTGTGCCGACGCTTTTGCGCGTGAACAGGCGCTTCTCGTAGCCTTCCTTGGCCCGGCTGATGATCTCGTTGGTGACGTTCAGGATCGGCTGGGTGCTGCGATAGTTTTCTTCCAGCTTGATGATCCGGGTGCCGGGAAAATCCTTGGGGAAATCCATGATGTTGCGGAAATTGGCGCCGCGAAAAGAATAAATGCTCTGGGCGTCGTCGCCGACCACGGCGACGTTGTCATGGGTGTTGGCCAGGAGCCGAACGATCTCGGCCTGCAAATGATTGGTGTCCTGATACTCGTCGACCATGATGTAGCGATAGGTATCGGACAGCCGCTCGCGGATGTCGGCATGATCGGCCAACAGATCGCGCAGCTTGGTCAATAGATCGTCGTAGTCGGTTAAAGATTTAGTCCGTTTGTAGTCGACGTAGCGGCGCTGGATCTCGCCGATCTCTTGGCTGACCTCGACCAGATGGGGATATTCGAGCTCGATCAGATCGCCCAGCGGGATTTTCTTGTTGAGCGACATGCTCAAAATCTCCGCCACCGTCTGCTTGCGCGGGAAACGTTTCTCCTTGGTATTGAGCCCCATGTCGGAGCGGATCGTCTGGATGATGTCCTCGCTGTCGGGCCGGTCCATGATCGTGAACGACGGCGCCAAGTTGACATGGCGGCCATGGACACGCAGCACCAAGTTTGCGAAGGAATGGAAAGTGCCGCCGGCGATCTGGTTACAGCGGCCGTCCATCAGCATGCTGGCGCGGCGGATCATTTCCTCCGCCGAGCGCCGGGTGAAGGTCATGAGCAGGATCGAGCGCGGATCGATGCCCTGCTCGATCAGATGGGCGACCCGGTAGACCAGGGTGCGGGTCTTGCCGGTGCCGGCGCCAGCGATGATCAGCAGCGGCCCGTCCACCGCTGAAGCCGCCTCGTACTGCGCCTCGTTCAACTCTTTGCGGTAGTCGATTCCTGAGTTGCCGCGGATCGGTTCGCTTAAGTCTTTGAGAATGTAAGTGGTGGTCAAGTAATCTCCGGTTTCGGGGTAAAGTACCGATTTTCTCGAAGCCGGGCAAGCGACTTGGATAAATTGCCGGAGCATTTTGCCAACCATTCTTATAACCGTCACGCGCTAGCTGCGGGAGTCGTCACCATGCATCGGCAAAACTTTTAAAAACTCGCGCGGCGAGCGCAAGACAATTCGCGCAGGTTAATCCTACAGCGATTAGTTTCCCAATATCACGGAGTTAGTTGGTTGGTGCGGTTTTTTGCCGGTAGGCGATCTCATACAAGGCGGTGGTGCTGCGCCGTCGCGATGGATCGGCTGAATTAGACTAAGTGCTTCATTCTAAGTCACTTAGGATATTTCTGTGGCAATTGGTACGGAGCTTGCGGAGAACCGTGAGCGAGAGCGAGACCACCGAGGGGGAATTTAATTGAGTGGCTAGCTTGAGCACGGCAATCAAATAAATTCGGGCGCGGTCCGCCCGGCCCGCAGCTTCGCTAAGTTGCAACTATGTCATGGGTCCACAGTGCGTTGAGACGGTCTCAGCGCAGCCGCAGGGGTGTGCGCGAAAACCGCAGCATGCGATGAAAGGGGCGTTGATAATGAAGCAATCGGAAAAGTGGCAAACCACCTTGGGCGATTTGATTGTCGCGCTGACCGATGCAGTGGGCGGCCCGGAGCGCGACGAGCAGAAAACCTACGCTTTGGTGTCGTTCATCTTGGCCGATCTGTTCAAAGGCGCCAAGCCGCGGGAGTTATCGTGGGAATGACTATTTCTATGAATAACCGTGTTCACATGGGACGGCGAATGATCTTAATCGGCGTCGTCACGCTGTTGCTGGCAGGGTCAGCTAGCCAGTCCCCGGTTTGGGCGGGCTTAGCGACCGAGCAGATGCGCGACACCGTCGACCGGGTGGTGGCGGTGATCCAGGATCCCAGTTTCAAGGCGGCCAACCGGCAAACCGAGCGGCGCGAACGGCTGCGCCAGGTGATCGGCGCCCGTTTCGACTTCAACGAAATGGCCAAGCGCTCCTTGGGCGCAAACTGGCAACGGCGCACGCCGGAAGAGCAACGTGAGTTTGTCGGTCTGTTCACCGCGCTTCTGGAAAAAGCCTACGCCGACCAAATCGAAGCCTTTCAAGGCGACAAGATTGTTTTCGGCCGCGAGCGCCAGGAGCAGAACTTTGCCGAGGTCGAGTCGAAAATCGTTGGCGCCAAGCGCGACGAGTTTACGGTCAATTACAAACTGCTCGGCGCCGACGGTGAGTGGAAAGTCTACGACGTGGTCTTCGGCGATGTCAGTTTGGTCAACAACTATCGTTCGCAGTTCAATCGGATTCTCGCCAAAGGCTCGTTCGCCGACTTGCTCCAAGCCATGCGCGGCGGTCCGGCGGCGGTGGGCGTGAAGTAGTTGGGTAAACATTAACTGCATTAATCGATGGAGGCGCTGACATGAATAATCCTAGCGTAAAGCGGCGAGTGGTTTTGGCTTTCGGCCTGGCGTTGGTTTTGGCCGGCGAAGCTCGCGAGGAAAAGAAGCTGGCGGAATCGCCGGTGGCGGGCAAGACGGCGGAGCTCGCCGCGCCCACCCCGGTGAGCGAACGGCCGGCGGCGAGTCCGAGCGGCGATGGCGCGGCGGAAGCGAATCGCGAAGGCGGTGCCGCGCAGGGGACCAAGTAAAATCAACCTAGTCGAGGCCGGTTGGGGAAAAATTGCAAAGGAGAATTCAGATGATGAAGCTATTAGCGATCGTTCTGACGGCAATACTGTTGAGCCCGTTGGCCATTCTGGCGGGAGAGTTCAAGGCCACGGTGGTCAAAGCGGACAAAGCGAAGAATCAAATCACTATCCGCACCGATAAGGGGGAGGAGATGTTGGACGTCAAGGGGGTCAAGGGCAGTGAGCATGCCAAAGAAGGCGCCCGGGTGACGGTCAAGACCAACGACAAAGACGGCAAAGTGAGCGAGATCGCTTTTTGATTCGGGCGAGGGACGGTGGAGGGGGAGATTTATGGCGCCGGGCGCAACCTTTCGCTTCAATACGAAATTCGATCAGACTCTGCTACTGGGCAAGAAGGCGCGCAACGTCGGCGAACTTTGCCAGGGGGTGCGTAGCGTGCCCGACGCGTCGATTTATTATCATACCCATAAGTTTCTCCAGCAGCACCACTATCTGTCCCCCGAGCCGCCCAACGATTTCGCCTACTGGACCACCCAGGTGCTCAACGAGGCGACCTTGGGCGAACAGCTGTCGAGCGTCGACATCATTCAGTTTCATGCCATCGCCGCGCTGCGTCAACGCATCGCCGATCTGCTCGACGGCTATCTGCAATCGGTCTACCGCTCGGTGGACGCGCCGGAGGGACAGGAGTTTTACTTCATGTCGACCCAAACTTTCGTCCTGGCGACCCGCTACGAGGCGCGCGACTTGGCGGAGTTTGCCGCGGCGTTGCGTCATATCAGCATCCAATCGATTTATTTCCATGTGTTCGATGCCACGCTGCGTTTGGCCCAGGGTGAAAACGATTTTTCCTTGTGGTTTCGCGCCCAGGGGAAACCGCGCTTGGCCGATCAGTTGTTACGGCTCGATCCCTACACCTATACGTTGGAAGGGCTGCGCCAGGCGCTCATCGCCATCGTGGAGCGTTATGCCGACGATTAACGACTACGGCGCGGTGATCGGCGCGCAGGCTCTCGAAGAACTGCTGCTGCTCGGCGGCAAGTTGGCCGGCAAGTCGGTGTTAAATATTAATTCTACTGCCGTCGGTGGCGGCGTCGCCGAGATTCTTACCCGCATGGTGCCGCTCTTGCGCGAAGTCGGCGTCAACGCTAAGTGGGACGTGATCAAGGGCGACGAGCACTTTTTCGCCATCACCAAATCGATTCACAATGCGCTGCACGGCGTGCCGGCGGCGATCAGCGACGCCGAGTTCGACTATTTCGTGGAAACCAACCGGCGCAATGCCGCGGAAATGGACTTGCACGCCGACTTCGTGTTTGTCCACGATCCCCAGCCGGTGGCGCTGGTCGAGCAGCGCCAAAAATGCGGCGGTCATTGGCTGTGGCGCGGTCATGTCGATTTTTCCCGGCCCGATCTGCGCACCTGGAATTTTCTCCGCCACTACGTCGAACTCTACGACGGCGCGGTATTCTCGGCCCCCTCCTTCGCCCGCGAGTTGGCGATCAAGCAACTATTGATCGCGCCGTCCATCGATCCGTTGAGCGATAAGAACAAAGAGTTGTCGCAGCCCGAGATCGACGCAGTGCTCGAGAGATTCGCCATCGATCCGTCGCGCCGGATTATCACCCAGATCTCGCGCTTCGATTATTTGAAGGACCCGGTGGGCGTGATCAAGGCCTATAAGATGGTCAAGCGCTACACCGATGCCCAACTGGTGCTGGCCGGCGGCGGCGCCACCGACGATCCCGAGGGACCCAAGGTGATGGCCGAAGTGGCAGCCGAAGCGGCCCAGGACAAAGATATCTTCGTGCTGTTCTTGCCGCCGGCGAGCGATCTTGAAATCAACGCGTTGCAGCGCGCGTCCACGGTGATCTTACAAAAATCGCTCAAGGAAGGGTTTGGCCTGACGGTGTCCGAAGCGTTGTGGAAGGGCAAACCGGTGATCGCCAGCGCGGTGGGCGGCATTCCGCTGCAAGTCGCCCATAAATTTTCCGGCATCCTGACCCGCACCGTCGAGGGCACCGCCTATTGGATCAAGCAGCTGATTCATGAGCCCGAATACGCCCGCAAGCTGGGCGTCAACGGCCGCGAGCATATCAAGAACAACTTTCTGATCACGCGCCATATCAAAGACTACTTGTTGGCGTTTCTGTCGCTGGAGCACAAAGGCGACATCGTCCATCTATGAGTGCTGGCGATCGGTGGAAAAGATATGCAAATGGAAAATCAGCCGGCGCAAAGAATCGTTCTGATCTCCAATCGCTTGCCGTTCACGGTGGCGCAACCGGGCAGAGATATTGTCTTTGAGCCGAGCGCCGGCGGCGTCGCCTCCGGTCTGCACGCGCTTTTGACTTCGGCCCAAGCCGAGGTGGGCGATAACCGCGAATATCTTTGGATCGGCTGGCCCGGCGCCGCGGTGGCCGAGGAGCTGCGCCCGCGCGTGCGCGCCGAGGCGCTGGCGCGCTATCGGGCCTCGCCGGTGTTTTTGTCCGAGGCTGAGATCGAGACCTTCTACGCCGGCTTTTGCAACAAGACGCTGTGGCCGCTGTTTCACTATTTCCCGCAGTACACCCGTCATGAACCGGAGTATTGGCAGCATTATCTCAAGGTCAACCAGGCCTTTGCCGACGCCGCCCTCGAAGTGCTTCGGCCTGGCGATCTGCTGTGGATTCACGATTATCATTTGATGTTGCTACCGCGCTTGATTCGCGCCCGAATGGCCCATTTGTCGATCGGCTTTTTTCTCCATATCCCGTTCCCCCACTACGAGATTTTTCAGCTCTTGCCGGCGCAGTGGCGCCGTCACCTGCTCGAAGGATTGCTCGGCGCCGATGTCATTGGCTTTCATACCTTCGATTATGGCCAGTACTTTTTGCGTTGCGTGCTGCGCGTGCTCGGCCATGAAAACCAAATGGGCAAACTCTCGATCGACGACCGCAGCGTCAAAGTCGGGGCCTTTCCCATGGGCGTGCCCTTCGAGCAGTTCGCGGCGGCGGCGTTGAGCGTGCCGGTGGCTGAAGGCAAGCAGGCGATTCGCGCCAGTTTGCCTCATACCAAGTTGGTGTTGTCCATCGACCGGCAAGATTACTCCAAGGGGATTCTGCACCGCCTGCAAGGCTTCGAGGCGATGCTCGAAGCCCATAGCGAATGGCGCGGCGCGGTCACCTTGATGATGGTCGTGGTACCGTCGCGCATCGGCA
Organism: Syntrophobacter sp. SbD2; assembly: GCA_945889495.1. GTDB lineage: Bacteria > Desulfobacterota > Binatia > UBA9968 > UBA9968 > DP-20. The sequence continues at coordinate 2,361 of CAMDBU010000026.1, read as the reverse complement.
TCGAAGACTATGAGCAGATGAAGAATCACATTGAGCAGCTGGTCGGCCGCATCAACGGCAAGTTCGGCGGCGTCGGCTGGACGCCGATCATTTATCAGTACCGCAGTTTATCCAACGCCGCGCTGGTGGCGCTCTATGCCATCTGCGACGTCGCCCTGGTGACGCCGCTGCGCGACGGCATGAACTTGATCGCCAAGGAATATATCGCCTGCCGGGCGGAGAAAAATGGCGTGTTGATCTTGAGCGAGATGGCCGGCGCGGCGCGCGAACTGGGCGAGGCGATCATCGTCAATCCCAACAGCCGCGAGGAGATCGCCGGCGCGCTCATCGAAGCTTTGACCATGGCGCCGGCGGAACAACGCCGGCGCATGGAGATCATGCAGGCGCGCTTGCGCCGCTTCGACCTGGCGCACTGGGCCGGTGGATTTGTCGCCGAGTTGGCCGCGGTGGAGCCGGAACGCAAACGCATCCTCGCCAAGCTGCTCGGCCCCGCCGAAAGCCGCGCCCTGGTCGAACATTATCGGGTCGCCCAGCGCCGCCTGGTGGTGCTCGATTTCGACGGCACCTTGGTACCGATCGGCGCCGATCCGCGCGATACCAAACCGAGCGGCGGCTTGCTAAGTTTGCTCGCCGGCTTGACCGCCGATCCGAGCAACGAAGTGGTCCTGATCAGCGGACGGGATCGCACGAGTTTGCACAATTGGTTCGCCTGGTTGCCCATTGGGCTAGCCGCTGAACATGGCGTGTGGCTCAAAAAGCGCGCCCAAGAATGGCGCTTGGCGCGCCCGCGCGGCACCGAGTGGAAGGCCAAACTCAAACCGCTCATGGAAATTTACGCCGAGCGTCTGCCCGGCGCCCTGGTGGAGGAAAAAGAATATTCGCTAGTCTGGCACTACCGGCGCGCCGACGTCGAGCAGGGCGTGTTGGTGGCGCGCGCACTCACCGACGATCTGCTCAACTTCACCGGCAATATCGATGTCCAGGTGGTGCAGGGCGGTAAATCGGTGGAAGTTAGAAGCTCCGGCGGCGGCAAGGCGGCGGCACTGCGCCATTGGCTGCGCGACCAGGAATTCGATTTCGCTCTCGCCATCGGCGACGATCACGACGACGAGGAGCTGTTCGCGGCGTTGCCGCCCCATGGCTACTCGATCCGCGTCGGCATCGTCCGCACCGCCGCCCGCTTCAACTTGCGCGAACCCAAGGACGTCATCAAATTACTCGAAGAGCTGCGCTGGGCGCAGAACCCGCCCAAGCGGGCGGTGCATCAGAGCCGGTAAGTGAGGCCAGGCAGCGCGGTGGCGGTTCACAGCCGCAGGTCTTCCATTGTCTTAGCTGACAAGTGGCCAATCCCACATATGACTGGCGGTCGCGAAACTTCAGTTCTTCTCACAGCCAGTAGCCTACCTGTTTCATCTCTCGTTTGATGAATTTGCTCGGCGTGTAGTGGCGGAGCACCCCTTCGAGCCGGGCGCGGCGCTCGGCCCCTTGTCAGACCGCCGGCGATTCTAGTAATGTAACGCCTAATGCGGCCGAGTTGTGGGCTCGCCGTTGGAAGGTAAGGCATCTAATGAACTTCGCTACTGTCACGCTCTAACCATGGCCCGTACGAAACCCAACGCCGCTAATCAATCCTCCGCCACCATCGGCTTCGAGGCCAAGCTCTGGCTCACCGCCGACAAGCTCCGCAACAACATGGACGCGGCGGAATACAAGCACGTCGTTCTCGGCCTCATCTTCCTCAAATACATCTCGGACACCTTCGAGGAACACCGCGCCAAGCTCCTCGCCGGCCAAGGCGACTACGCCGGGGCCAATGCCGAAGACCCGGACGAATACAAAGCCGAGAACGTTTTCTGGGTGCCCGCCGATGCCCGCTGGTCGCACCTCCAGGCCAGCGCCAAGCAGCCCACCATCGGCAAGACCGTGGACGACGCCATGGTCGCCATCGAGCGCGACAACCCGCGCCTCAAAGGTGTCCTGCCCAAAGACTACGCCCGCCCCGGCCTCGACAAACAGCGCCTCGGCGAACTCATCGACCTCATCGCCACAATCAGCCTCACCGCCGCCAGCGAGGGCGAGAAAACCCACCGCTCCGTCGATCTGCTCGGCCGCGTCTATGAGTATTTCCTCACCCGCTTCGCCAGCGCCGAGGGCAAGAACGGCGGCCAGTTCTACACCCCGTCCTGCGTCGTGCGCTGCCTCGTCGAGATGCTCGCCCCCTTGTATAATGAAATTGAAGTGTCTGTATGCACATTGTTTAACACGAAACAGGATGGGACAGGCCGTTCGCCCCTCGGTCCTTGGAGACCGTTTTGTAGCATGGACCGTCCCATCGTGGCTCCCAAAAAGCTCGAACAGTTG
>CAMDBU010000025.1 GCA_945889495.1 Syntrophobacter sp. SbD2 | reverse complement strand
GCGGCTTCCACCATCGTCAGCTCATTACGTAACGATCGTTGTATGATGTCTAGTCGTTTCTCGTCTCTCATCGTCAGGGTTCTCATCCTTCCACCCTGACATATTCACGTTGCCGTTAGACCCTGACAGATTCACTTTGCTACAACACTCAGCCCAGCGGTTGTTGCAAATTGTAGAGCCGCGCGGCGTTGTCGCCGAGGATGTGTTGTTGGGTTTCGCTGTTCGGCACGGCGCTACGGATTCTGGAAATGGTTTCCGGCCATTTGCTGTCGCCATGGGGATAGTCCGAGGCGTACATGATGCAGCGGTCGCCGACGGTGTTGAGCACGGCGGGCAGCATGATTTCTCCGGGCTCGCAGGAGACCACCATGCGGCCTTCGCTAAACAGCTCGCTCGGTTTGATCCGGTTCGCCGGTCGTCGGCGATTTAACACGCCGTCGTACATGCGCGGATTTTTTTCGCCGCGCTCGTGCATCTCGTCCATTCTTTCGATCCAGTAGGGTAGCCAGCCGCAGCCGGTTTCGAGCAGGCCGAAGCGCAGCTTGGGAAACAGATCGCAGATGCCGCCGCCGACCAGCGAGACCATGGCTGTGGTGAGCGTGAGCGGCATGGACACCGCTTTGGCGCCCCAAAAATGATCGAACAGTTCCTGGCCGACGGTGGGATACATGCCGGTCACGGTGTGCACGCCGACGCCGACATTGAGACTCTCGGCCATCTGCCAAAATGGATAGAAGTCCGGGTGATCGAGGGTGCGCGTGCCGACGGTGCCGCTAACCATGACGCCGACAGCGCCTTGAGTAGTCACCGCGTGTTGCAATTCCACGGCGGCGGCCTTGGGATCTTGCAGGGCGACGATGGCGGCGAAGCGCAGCCGGCCGCCGGCTAGGGCGCAGCGCTCGGATATCCAACTGTTGTAAGCGCGCGCGATGGCGCCGGCGAGGCCGGCATGTTCGAGGCTGCTGATCGACATCAACACGTTCGGATAGATCACTTGGACATCGATGCCTTCCAAATCGAGATCGGCCAGGCGCCCCGGCACATTGCTCAAATCGTGATCTTTGGTGGCGATGGTCGGTGTCGCGTTGGCGATGCTCCCCGGCGTGCCCGGGCCCCAGCCGAAGGGTTTGCTGATGAGCCGCCCTTCGATCAGATAGAAACCTCGGCCGTCGTCGTAAGTGACGAAGCGCGGCCGCTGGCGATAGAACTCTTTGTCGAGATACTTGTCGAAGACTTCCGTGGGAATTTGTGTGTGGCCGTCGGCATCGATGATCATGGGTCCTCCGATTGAGATGGGTTTGTATTCCAAGAAATTCGCTTTTCACCACGAAGGATGACTTCCTGGTGAACCTGTTCCTAACGTTTTAGCTCGCGAATTACGTTTCGCACGACTGTCCAATCGACGAAATCTTTCGGCGCGAATTTCGAATCGCTAATCTTGGCGTCCGCCAGGGCGCGTTTGAGCGAGGCGGCGACCAGTTCGTCGCTGGCGTCGCCGCGCAGATTATAGGTCGGCATGGCGACGTCGTAGGCGTTTTGCGCGGTTTCGCGGTCGAGGTTCCAGTCTTTTTGAATCAGCGCGACCGATTCGCTCGGATGATCCAAGGCGTAGTGCAGGCCGCGAATCATGGCGCGTAGGAAGCGGCGCACTTGATCGGGATTCTCTTTTAACTTGGCGCGGCGCAGCACCAGGCCGTTCTCCAAAAAGCGCGGCAGGATTTCCGAGCCCATGACCAGGCGCGTATAACCCTTGCGCACGGCGATGGAGTCGTAGGGCGGCGACAAGGTGGTGGCGGCGACGTTGCCGGAGAAGAGCGCCGTCAACCCTTGGGTGACATCGAGGGTGGAGATCAGTTTGACGTCCTTGTCGGTGTCCAAGCCGAGATGCTTCACCATGGTGACCGTGGCGTGGTAGTGGCTGCCGCGGGTGTCGCCATGGCCGATGACGCCGCCGCGCAGCGCTTTGGCGTCTTTGATGTCGGGCCGGCTGATTAAGTAGAGCAACGGTCGGTCGGTGGAAACGTAGGCCGCCACTAGCGGCGCGCCGCCGATGGCTGCGCCGAGGCCGGAGTTGAACGCGGTGATGTAATCGAGGTCGCCGGACACCAGGGCGGCGATGGCGGTGTTGGTCTTGGTGGTGATCGGTTTGTAGTCGAAGCCTTCGCTCTCGAAAATACCGTAGCGCTCCGCCAGGTAGATGGGCAGATTCAATACATGGCGGGCGGACAGGCCGAGGGTTACAGATTCGAGTTTGCGCGGGGTTTGGGCGCAGGCTTCGCTGTGGCAAATCGGGTGGAGCAGGAAAGCGATCGTCAGAAGTGTGGTATTCATCAACATTGGGACTCTCTTAAATCCGTCATTCCGGCGCAGGCCGGAATCCATCTTTCTCTTCGGACCTGCCCATCAACCCCACCTGGATGCCGGCGTTCGCCGGCATGACGGAGGTGCGAACTTCGCGGATCATATTCCCGCCATCGGTTCCGTGCAAGTAGAAAAATTCGCTCGCTACTCCGGTTTCCAGCCGCGCGCTTGCAGTTCCTGATAGGCATTTCTTGCCAGGGCGAAGTCATAGATGCGCTCCAACTTTGGCGGTTCTTTCTGCTGCGCCGGCGTGAGCAGATACTCCAGCGCTTTACGCTGTTCATCCAACGTAATCGTACCGTCGTCGGTCATGGTCGGGCGGATTTCGTCGAAGGCGGGGCCGGTTTCGCTTTCCTTCGACTTGAGCGCGCGGGCGAGCGCGCTGGCGGCGCCGTCGCGGTTGGCGCGCATGTAGAGTATGCCTTTGACTTGGGCGCGGACGAAGCGTTCGACCAGGCCGATATTGCCTTGCAGCATGTCGTCGCGGGTGAAGGTCGCCACCGGGATGTCGGCGTATTCCTTGTCGGTGAAAAACGAAAATAGCTCGCGGTAGCCTTCCTGTTTCGCCGTCAACGTCACCGGCGACGACAACACGGCGGCGTCGACGATGCTGGCCTTGAGCGCGACATATCTTTCAGTGCCGCTGCCGACGGCGAGGATGGTGACTCGTTTGCCGCCGTCGGCCATGCGCTTCTTCAAGACATCGCGCAGCAGGAGATCGGGGCCGCTGCCGTAGCTGGAGATGCCGACGCGCTTGCCGTCGAGTTCCGCGATCGTGCGGATCTCCGGCTTGGCGTAGAGCGCGTAGGTCGGCCGGCGCAGCGGCGCGAACACCACCCGCAGCGGCAAGCCGCGCAGCGCGCCGCTCAGACCGCCGCCGCCGGTCATGAGGAAGTCGATTTCTTTGGCCGCCAACGCGAGTACCGACGGCGCCGAGCGGATGACGATGGTTTCGACTTCTAAACCTTCCTGTTTGAAGTAGCCGCGCTCGCGCGGAACTAATGTCGCGGCGATGATCGGCGAGAGCGTTGGGATGCCGACGCGGACTTTGCGCGGCTCTTGGGCGTGGGCGCTGGCGATGATGAACAGGCTTAGAAGCGCGGCGTTGATGTTCTTCGCTGGTTGCCAACTATTCATGATTGCCCTCACCCTTGCCCTCCCAAAGGGCGAGGGGATAAGAAGTTCGGATTCGCTTGGAGAACTATTTAGCCCGCCAATTGATCCACAATCCTAACAATGCCACCAGCGCGGTGGCGAGGTACATGATGTGAAAACTTTGGTCGACCAAATCAAGTAACGCGCCGAGGGTCAAGGAGCCGACGCCGATGCCGAGGTCGTAAAAAAATTGAAACTGCGCCAGCGACTGGCCGCGCCGCTGGGCGTCGCTGCGATCCACCGATTGGGTCATGAGCGCGGGTTGCGCCGCGCCGGTGCCGAAGCCGCCGATGATGGCGGCGGCCAGCAAGCCGTTCGAGGTGGTGGCGAAGGCGAGCATGACGATGCCGGCGAGATTCAAAATCAATCCGGGAATGATCACGGCGCGCCGGCTGACTTTGTCCGAGATCGGTCCGGCGATGGGCCGGCTTAACACTATGCAGGCGGCGTAGACGCCGAACCAGACGCCGGGATTGGCGACGCCGATCTTCAACGCGTGGATTGGCAGGAAGGTGAGAATGCCGCCATGGCCGAAGGAGAGAAACATCACGCCGATGGCCGGGTCAATCGACTCCTTGACCATGATGTTGTCGATCCAGCGCTCGGCTTTGTAAGGCTCGGTCTTCGGCCGGATCGGTTCGGCGACGGGGACGGCGAAAATGAAACTGAGAACCAGCAAAGCGCTAGCACCGAGAAATACGCCGGAATAATCGAAGCGGTGAAAGAGCGCAAAGCCGAGAACCGGTCCCAATGCCGAGGCTAAACTGCTCGCCATGCCGGCGTAGCCCATCAGTTCGCCGCGGCGAGCCTGGGGCACGATGTCGGCGTTGATGGTCGACACCGCGGTGGTGCAGCCGGACCAGCCGAGGCCATGGAGCATGCGAAACGGCAGCATGAGCAAGATCGACGGCGCCCATAAATAGCCCAACTTGCCGGCGGTGAAAAAAGCGATGCCGTAGAGTAGGAACGGTTTGCGGCCGACCCGGTCGATGAGCAGACCGATGGGAATTCGCATGACGGTGGCGGTGATGGTGAACACCGCCATCACCGCGCCGATGACGGTGGATGACGCGCCGAAGGTGATTAGATAAAGCGGCAGCAGCGGCCGGGTGACATGATGGGCGAGAAAAATTCCGAAGCGGCTTAGCCAGGTGAGGATGAAATCCTTGAGCCAGGGATTGCTGACTGGTTCGTCGACCGATGATTCGCTCTGCGCCATGAGAAGTGTCGATCATTGCGGTAGCGAAGGCGCAAAGTCAATTCGTCTGATTCCGATTCGGAGCCGGATATTTTCTCGCAAAGGCGCAAAGGCGCAAAGTTCGGAGAATAATAATTCCGAAACTCTGCGAGCTTTGCGTCTTTGCGAGAGTTAAGTCCGAGTCCGATCTCCGGGCGATTTTCCGTTGCAAACTTTTTTCACACCTGACAGAGTGAGGCGGTTTTGCCGACGGAGGAAAGATTTCATGACCACGCCAAATAAGACCGTGCCGGTGTCCACCGGAGCTGAAGCGTTTCTGGCGCAGATGCGTGCGCTCGGTTCCGTCCGTTACATGTTCGCCAACACCGGCACCGATCATGGGCCGTTGATCGAGGCGATGGCGCGCACGGCTAGCGAAGATCCGCGCGATATTCGGCCCATTGTCGTGCCCCACGAATTGGCCGCGGTGTCGATGGCGCACGGCTATTACAACGTCACTGGGCAGCCGCAGATGGTGCTGGTCCACACGCTGCCGGGCACGGCCAATGCGCTGGGCGGCATTATCAACGCGGCGTCGGCCAACGTGCCGCTATTTCTTTGCGCCGGGCGCACACCGATCACCGAGGGCGAATTGCGCGGCGGCAAGAGCCAAAACATTCACTGGCGCCAGGAGTCGCGCGATCAAGGCGCGGTGGTCCGCGAGTTCGTCAAGTGGGATTACGAAATCCGCACCAATCAAAATCTCGCCGCGGTGGTGTCGCGCGCCTACAAGATCGCCATGAGCGAGCCGCGCGGCCCGGTGTACATGACGCTGCCGCGCGAGTGGCTCGCCGAAGCGATGGAATCGACGCAGGTGTTCGCGCCGGACGCGCTGGCGCCGGCCAGTAAGACCCAAGCCGATCAGGCGTCGCTTGAAAAGATCGCCGACTGGCTGATCGCATCGGACAGTCCGTTGATCGTAACCAAATATCTCGGCCGCAATCCCGAAGCGGTGCAGTCGCTGATCGAGTTGAGCGAGCTGTTGGCGATCCCGGTGTGCCAGCAGATGACCTACGTCAATTTCCCCACCGATCATCCGATGCATTTGGGCACCCAGGTGACTAAGTATGTGCGTAATGCTGACGTTCTGTTTTTTATCGATACCGACGTGCCCTGGGAGCCGCCCAGCCGCAATGTGCTGCGCGACGGCGTCAAGATCGCGCACTTGGAGCGCGATCCATTGTTCACCGGGATTCCGGGCTGGGGCTTTCCCGCCGACCTGCCGGTGAGCGGCTGTTCGGAAGTATCGCTGCCGGCGTTGATTGAGATCGTGCGTAACAAACTCAAATCCGGCGCTGGGGTGCCGGCGAAACTCGATGAGCGGCGTAAAAAAACCGCGGCGGAGCATGACGAGATGATCCGTGAGATGGATGCCAGCGTCGAGGCGGTGAAAAATCAAAACCCGATCCACCCATATTGGCTGTCCAAGTGCATCGGCGACGCCATGGATGACAAGACGATCATCGCCAACGAGACCATCACTTCGAAGTTAGCGGAGATGATTCATCTCAATCGGCCCGGTTCCATGTTCAACACGCCACTCGCCGGCCATCTTGGCTGGGGGCTGGGTGCCGCCATCGGCATGAAGTTGGGAAATCCGGAGGCCACGGTGATTGCCGCCGAAGGCGACGGCTCGTATATGTTCTGCGCGCCGACGGCCTGTCATTTCACCGCGCAGAAATATCAGATTCCGTTTCTGACCGTGATCTACAACAACCAAGTGTGGAACGCGAGTTTGAACGCGGCGCGCGGCCTCTATCCCGACGGCGTGGCGGCCCGGACGCGCAACTTCCCCGGCACCGATCTGACGCCGTCGCCGAATTTCGAACTGACGGCGCAAGCCTGCGGCGCCTACGCGGCGCGGGTGGAAGATCCGGCGCAGTTGCCGGATGCGATCGCCAAGGCGTTGAAAGTGGTCAAGGAAGAAAAGCGCCAGGCGCTGTTGAACGTGATCTGCAAAAATCCGCTGGCGTAAGAGGGGATTGGCCGCAAAGAACGCAAAGGGCGCAAATAAGATAATCAAAAGCCGGTAATCTTCGTGCCTTCGTGGTGCATTGATCCTTCAGAGGAAACTACCATGCGCGCCGTTTATGCCACCCTGCTGATACTTGCGTTGTGGACGGTGGACGTTCATGGCTTGGACAAGCTGGTCGGGCTTCATTCGGCGATCGCGGTGTCGCAGGCGCTGCCGACCATCGCCAAGGAGGCCGGGTTGTTTAAGAAGAACAATCTCGACTTCGAACAGGTGTTTATTCAATCCTCCGGCGCGGCCACCGCGGCGATGTTGGGCGGCGACGCCGAGATCGCGCTGCTCGGCGCGGTGGGCGTGACCCGCGCTTATCTTTCCGGTGCCCAGGACTTCGTGCTGATCGGCACGATCAAAAATATTCTCACCCATAGCATCGTCGCCCGGCCGGAGATCAAACGGCCGCAGGATTTGAAGGGCAAACGCATCGGCGTGACGCGCTTTAGCAGCAACAGCCATTACTTCGCGGTGCATGCCTTGCAGCGTTTCGGTCTCGATCCCAGCCGCGACGTGATCTTTCGCCAGACCGGCGGCGATGTCGCCGGCCTGGCCGCGCTCACCAACGGCCAGGTGGACGCCATGGCGATCCTGACCTATGGACCGAGCGCCATCGCCCAAGGATTTCACTACGTGATTTACGGTCCCGACATGCGCGTGCCCTACGCCGCCGCCAGTTTCGCCACGCGCCGCTCGGTGATCGCGCGCCGGCCCCAGGTGATCGGCGGCTATATGCGCTCGCTGGCGGAGGCGGCGAAGATTTTTCACACTGACCGCGAGTTCACCTTGAAAGTGTTGGCCAAGTTTCTACGCATCGCCGAGCGCAAAAGTCTCGAGAGCGCCTACGAGTCGGAAATCCCCGCCATCGAACCGCGGCTGGATTTGCGCGCCGAAGCGATCCAGGCGGTGCTCGAAGAGATCGCGCCCACCGACCCACGGGCGAAGAACGTCAAGCCGCAGCAACTGATCGATAGAAAATATTTGGATGAGATGGAGCGCAGTGGGTTTTATGACGCTCTTTGGGCTAAACGCTAAATGGATAATTGAAAATTGACAATGGAGAATGATCGGAAATGAAGACTGCGCGTGAGCAAATTCGTGTTGATGGTAGTTCGATGAATCTTTTCTCGGCACAGCCGGATGGTGCCGGGCCGTTGCCGGCGGTGGTGGTGATTCAGCATCAGTATGGCGTCGACAAGTTTATGGAGGAGATGACCGAGCGTTTCGCGCGGGACGGTTATTTTGCCATCTGTCCGGATCTTTATCATCGCGATGGGCCGGATTGTAAAGATGACGGACCGACCCGGCGTGGGCGGGCGCGGGATGCGAACATCATCAACGATGTGAATGCCACCATGGCGCACTTACGCGGCAACAAGCTGGTCGATAGCAAGCGGGTGGCGATCCTTGGTTTCTGCATGGGTGGGCGGGTGGCGTACCTGATGGCGGCGGCGAGTAAAGATTTCAAAGCGGCGATCACCTGGTACGGCGGCAGCTGCTTTCGCCAATGGGGCGATGGGCCGACGCCCATCGAGCGCACGGCGCAGATCTCCTGCCCGATCCAGGGCCACTTCGGCGCCACCGATCAGAACCCGACGCTGGAGGACATGGCGAAAATCGACGCCGAGCTGACCAAGCATGGCAAGAGCCATGACTTCTTCGTTTACGAAAAGACCGGCCATGGTTTCATGGACCCGCATCATCCGGATCGCTATGTGGAAAAATCCGATCGCGAGTCGTGGGCTAGAGGATTGGAGTTTTTGCGGCGACATTTGGCAGGTTGATAGCGGCGGTGGGGCGAAAGAGTTTTCGCCCCTACGGCTCACAAACACTGAAAGGGTAGGACCATGGCAACCAAACCGAAAATCACTTTCGCGACCAATCCCAATCCGCGCAATCGCGCGCTCATCGACGGGCTGATTCCGCTGGACGGTTATGACTTCGAGTATGTTGGTGACAAGTACACGCCCGGCGAGATGCATTATCGTTTCGTCCAGGGCGAGTTCGATTTGGCCGAGATGTCGACTGCGACACTGATGCGCGCCAAGGAGAAGGGCAAACGCTATCTCGCCTTGCCGGTATTTTTCCAGCGCGGGCCGCGCCAGCGCAATATTTTTCACTGCGCCGGCAAGGTCAACCATCCGAGCGAGCTCAAGGGCAAGCAAGTCGGCGCCTTTCGTTACGGCGCTACCGCGGTGTCCTGGGCGCGCGGTTATCTGCTCGACGAGCATGGCATCAAGACGACGGACGTCGGCTGGTTCGTGTCGGGCCAGGAAGTTTACATCGGCAACGAGTTGCCGGTGAAGGTCGAACGCCTCGATCCGCCGCCGCCCTTCGGCCAGGAGAAAGCGCATCTGTCGCGGCTGCTCAGCGAAGGTAAGCTCGGCGCCGCGTTGGTGGCGGGGGACTCCGGCTACACCGGACTGTTTGGCGGCGGCACGCTGCCCGCGGCCATGGGAAAGTTCCCCGGTGTGAAACCTTTGTTCGAAGACACCGATGAAATCATCCGCTACGTCAAACGGACGCAGATCTATCCGATCATCCATATCATGGCGATGCGCGAGGACACCGCGGAGAGGTATCCCGACCTGCCGGCGAAAATTATCGAAGCGTTCCGCGAAGCCAATCGCCAGGCGGTGAACTATTTCAAACCGGGCGAAGCCGAAGGCTACGCCAAGGAGCGCGATCTGTTGGGTTACGACCCCTACGCCGGCGTGTTGACCGAAGCCGACAAGAAATCCTTGCAAGCGCTCAACCGTTATCAGATCGAGCAGGGGTTGGTGAAGAAAGAACTGCCGCTGGAGAGTTTGTTCGTTAAAGAAGCGTTCAGCATGTAGAGATTGGAGTGTTGGAGTAATGGAGCGGTGGAGTGATGGGTCCGGGCAAACCCCATACTCCAACACTCCACTACTCCAATTCGCTCCGCTTATCTCGTAAGGACTATTATGGCAAATTCGTCTGACTTGTTTCCGCAGCGCCGTATAACCCCTCTCCCCGGCGGCTACATGGGGAAAATTCTCCGCGTCGATATGACTTCGGGTGAGCTCACCGACGAGAACTTGCCCGAAGAGCCCGATCTGCGCCGGTTCATCGGCGGTCAGGCGCTGGCGCTGTATATTCTCATGCGCGAGCAGACCCTCGACGTGAAGCCGCTCGACCCGGCGGCGAAGCTGGTGATGATGACTGGGCCGCTGACCGGCACCGGATTGACCCCCGGCGGCACCAAAGTGTGCGCGGTGTTTCTAAGTCCGATGACCGGCAATACACTCGGGCGCGGCGCGGCGAGCGGTTACTGGGCGGCTTATCTAAAGCAGGCCGGTTACGACGGCATCATTCTTCAAGGCGCGGCCAAGTCGCCGAAATATCTTTTTATCAACGACGGCAAGCCGGAACTGCGCGACGCCAGTAAATTCTGGGGCAAGGGCTCGCGTGACACCGAAGAAATGCTGCGCGCCGAGGTCGGCATCAAGGACGCGCGGGTCATGGGCATCGGGCCGGCTGGCGAGCATTTAGTCAACGCGGCGATGCTGTGCAACGACTTCAATCATTCGGCGTCGCACAGCGGCGGCGCGATCTTCGGTTCGAAAATGTTGAAAGGCATCGTTGTTTTCGGCACCAAACGGCCGCCGCTGCGCGACAAAGCGGCGCTCATCGACGCCGGCCAGCGCTGGCGCAATACCTTGCAGCAGTATGCGCTCAAAGACCGCTACTCCACCGGCCATGCGCGCCATCTCGAAGCGCTGCCCAACAACAACATGCAGAGTACTCTGATCGGCGATCACAACCGCGGCTTCGATCAGAACCGCGTCGTGCAGCGCCCGTGCTTTCAATGCGCCCGGCTCTGTCCCTGGGATGTCGAGATCGGCGAGGGCGAGTTCAAAGGCAAGGTCGGCCACTTCAACGCCGGCGCCGAGTGGCTCGATACCTTTTGGAATCTCGGCGTCAAAGGCAACGCGACGCTTTATCTCGCCGAGCGCATCAACGATCTCGGCATCGAGTGCGGCCATTTTTCTTTCGGCGCCGGCGTGTTGTTCGAAGCCTACGAGAAAGGTTTGGTGACCGAGAAAGATTGCGACGGCCTGAAGCTCGAATGGGGCAACGTCGACGCCATCGACAAACTTTTGGAAATGACCGCCCGGCGCCAGGGCAAGTGGGGCAACTTGATCGCCGACGGGCCTTTGGAAACCGCCGAAGCGATCGGCGGCGAGGCGGTCAATTGGGTAGTCCATACCAAGCGTGGCGTGCCGGCGATGCATGACTGGCGGCCACATTTCGCCAACATGCTGCGCGAGGTGGTCGCCAGCGGCGGCATGAAACCGCAAGGCGGCGGCCAGGCCAATCCGCCGCCGGATTTAAAATATCGCGAGAAGTGGGGGCCGCTCGACCGCGACGATCCCACCGGCTGGCCGCGATCTAACGTCAACGCCGAACAGTACCGGCAATTCGTCGGCATCATGGGCGGCTGCTGGTTCGCCCAGATGCATGGCAAGCCGGACGGTTTGAAAAGTATCGTCGACTCGTTCAACGCCACCACCGGCTGGAAATTCGATCTCGACGAAGCGATGCTCGCCGGCCAACGCAGCGCGATCCTGCAAAGCATCTTCGGCAGCCAACGCGGCTGGATCGCCGAGCATGATTGGCAGCAAGTCGGCCAACGCTTTCTCGACCCAGTGCCCGACGGCAAATATAAAGGCTTCACCATCGCCAAGTGGCTGCCGGAAATGGTCCGCGAGTATTACCAACTGTCGGGCCGCCACGAAAAAACCGGCCGGCCGTTCATGGACACGTTGAAGCTGTTGGGCTTGGAAGAGTTCAGCGAGTGGGCGCAGCTGGATTAAGTTCCACCTCTGGTTGGACAAGTCCCGAGGAGTCAGTGAACTCAAGTTTGTCCCAGCAACGGGACGGGATAGCCACGAAATGCTTCGTCGATTGAGATGATGGAGAGTTGATGCTCGATCGCCTGGCAGATCAACATTCGATCAAACGGGTCGCGGTGCAATCCAGGCAACGATGCCAATCGCTGAACGCTGGATTCATCAAGACTGAGCGGGCTTATCTGATGGCGTTCCCGCTCCGTGGGTAAATAGGTTTCCGGCGGCTCGGGTAGAGGTAGTTTGCCCAACTGATATTTCACGATTGCTTCCCACAAGGATACCGCGCTGAGATAGATTTCATGCTGTGGATCGCGGATGGTGTCGCGCCAGCTGGCGGGCAGCTTGCTATCGCCGCCGATGAACCAAAGAAACACATGTGTATCGAGAAGAAATTTCACTTGCCCTCAAACGAGTTGACCATTTCGTCCGGGAGCGGCGCGTCGAAGTCATCCGGCACGGTGAATTTCCCAGCGGACAGGCCGAATGGGCGCGCGGCCTTGAGTGGCATCGCGATGGGATTCAATTCAGCGACTGGCGTTCCGGCGCGGATAATCAATAACGATTCGCCGGCTTCAACTCGTTGCATATATTTCGCCGGATCGCGCTGAAGGTCTTCGATGTTTACTTGAGTCATGGTCGGATTATCCCGCACAATTTTTCCGCAAACAAGCCCGCAGTCGTCGCCACCCTGGCGGTCCTGGAAACGACCCATGGGCCAATCCAACCCCCGGGCCGCCACGAAAAAACCGGCCGGCCATTCATGGACACGTTAAAAGTCTTGGGCTTGGAAGAGTTCAGCGAGTGGGCGCAACTGGACTATGCATGCTAGCCGGCCGATGCGCTGGCCCGGACCAAGGACTGGGTTGGCGATGCTTAATCGCTGCCGGTCGGTTTCAATAGGCGAGATGGCGTGCGGGCTTTGAAGTGGTGCACCCAGTGGTCATAAAGATTCGCCGAGGTAAAGACTTCCTTTACTTCGCCGCCGGCGGCATTGAGATGCCAGAGGCTTAGAGTGTGGTGATGCCAGGAAAGGCGGCTGAAGCGGATATGTTTGCCATCGAGGTACGCGCCAGCGATCCTGAGCACCTGGGATATGCCGAGTGGACTGAGTGGGTTGCCATCCCAATTCCACCGCGACGCTTTGCCGGCCTGCTCCAATAGTTCGATGTTGCTTTGGCTAAACCGGACTCCGGCGAAGCGAAAGAGCGGCCCCTCAATATTCCGCGTCCTGTCGATGTGAGCTTGGTTTACGATCAGAGTCAGCAGAGATGATTTCTTCTTTGGCTTGGCGGTGGGCCGGGGCTCTCGATACACCCCGGACACTAGATATTCTTGATTGCCGGAGATCTCAAGTTCGAAGGATTCGATGTTGAGTTTTTCGATTCCCTGACCGATGGCTCGCAGGGCGCTTTGGTAATTGGCTGGCTGGGTTGAGTGCATGCGTGCTCGCTTTCGCTTCGGTTATTGGAAATGTGCAGGTAGTTAAAGCAAATCCAGCACCATCGCTGACTGTGCAGAAGATTCGTCAGCCTGCTCGATTATGTCCAAAGAATTCCCAAGCAGCGGGGAGCATTCCGAGAATTTGACCGATTGGCCTACGAATATTGTCACCCGGTGGGTTGGTGAGCGAGGGAAATTAGTTTTCTCGGATGGTCGGATGGGTGAACGTGCCGCGCCGGTACCCATCGCGCTCTTAACGCCAATCCGACAATCGAGTCCCGTGGCTCTCATACTGAGCGAAGCGAAGCGTCTGGTCCTGGGCGGGTTAGGTGGCGCGATCGGTTGCGCAGGTCGAGCCGGCGATCGCGCGCCGCTCTTCAACTTGGATTGGTCGCGCTGATGAACCAGGTGCTCGATGGCGCCCATAGGCCGTCAGGGCGGGCGAAGGGCGCGAGGGTTTGTTTGAGCGCGGTGACTAGCTGGGGTTTGCGTTTCTCGCCCTCGGCGCCGGCGAGACGGACGGCTTCGCCGGATGGGCCGAAGGCCAGAGCGAACTCGATGGCGTCGTCCAAGTCGCGGCCGATGCAAATATCGCAGTCGTGGCGCTCGAAGGTGACGCGGGCGAAGCCCGCGCCCTGGAGCATGGTGCTCACCGCGTCCGGCGCGGTCATCGAGAACGGTCCCGGGCCGTTGGGTCCCTGATTGGTCCCTTGGGGTTCCATGACCGGCAAGATTTTCTTGACGCATAACTCGGCTTCGTGCAGCCAGGGATTCTCGTCGCGGCGGCGCCAGACGATCTGGGTGAAGACGCCGCTGGGGTTGAGGGCTTGGCGGATGTTGGCCATCGCCTGCTCCGGCTTGGCGAAAAACATCGTACCCATCCGCGCGAAAGCGTAGTCGTAGGGGCCGCCGAGTTCGCCTGACTGCGCGTCGCCGACGAAAAAGCGCGCGTTGCCGATGCTTGCCTTGCGCGCTTCGGTCTCAGCCGCGCGGATGAAGTTTTCGGCGCAGTCGATGCCCACCGCCTCGCCGCTGGGGCCGACGCGCTGGGCGATGCCCAGCGTGCAGTCACCGAAGCCGCAGCCGATGTCGAGCACCCGCGCGCCCTGCGGATAGCCGCAGCGCTCGAAGGCGGCTTCGCTATGCTGCGACAGCCCATCGACGAGCAGGTGTTTGAAGCGCGAGTACTTGGTGAACAGCACGGAATTCCAAGCTTCGATCATGCCGCGGTTGCTGTCGTTCATTTATTTGTTTCCTCGCAATTGAGTCCGAAAGTTTAGTGCAATACAACATGATCCAGGGTGAAAATAAACCTGGTATTTCTTCGCCTGGTTGGCGGTGAAATAATTTCCGAAGTCTGCTAACAAATGGTTTCACATCGCTGGCCAAGCAACGGCTCGGTGTATTCGATGTTATTGTCTTGAAACGGAGAGGAAGTTTACGTGAAAAGATTTTTGCTATTGCTACTTATTTGTCTGATCGTGGTTTCACCGGTTGCGGCCCAGACGCCCTTCTACCAAGGCAAGACCGTGCAGATCCGCGTCGGCTTCGCCGCCGGCGGTGCGTTCGATGTCTGGGCGCGGGTGATCGCCAGCCATCTGGGCCGCTTCATTCCCGGCAATCCGACGTTTGTTGTGCAGAACATGACCGGTGGCGGGTCGATGGTAGCGGCGAATTATATTTACGGCTTGGCCAAGCCCGATGGCTTGACCCTCGGCGTGGTTAGCCCGGCGATGTACATCGAGCAGGTGACCGGCAAAAAAGAGGTCCAGTACGACTGGTTCAAGTTTAGCTTCATCGGCTCGCCGGAGAAGACCGACCGGATTTTCTACATGCGCGCCGATTTGGGCATCAAAAATCTCGAAGACATGCGCACCGTGGCCGAGACGCCGCGCTGCGGCTCCACCGGCATCGGCAGCTCGGCCTATTATTTCCCGCGACTGTTGCAGGACGCTTTCGGCCTCAAGCTAACCCTCGTGCCCGGCTATCCCGGCGCCGCCGACGTCAATCTCGCCATCGAGAAGGGCGAAGTGCATTGTTTCAGCGGCACGGTGCAGGCCTACTTCGGCAGCGAGCCGCTACGCACTTGGTCCAAGACCGGCTTTGCCCGGGTGTTGGTTCAGGGCGGCGCCAAGCGCGATCCACGCATGGCCAGCGTGCCGACCCTTTGGGAATTGATGGACAAGAATAAAACTAGCGAGAATTACCGCCGCTTGGCGAAGATCCTGCTCATCCCCGACGACATGGGCCGGCCGCTGTTCGGTCCACCGGGGATGCCGGCGGATCGTTTGAAAATCTTGCGCGACGGCTTCAACAAAATGATGGCCGATGCGGAGCTTGTCGCCGAGGCGAAAAAGAAGGGGCTCGATGTCACGCCGCTCAGCGGCGAAGATCTCGAAGCGCTGATCAAAGACGCCGGCGTGCCGTCGGCGGATACCATTCAGCGGTTGAAGCCCTTGATGGAAAACTGAACTGGCCCGTTTTGTAGGATGGGTAGAGGCGCGCCGCGCCGAAACCCATCATTCCCAACGATGGGTTTCGCTTACGCTCTAGCCATCCTAGGCCGGAGTCGTCCGGCCAATGACCGAACTCTTCCCGCCATTTCCCGCAAGGCGATTTAATTTCTTCTCCGAGCTGCCGATGATTCAAGTAATGGCTGGCACATCAGCCAGTGGGCAATCATCGGTCGACATCTCGGAGTTGCTGGAAAACCATGGGGCGCGAAGAACTGAGCACTAAAAAACGCATTGCGATCGCCGATCTGCGTCCGGGCATGTACGTCGTCGGTTTGGACCGTTCCTGGCTGCACACGCCGTTTTTATTCCATCGCAAGTTGATTCAACGGGTCGATGAAATCGACCAGCTGAAAAAGCATGGCATCGGCGAAGTGGTGATCGATACCAGCTGCGGCGCCGATGTTGACGCCATGGCCGACGACAATAGCTCCCTAGCTGAAGATTCTGCCAGGAGCGCCGCCGATACGCTTCAGCCCCAAATGCCAAATTCGGCGCCACCGCCGCGGCCGGCCGCCGACGCGGCGTTTGAACCGATGGCGCGGGAACTCGAAACTGCCCGCGCCGTCCATGCCGAAGCGTTGCAGCTCGCAAGATCGATCTTCGATGGCGCTGGCGGCGGCGCGCTGGTGGACGCCCAGGTGGCGGCCCAAGTGATTGACAACCTGCAATCGAGCATCGCCCGCTCGCCGGAAGCCAATCTGCTGCTCATGCAGATGCGCCGGTTTCAAAAGGATCTGTTTACCCATGCGGTCAATGTTTGCGTGCTGGCGCTGGTGGTGGCCAACAGCGAGGGTACGGGCGCCGGCGCTGAAGAGTTGGCGCTTGGGGCGTTGCTGCACGATATCGGCGAGACCCGCCTGCCGCGCCAGCTGCTGCGCAAGCTCGACGGCGTGAGCGACGCTGAAACCCAGTTGCTCAAGCGCCATCCGTCCCTCGGCGTCGCGCTGTTAGCGCAATCCAACGGCGTTGCCGCCGCGGTCCAAGACATCGTCGCCGATCATCATGAGCGCATCGATGGCTCGGGCTATCCGGCCGGCAAAGCTGGCGCCGCTCTGAGTTCCCCTAGCCAGCTGGTGGCGCTGACCGATAGCTACGACGATATGCTGTCGGGACGCAATTGCGTCGCACTGCAACCCACCGAAGTGCTACGCCAACTTTACGTCCAGGCCAACACCGGCTCGGTGGAGCGCGATCTGGTCGAAAAAGTCATTCGCAGTCTGGGCGTCTATCCGATCGGCAGCGTGGTCGAACTCAACACCGGTGAGCGCGCCGTGGTGGTCGCTACCAACCGCGCAACCGCGTTGAAGCCGACGGTGCGGATCATCATGTCGCGCAGCGGCTTGGTGCAGTTCCACGGCCCCATCGTCAGCCTGGCGGATGGCGGCGGCGACGCCATCGAGCGGCGCGTCATCGCCGTGCTCGACCCGGTGAAGGAGCGCATCGATCCCTTGGTCTTTTTGCGAGTGGCGTCATGAGCGTGGCATTGGCCATGGGCGATGGTGATGTGCCGCTGGACGTTAACCCAACTAGCGCGGCTGGCGCCGACGCGGTGCGGCAACTACTGCTCGATGCGCTACCGGCTGGCGCGCTGCTCATCGATGGCGCTGGCAAGATCATCGCGCTCAATAGCCAAGCCGAGCGTCTGCTCGGTTGGGCGGCGGTGGATTTGCTCGGCCATTTGGCCCATGGGCTACTCGGTTGTTATTTGGAAGATCTCGCCGCTGAGCCGCACAACTGTCCCATCGCCCGGACACTCGCCGGCGAACATCTTCCAGCGCCGGCGCGCATGGGGCTGCGCGGTCGCGGCGGCGGGGCCAAACCAGTGGAGTACCGTTGCTCGGCCTATCCCACCGGGAGCGGCATGGGCGCGCTCCTATGCTTCAACGACATCACCCGCCAGCTGGCGCTGGAAGCCGACCTGCGCAGCCTGGCGTCGGTCGCTGAAGCCTGCCCGCTGGCCATTGTTGAGTTCAACCAAGACGCAAATCTACTACACGCCAATCCGGCGATGATGCAGTGGCTCGACCGTTTCGGCTTCGGCGCCAGCGTGCATGCCGCGGTGTTGCCGGAAAATATCGAGGAATTAGTTACCTGCTGTCTCGCCCAGCAAGCGGCCATCGGCGCCATCGAAGTCAACCTCGCCGACCGCTGTCTCGAGTGGCATCTGGTGCCGGTGGCCGGGGCGCCGGTGGTGCGCGGTTATGGCGTCGATCTGAGCGAGCGCAAAGCCCTGGAGTTGGCGCTGGCGCGCGCTCAGCATGACGCCGAGGCGGCCAACCGCGCCAAGTCGGAATTTCTCGCCAACATGAGCCATGAGCTGCGCACGCCGGTCAACGGCGTCGTCGGCATGGCGGAGCTGTTGTTGGACAGTCGCTTAACCGAGGACCAGCGCGACTGCGCGCAGACGATTCTGAGCAGCGCCGACTCGCTGACGCGGTTGATCGAAGAGCTGTTGGCCATGGCCGATCTCGCCGGCGGGCGCTTGAAGTCGGTCCGGTCGGTGTTCGAGGTGAGTGAGCTCTTGCGCCAAGTGAGCGAACCTCATCGGCGCGCCGCGGCGCAAAAAGGATTGCATTTTACGCTTACCGTCGGCGCGGAGGTTCCGGCGGCGCTGCGCGGCGATCGCAGTGGTCTGGCGCAGGCGCTAGAGCCATTGTTAAGTAACGCGGTTAAGTTCACGGCGACTGGGGAGATTCGCCTGGATGTCGATCGGCTGCCCGGCTCCGAGCTGCCTGACTGCGCGATCCGCTTCACGGTGTCCGACACCGGCATCGGCATCGCGCCGGAGCAGCGCGAGAAAATTTTCCAACGCTTCGTTCAGGCCGACGGTTCGAGCCGCAGGAGTTTCGGCGGCGCCGGAGTCGGATTGTCGATCGCCAAAGAAATCGTCGAGGCGATGGGTGGGGCGATCCACGTCGATAGCGAGTTGGGCCGTGGCAGTTGTTTTTCCTTCTCCGTGCCGGTGCCCAGCGCAGCATGACGCCGCGATCTTCGAGCCTCTCGGTTTGCCAATCTACTTTACTCTTTCTATGATCGACTACGTTTCGATCCAGGAGGAGTGCATCCGTGGCGAATTACGATTTAACTGGACAGGTGGCGCTGGTCACCGGCGGCGCGACGGGCATCGGCCGAGCGATGGCTGAGGCGCTGGCCAAGGCGGGCGCGAAAGTTTGGCTCGCCTCGCGTGACGGCGCGGCGATAGCTCAAGCGGCGACCGAGTTGCGTGGCTTCGGCTTGAGCGCGGAAGGGTGCCCACTCGATGTCACCGACCGCGCTCAACTGGAGCAGCTGACGGAAACGATCGTTAAGCTGGACGGCAAGATCGATATCCTCATCAACAGCGCTGGCGTGATGATCAAGCATCCGCTGTTGGAAATGCCGGAAGCGGTCTGGGATCAGGTGATTGGTGTTAACTTGAAAGGGACGTTTCTTTGCACTCAGGCGGTGGCGCGCGGCATGATTGCACGCGGCTATGGCCGGATCGTTCATTTTTCCTCCGGTCATGTGAAGGGCAATGCGACTAACTCGGCCTACTCGGCGTCCAAGGGTGGGGTCGAGGCGTTTGTCCGCACCATCGCCGCCGAATTCCAGCAACTCAGCGTCGATGTCACAATCAACGCCGTCGAGCCTGGGGGCACCGACACGCCCATGTGGCGGCGCGGCAAAAGCGCCGAATATATCAAGCAGTCACTCGCTGCCGGCCGGATACGGCCGGCGGATTATATGGCGGAAACGATTGTTTACTTAGCCAGCCGCGCCAGCGCGGCGGTCAATGGGCAGGTGATCGAGCGGGGAACCAAGCCCCCGCTCGATCAATAGTTGCTAGTGGGCAGTTGCCAGTTGTCGGTTCAGCTCCGAATCTTCCTCGTGCCTCAAGCCTCGCGCCTCATGCCTTCTTAAAAATTAATCACCGCTTTGACCACCGAGTAGCTCGCCATCGCTTCCATGGCTTCGTTGATCTGGTCGAGTTTGTAGCTCTTGCTGATCATTTCTTCGAAGGGGAAGATTTTCCGCCGGGAGGCGAGAAAATCGATGGCCTGGAGCCAGTGGCGCGGTTCGCCGGAGCGGATGGTAATGATGTCCATCTGCTGGGGAAGTTTTTCCACCGCGATGTTGGCTTTGCCGCCGGCGCCGATGTTCAAATAGCGTCCGCCATCGCGCAGCAGCGTCAAACCTTCCGGCACCGCCATATTGTTGGCGACCTGGACCACGACATCGGCGCCGCGGCCGTCGGTGTGATCCTTGACCCACTGGCGGCGCAGTTTCTCGTCGGTGACTTCCTCCAGGTTCAACACCGCGTCGGCGCCCATTTTTTTAGTCACTTCCAAACGATTGGCCGGCGCGCCGATGACCAAAACTTTCTTGGCGCCATGATCCTTGGCGACGGCGGTGGCGAAGTTGCCGAGCGGCCCGCTGCCTTGGATGACCACAGTCTCATGGCTCTTGATGGCGCCCAAGCGGTCGTAACCATGCATGACCGTGCGGTACGCGCAGGCCGCGGCGGCTGCCGACGCTGAGGTTACTTCCTCGGGGACTTTGATGATCAAGCATTCTTTTGGCACGTACATGTATTCTGCGCAGCTGCCGAGTAAGTACGGATGTTGATCGCTGCGGTTGTGGCCCCAGGACGCGCGGCCGCGGCAAATGCATGGTTGGCAGGCCACCGAGCAGTAGTAACACGACCCACAGGCGACGTAGCTCCACACCACTCGATCGCCGCGCTTGACCGGCGCGCCCATGATATCGGTGCGCTCGCCGGCGATATCTTCGACGGTGCCGCAGGGTTCATGACCGGTGATGATCGGCAGGCTGTCCTTGTCGCCCAACGGACCATGCCAGCGGTGCACGTCGGTGCCGCATAGGGTCGAGGCGGTGATCTTAATCAGCAAGGAGCCTGGATCGAGGTCGGGGATTTTCACCTTCTGGATGGTTAGCGGTTTGTTATGTTCGGTGATGACAGCGGCGTTACAAGTTTCCATGATTGATCCTTCTCATTCGATTGCAAATCTTACTCAAGCCTCGTGCCTCAAGCCTCACGCCTTTTTACAGCGGCAGCTTGTAAAAATTCTCGGCGTTGCGCCACAGCATGGCGGCTTTGTCGTCGGCAGTGATCTCGTCACTCTCCATCAATTCGCCGATGTCATGCTTGCAGCTCTCGTGGGTGACTTCATGGGGGAAGTCGGAGGAATAAAGAAACGGTGAGTTGCCGACGATTTTGATGGCGAAGGGCATGGTCAGCTCCTCGGTCTCGATGCCGAGATAGATGCGGCCGTCCTTGACCAGCTTTTTCAATTCCTTGGTTGGGTCCTGGCCTTCGCGCACGCCGAATTCGCCTTCTGGAATATGTTGAAAGTGGGTCTCATGGGAAGCGTGGAGCCGTTCGAGCAAGAGCAGGAACCAAGCGATACCGCCTTCTAAAAAAGCGATGCGCACGCGCGGGAAGCGCTGGTAGATGCCGTTGTAGAGAATATCGGCGCAGTTGATCGTCAAGCCCCAGGGATGACCCAAGGCGTGCACCGGCACGTACATGTTCATGTGATCCATGCCGAAGCGGTCATGGGCGCCGCCATGGACGGCGAGACAGCAGCCGAGGCGATTGGCCTCTTCGTAGATCGGCCAAAACTGTTTGGCTCCGAGCGGCTGGGACAGACCGTTGGACGGCATCATGGCGCCTAAAAACCCTAATTCGGTGACCGCGCGGCGCAGCTCCTTGGCTGCTTCTTGCGGGTCCTGCATGGGGATGATCGCCATGCTCTTGAAGCGCGGGTTGGCTTTCAAATAAGTCTCAGCGAGCCAATTGTTGTAGCCTTTGCACACCGCCACGGCGTAATCGAGGCTGACGATCTTACCGTAGGAGAGCGCCAGGGTGGGATACATGACCGTCCAGTCGATGCCGATGTCGTCGAGAAATTCCAGCCAGCCCTTCGGTCCCACCGGTGGGCGGCCGTCGCGCTGGGGTGGGGTCTCCACGGCACGGCCGGAGTGGAGATGGTCCAGCGGCGGAAAGCAGGTGCCCTTGCGCGCGGCGATGTCCCGATAGGTGCCCTCCATATGGGCGATGATGCCGGCGTTGTCTTCCATGATATGACCGTCGCCGTCGATGATTCTGGTGCCTAGATTTGCGCTCATTTTAGATTTCCTCCCGAAAGTGTTTTTGGAAAAATTCTTAACGCTGCCTTGACCCTTCTTATAGTCCGACTTTACTGTCGGGTTCAAGCCGATTGGCGCTCCGCCCTCGCGTTGTCGCCGGCTTTGCGATAGAAGGTGGCCAAGACGAAATCAGCGGGAGGAACTATGGCGGAAGAATCCATCGAAGCGAAACTGGCGCGGCTCGAAGCCGAAAATCAAGCGTTGAAACAACAGGTCGAGCGCAAGCCCGGCGAGCTGCGTTTGAAGGTCAGCGAAAAGGGCGGGCTGTCGATTTACGGCCTGGGGCGATTCCCGGTGACGCTCTACAAAGAGCAGTGGAATCGATTGCTCGATCAGGCCGACGAGATCCGCGACTTTCTCAAGGCCAACGACCAACAGCTCAAGGCGAAGCAGTAGAAAAATAACTTCGGAGTTTTTATGGCCGACAGCCCACAACCGATCAATCTTTTCGAATTCGAAGACGCCGCCAGAGAGGTTTTGCCCAAGGCGGAGTATGACTATATCGCCGGTGGCGCGACGGACGAGATCAGCGTTGACCGTAACCGGCGCGCCTACGCGTCCTGGGCATTTCGGCCGCGGGTCTTGCGCGATGTCAGCAAGCTCGATCTGTCGACCACGGTGTTGGGCAGCAAAGTCGCCCTACCGGTGCTGATCGCTCCCTGCGGCGGCCACAAGCGAGCCCATCCCGACGGCGAGCTTGCCACCTATCGGGCCGCGGCCAGCTGTGGCACGGCGATGGCGGTGAGCGCCAACGCCAATACTTCGTTCGAAGATCTCGCCAAGGCGGCTGACGGTATGTTGTGGGTGCAGCTCTATCCGTTCCGCGACAAAGCGATGACCCAAGACTGGCTCGACCGCGCCCAGGCCAATGGGTACAAAGCGATCATCGTCACGCTCGATTCCCAATGGCCGCCCAAGCGCGAACGCAACATTCGCAACCGCTATCAGCGCACCCGCGGCGCCAACTATCCCGTCGGCGGCGAACATCCCGACGCGCCGCGTCCCGCCGGCAGCGGCGCCGGCTCGGACCCGGCGGCGACTTGGAAAGACCTGGAGTGGATCAAGGCGGCGACCCGTTTGCCGGTGGTCGCCAAGGGCATCATGACCGGTGAAGATGTCGAGCTCTGCGCCCAAGTCGGCGCCGACGGCGTGATCGTTTCCAACCATGGCGGGCGCCATCTCGACAACACTCTGGCGACCGTCGAAGTGCTCAGCGAAGCGGTGGCGGCGGCCAAAGGTAAGATGGAAGTTTATCTCGACGGTGGCATTCGCCGCGGCGCCGATGTCGTCAAAGCGATCGCTCTCGGTGCGAAGGCGGTATTCATCGGCCGGCCGCTGTTTTGGGGGCTGGCTGTGGGCGGCGAGCAGGGCGTGGTGCGGGTACTTAATTTATTGCGCGAAGAAATTGAAATCACCATGGCCAAGTGCGGCCGGCCGACCATCGCCAGCATCGACGCCAGCGCCATCGTCAGAGTCCCGCCGCTGTAAATCGTTCGTTTTGGACAACAATGGCCAGAGCAACCCAACGGCTGACATAGCGGCTGGCATTTCGCCAACCTCGCCACCGCTGTGATTGCTGGCGGGCGTTCTATTCCGCCCTCGTGTGAACTAAAAATCACGACAATCCGGCGGGTCGCGCCGTAGTTTTGGTAAGATTCTCGCCTTTCTTTCCCAAGCGCCCCATTTGCTTGCGAATTGCCCGGGAATTTTCTTTGGCAATCGCGCTCCCAGACGTTACAATGATGGCATCTTGTCCGGTCGAATTTTGGCGTTTTAACGAATGTAGAGAGCTATGCGAACTCGGGAAAAAATCACCATTGGTGTCATCGTTGCCGCTTTAATCCTCGGCGGCTTCATCGTCTACGCATTGCAGAGTAACGAGGTCGAGGCCAGTTACACGCGTTGGCTATTTGCTCGCAATCTGCGTCAATTCCTCTCTTCGCCATTTGCTTTTATGTTCGGTAGCGCGGAGTCGGGCCAATCCGCTAGCGCCGGGTTTTACGCCGTCGTCGCGGGCATTGGCTTGATCGTTATGGTCGTCGTGTTGAAGATGTTCCGCGATAGCCAAATTGTCGAGCTCAAGGAGCATGTGCAGGCCCTCGACTCGGCGAAAGCGGAGGCTGAGCACGCCTTGCAGCAGGAAGTTTGGAAAGGCCGCACCGCACGCCAAGCCAAAGACAGCGTGACCCGCGATCTCGAGGACAGCATCGAGCGCATCGAGTCGATGATCGTCGAGCTCACCGCCAAGGAGCAGGCGCTCAAGGCGCGCGAGGACGAGTTGCGCGCGCTCAAATCGAGCACTCCGGCGGCGCGGCCGATTGTATTCAGCGGCAGCGGCGGCGACCAAGCGCTGCGTGCCGAACTGGTGCAAACCGTCGAAACGCTGCAGGCCAAGGATGCCGAAGTGCGCGAGCTACGCCAGCTGTTGAGTGGCAAGGCGCGGTTGTGGGAAAGCCAGCTGCAGAGCAAGGAAGACCTGTTGCACCGGCGCGCAGCCGAGTTGGAGATCGCCCAGAGCGAAAGCCGCGAGTTCGCCATTCAAGTCAGGGAATTGGAAGCGGCCCACCGGCGCGCCGAGGAGCAGGTTCAGAAAGAGATCGAGAACAAGAAACAGCTGCTTGAAGCCCGCGATAGCGCCGGGCGCGGTCTCGAGAAGCGGCTTCAAGAGGCGCTCCACTCGCTGGAAGACCAAGCCGTCGGCCGGGAAAAACTCCTCAAGGGCCATGCAAGCGAAATCGCGGAGCTGGGGCAGCGGCTGAGCGCGGCGGTCGACGCCAAGGAACAATCCGAAGCCCGACTAGAGAGCACGCGCGCGGAGCTGGAAGATGAGCGCAAGACGCGCGAACGAGCGCTCAAGGATTTGGAAATTCGCCTGCGCACCAACGTTCGCGGTCTGCAAAGCCAGATCGAGGAACGGGACATGCTCGTTCAGGTGCGCGACGATGAGATCAACGCGCTCAAGTCGGAAGTGCATGTCCTGGGCGGGAAAATCGCCGAAGCCAACGCGGCACAGGATCAGGCCCAGGCAGCGCTCGATGCGGCGCTCAACAATCGCCGGTTGGTGGCCGACGAAAAAACCGCCGCCATCGTCGAGTTGGAGGAACGCTACGGCAAGTCGCTGCGCCAACTGGAACTGCAGCTGCGCGAGAAGGATGAATATCTCACCGTCCGGGACGATGAGATTGGTTCTCTGACCACCGCGCTGCAGGGCCTCAAGCAAAAGCTCGACGACAGCCTAGCGGCCAGCGCCCACACCGAGGCGGCACTTAAGGACGAACTGCGCAAGGAGCGCGAACTACGCCAAAGCCGCGAGGCCGGTGGCAAGGAGCTTGAAGGCCGCTATGCCGGCGAGCTAAAG
Source organism: Syntrophobacter sp. SbD2 (assembly GCA_945889495.1). GTDB lineage: Bacteria > Desulfobacterota > Binatia > UBA9968 > UBA9968 > DP-20. The sequence goes on along the minus strand of CAMDBU010000025.1, from coordinate 20,700 downwards.
ATCTTGCAGCAGCAGGTAAGCGAGCGCGACGAATTGCTGCAACGGCGCGACGCCGAGATCGGCCAATTGCAGAGCCAACTGTCGTCGGTGTCCGAGCAGCTCAACAAGGTCGGCTCGGCCAAGGAGCGCGCGGCCAGCTTGCTGCAAGAAAAACTGCGCAAGGAGAAAGCCTTCCTCAGCGCCAGCGACTCGGCGCTACGCGAGCTGGAGACCAATTTCAACTCCAAGATCAGCGTCCTCGAGCAGCAGCTGGCGGAACGGCAAAAGCTCGTCGGCAGCCGCGACGCCGAGGTCAGCGAACTGCGCGCCGAACTGATCATCGCCCAGCAACAAGCCAGCGAATGGGCCGCGGCCAAACAGCAGAGCGAGAAAATGCTCGAAGCGGCGTTCAAAGAAAAAGCCGCGCTGCTCGACACCAAGGACAGCGCGGTGCAGGAGCTGCAAGCTTCGTTGGTGGCTAAGCAGCAGGCCTTGGAAGGTGCGCTGGGCGAAAAAGAAAAACGGCTCAAGGATCGTGAGCTCGAGCTCGCCGCGGTCAAGCGCCAGTTGGCCGAACTGGATGCCGCCAATGATCAAACGGTGCGGCTGTTCCAGGCCGATGCCAAGGAGAAAGAAGATCTCCTGCGCCAGCGCGAAGCGGCGCTCAAAGAGAGCGAAAAGCGCGGCGAGGAACGGCTGCGCGCTATCGAAGCGCAAGTGGCCGAGCGCCAAGGCTTGCTCGATGGCCGCGCTGGCGAAGTGGAAATGCTGCGCGCCAAGGTAAAAGAACTGACCGGTGAAATCGACTTGTTGGCCAACACCAAGGAGCAGTCCACCCACGAGCTCGACCAAGAGCTGCGCCAGCGCAACGAGGCCCTCCAGGTCAAGGACATGGCGCTGAAAAAGCTCGAAAGCCAGTTGCAAGGCCAAGTGACTGCCCTCGAGGCCCGCCTCGCCGAGCAGAACAATCTGATGGCGACCCGGGAGGCCGAAGTCGATGCGCTGATGGACAAGGTGCGGGAGATTTCCGAGCGCTACAGCTTGCTCGCTTCGGAGAAAGAGCGTAGCGACCGCGCGCTCCAGGAAGAAATGCGCGATAAGTCGAGTTTGTTGCAAGCACGGGAGGCCACGGTCGGCGAGATCGAGGAACGTTTCACCAGCAAGATGGAGGCGCTCGGTCATCAGCTGGCGGAGAAGCATAAGTTGCTCGAAAGCGGCAGCGCCGAGATGGCCACTATGCGAGAGCAAGTCGCTAGCTTGCACGAGAAACTGCACGAAACCGAAGTGGCCAAGGCCCATATGGAGCGGCAACTCCAGGAAGCGCGCGCCAGAGGGCCGCAATTGCCGGCGGTGCTCATGTCGAGAGACGACGAGGATGGCGCTGAGAGCGAAGGCAGCAACGGCTTGGATACCTTGCTCAGCGAGCGCGAGGAATTACTCAAGGCGCGCGACAGCCTGATTCAAAATCTCATGACCGAACTCAAGGAAAAGAAAACCCAACTGGCGCGCCATGAGATCGAAGTCTGGCAGGGCATCGAGCGGCGCGACCTGTGGAAACACCGGCTATCGAAGGTCGGCATTCGGCTGAAGGATTAGTTCGCGGTCGGATTCGTCATGGCTTGCCGGCAGTCCTTCCGGCGAAGCCAATGCCTTACCACCAAGCGACCACAAGCTTCAGCTCGTCTGCGGGTTATGAGGATGGACGGGTTGCTCTCGACAGGCTTATCTCGAAATGTCATTCCCGCGCAGGCGGGAATCCAGATTTATTCAGCGCCGAATTAGCCTGGATACCCGCTTTCGCGGGTATGACGGAGCGGGCGGGTGGCGCTGCATGGTGCAGATCATCTGGGCTGTGCTATCTCTTCCGTCCGTACAGGCTGTCGGTGTAGCCGCTTTTGTCGAACTCTTCGACAAAGCGCGCGTCGATGAAGTCAGCCGGTTTGGCGTTCTTGGTTTTTGGGTCTTTTAGCGACAATTCGTCCAGAATGGTTTTGATGCCCTCGGCGCTGGGGTATTGTTTCACCGGTAGTTTTTTCTCCTCAATGGAGCTTTCGTAGGTTCGCTGCAATAGGTCTTTATCTTCCAGCCGCAAATACTTAGCGGCGATTTTCAGTCCCAAGGCGCGGTCGGTTTTGAGCCGATGCACCGCTTCGATGTAGGACTTGACGAAGTTGCGCACCACCGCGGGATGTTCGCGCAGGAATTTCTTCGTCGTCACGCCGCCTTGATGCTGGTAGGCCAGGCCTAGCGCGGCGACATCGGCGAGCAGGTGAAAGCCTCTTTTCTGGGCCACGAACATCGCCGGCGGTACCAAAGTGCTGGCCGACACCCGGCGTGCTTCCAGCGCTGCCAGCCGTTCCGGCGTGCTGCCGGTTTGGACTATGGTGACATCTTTCCCCGGCGTCAGTCCCAAGCGCGGCAGGGCGAAGCGAGCGACGAAATCCGCCGCGCCGCCGAAGCGCGCCACCGCCACCGTGCCGCCTTTCAACTGTTCCGGGGTTTTTATTTCCGGCTGGCTCATCAGCCAATAATCCAGCGTGGTGATGCCGCCGACGACGTAGACTGGTTCGGCGCCGGCGAGCCCGGCGCTAACGATGCCGGGACCGGAGGCTTGTATCAGCGGCGTGTCGCCGGCGATCATCGCCGTCACCGAAGTCGTCCCGCCGGTAAAATAAACCGCCTGGGCGTCGAGATTGTTTTTCGCGAAGATGCCGGCGTCGCGGGCGACCCAGATGACCAGCTGGTCGGCGCTGATGCCGCTGTAGCCGATGGCGACTTTGGTTTGCGCCATGGCCGAAGTCAAAACGATTTGCGTCGAAATAACCGCGCTCAGTATGGCGATGCGATATTTCATGGGTCGCTCCTCGGAGGGTTGATCGTCAGCGGAATCTAGCGGCTGGACTGAGGAAGTGCAATTACGCCGCGCTGAAATTTACCTGAAAATACGTCAAAGCGCCTTCAGCGAAAAAAATGTGGTGAAAATCAACGGCCCGCAGTTGCTTTGCGCGGCGCGGCTCGTCTAAAATCTGTAGCACATTGAAGAGAGCTAATCGGTTTCAAACGAGAGGAGATTTTATGGCAAAGATCGACTACCGCGGTGGGATCGCCGCGCTGTTACTAATGGCACTTGCGGCGCTGCCGACGCGCGTGCAGGCGAATCATTCGTGGGGAAACTATCACTGGGCGCGCACGACCGCTTCTTTCACGCTCAAGCTCGGCGACAATGTGTCTGGCGCTTGGGATCCCTACCTTTTGGAAATTGCCGGCAGCGCTTTACATCCCGATTGGACTGAATCGACCAAGCTCGATCTCTCGATTGTTGCTGGCGGAGCCAGCGGGAATCTCAGAAGGTGCCTTCCGACCGCGGGGAGGGTCGAAGTCTGCAATACCACTTACGGTAACAACGGCTGGCTCGGCGTCGCGTCGATCTGGGCTAACGGCGACCATATCACGCAGGCAACGGTTAAGCTCAACGACACGTACTTCAATACAGCAACCTACAACACGCCAGCGTGGCGCCGCCTGGTGATGTGTCAAGAAGTCGGTCATGCTTTTGGGCTGGATCACCAGGACGAAACTTTTTCGAACCCCAACTTGGGCACCTGCATGGATTACACCAACGATCCGAGCGGCACTTTGGCGAATCCCGATCAGTTGAGTAACGAATACCCCAACGGGCATGACTACGACCAACTGATAACGATTTATTCGCACACCGATAGCAGCACCACCGTGGCGCAAACGGTTGCCGCTGGTAACGCAATGGCTGCGCACGAGCGGGGGAACGCCGACGAACCGGAACATCGGGGCACTTCCCAGTGGGGCAAGTTGGTGCGTTCGACCAATAACGGGCGGACTGAGAGTTATGAACTCGACCTCGGCCGCGGTCAGAAAATGATTACCCATGTCATTTGGGCTGAGTAATCGTTCCAGTCAGCGCAAGCATTAGTCAAATCGCGAGGGGTAGGGCGCAGGTCCTACCCCTCGTTGTTTTTAGGGGATGTGATGAAGTACTTCCGGCGCTTTGCAGCTTTGATTGTTTTAGCCATTGCGGCCTGCGCTCCGGCGATTTCGCGCCCGGAAGCGAGTGCCATCGATCACTGGCTCGACGCGCTGCGCGCACGCGGCGCCATTGTCGAAACGGTGGGAGAGGCTGAGCAGCCGTTTATCTCGGTGATCGGTTCGATGGTTCAAGTGAACGGCGAGGACGTGCAACTGTTCGCTTACCTGAGCGAGGTGCAAATGGACGCGCAGGCAACACGCATTTCACCCGATGGTGGCACGGTGGGAACCGCAAAGATTCATTGGATCGGCGCGCCGCATTTTTTCAAACAGGGCAGTCTGTTGGTGCTGTACGTCGGCGAGAACGGCGACTTATTGCGGCTGCTGACCGAGATCCTGGGGCGGCAATTTGCCGGCCAGTAGACGGCGCGCGGTTATTTCAACAGGTAGCTGGCCGACTGCGGTAGGCGCAGGATGCTCTTGCCCTCGGTGTCTTCGACGTAGCGGATGAAGTGATATTTATTTTCCAGCTCGTCGTACTTGAGCGGCGGCACTTCGGCGCGGCCGGCTTCGATGTTGGCGGCGATGAAGTGGGGCCCGTCGTTATTCAATGCAAAACTCACGGCGTCTTTCAGTTCGTCGACTGTACCCACCGCTCGTGAGTTTTTGATTCCCGCGCTTTTGGCAATACCGGCAAAATCAATGGTGCCGGCGGTGGCCACCGTCGGTTCGCCGCCCGACGACTCGTATTGTTTGTTGTCCCAGAGGATGTGAATCAAATTTTTCGGCTGGTGTAGGCCGATGGTCGCCAGGGAGCCGAGATTCATCCACAGCGCGCCGTCGCCGTCGAAGACGAATACTTTGCGTTTGGGCAGGCCGATGGCCAGGCCCAAGCCGATGGACGAGCAGAGACCGAGGGTTTTCACCTGGATGTTGCCGTCGCTCGGGCGCACGGCGTTCCATTCATTGGTCGCGCCGCCGGCGGTGGTGACGAACAGTTCGTCCTTGATTAGCGGCGCGATCGCTTGCAGACATTCGAAACGTTTCATCGTAAACCTCGTTTAGAGCACGGCGCGGGTGAGCAGCAGCGCCACCGGCCGTTTGGATGAATTGGCCAAGGTCACCGCGCCGGCGATGTCTTGCTGGACTTTGGCCGGATCGCGCATGACGATGTATTTGATGCCCAAGCCTTGGAGCACTGGCTCGGTGACCAGGCCGACCATGTGAAAGGCGTTGTCGCCGATGTCGCCGGCGTAGTAGATCATGAGCACGACTGGGATGCCGAATTGCAGCGCCGTGGTGGTGAGCCCGTTGGCGCTATTGAGCAGACCGCCGTTCTGCATCAGCATGGCGGGAAATTTGCCGGCCAGATGGGCCCCGGTGCAAACCCCGATGCCTTCCTCCTCGCGCCCCACCGGCACATGGGCGATGTCCTTGTCTTCGTAGAGCAGATTGAGCAGCTGGAGCATGTTGATGTCTGGCACGCTGGCGATCAGGTCGATGCCGGAATTTTTCAATCCGGCTAAAATATTTTGCGCTCCCGCGATGGTTCCCATATGCAATTAACCTCGGCTCGGTTCTAGGCAACCTAGCGCAAGCTGTCAAGGCGCGCGGAGAAAAGATTGACACTTCCCCGGCGAGTCTGTTAGCAGGGAATGCAGCGTGGCGAATTGATCGCGACAGTTTTTGACTGGAGAGGCATCATGTCGAAGGCAAAATTCAATTTCATCATGTTCATCATGGCGGCGGTGCTGTTGTGCGCGGTTCCCCAAAGCTCGGCGCAGTATCCAACTAAGACGATTCAAATCATCAATCCGTTTCCGCCCGGCGCGGTGACCGACATCGTGGCGCGCCTGATGGCGCCTAAACTGTCGGCGTCCTTGGGACAGCAGGTGGTAATCGTCAACAAAGCTGGCGGCGGCGGCGCGGTTGGCATTCAGGCCGCCAAGGACGCGGCGCCGGACGGCTATACGATCTTGGTCACGCCGCCGCCGATTGCGCTGATTCCCATCGTCAACAAGAATTCCGGTTTCACGTTGAAAGACTTCACGCCGCTCGGGCTCGCCACCAGCAGCCCCAACACCACGGTGGTGAAGAGCGACGCGCCGTGGAAAAGCTTGGAAGAGTTCATCGCCGAGGCGAAAAAAAGTCCTGGCCAGCTGACCTACGGCTCGGCCGGCCCGGGCACCACGCCGCACTTTATTGGCGAGCTAGTGAAGTTGAAAACCGGCATCGAGATGACCCATGTGCCGCTGGGCTCTGAGTCGGCGGCGGCGACGGCGGTGTTGGGCGGCCATGTCAACGTCGCGTTTCTCACTCTCGGCACCACGCGCAGCCATGTCGAAGCCGGCACGTTGCGCGCGTTGGCGGTGGCGTCGAACCGGCGCTTGAAAGACTTTCCTAACATTCCCACCACCGTCGAGAAGGGCCATCCCGAACTCAACTTGAAAGTCTGGGTGGGCTTCTTCGCGCCGGCCAAGACGCCGGCGGCGGCGGTGAAACGGCTGGCGGCGGCGATCAACGAAAGTTTGAAAGACGCCGAGGTGGTAGCAAACATCGAGAAGGCGCAAGCCTTGATCGAAAATCTCGGCCCCGCTGAGTTTGCGAAATTTCTCGCCGAGGAAGAGCGCAAGTGGGGCGAAGTGGCGCGCGCCGCGAAGATTTCTCAATAGTTCGTTGCCGGCCGCCGCCCTACGCATGAAACGATTGGAAATCATCGCCGCGGCGCTGCTCGCCGGACTCGCCGGCTATGTCTTGCTGGCGGCGAACCAACTTCGCATCGGCAATTTCCGCGTGCCCCAGACCGGTTTTTTCCCGCGCGCTTTGGCTGTCTTATTGGCGCTGCTCACAGTGGTCGAGCTGGTGCGCGCGTTGCGTCAAGCCGAGACCGCCACCGCTGCGGCGCGCATTCCGAGCGAAGCTTGGCTGCGCATCGGTGCGACGCTAGCGATCATGCTGGGCTTTGCTCTTGTACTTGAATGGCTGGGATTTTTGCTCGCGACCTTTGCGCTCATGGTACTGCTGCTGCGCGCCATCGAAGCGCCGAGCTGGTCGAAAGTATTCATCGTCGCGCTGGCGACTTCAGCGCTGACCTACGGACTCTTCGCCTGGCTTCTCGGCGTGCCGCTGCCGGCGGGGATTTTAGGAATCTAGCGTGGAGCTGTTGCATAATTTCGCCCTCGGTTTGTCGGTGGCGTTGACGCCGATGAACTTATTGTTCTGCTTCATCGGCGCGTTGGTCGGCACGCTGGTCGGCGTCCTGCCGGGGCTCGGACCGGTGGGCGCGGTGGCGTTTCTCCTGTCGATCACCTTCAAGATGGAGCCGGCCAGCGCGATCATCATGCTCGCCGGGATTTATTACGGCGCCATGTACGGCGGCTCGACGACTTCAATCCTGGTCAACATCCCCGGCGAGACCGCCTCGGTGGTCACTTGCCTCGACGGCTACAAAATGGCGCGTCAGGGACGTGCAGGCGCGGCGTTGGGCATCTCCGCCTTCGGTTCGTTCATCGCCGGCACCGTCGGCGTGGTCGGCTTGATGTTTTTGGCGCCGCTGCTCGGCCGCGCGGCGTTGAGTTTCGGTCCGGCGGAATATTTCGCACTCACGCTCACCGGCCTGACCTTGGTCGCGTACTTGTCACAAGGCTCGATGACTAAAGCGCTGATCATGGCGGTGTTGGGACTACTCGCCGGCGCCGTTGGCATGGACCCGATTTCGGGCGAGGAGCGTTTCACCTACGGCACGCTGACGCTGCGCGACGGCTTTGGCCTGGTTCCGGTGGCCATGGGACTGTTCGGCATCGCCGAGGTGTTGGAAAATCTCATCGTCCTCGGCGGCCAATCGGTTTATGAAACCAAGATCCAAGGCTTGCTGCCCAACCGGCAAGATTGGCGCGACAGCGCGGCGCCGATCGCGCGCGGCTCGGTGGTAGGATTTTTTCTCGGCATTCTTCCCGGCCCTGGGCCGGTGATCGCGTCGTTTGTTTCCTACGCCATGGAGAAACGCTTGTCGCGCTATCCAGAAAAATTCGGCACCGGCGTCATCGAAGGCGTCGCCGGGCCGGAAGCGGCCAACAATGCCGCCACCGCCGGCTCGTTCATTCCGTTGCTGTCGTTGGGCATTCCCACCAGCGCGATCATGGCGCTATTCATGGGCGCGCTGATGATCCACGGCATCCAGCCCGGGCCGCTGTTCATCGCCAAATATCCCGAGCTCTTCTGGGGCTTCATCGCCAGCATGTACGTCGGCAACGCCATGCTGCTGGTGTTGAACCTACCGCTCATCGGCATCTGGGTGAAGCTGTTGAAGACGCCCTACGCGATACTGTTTCCGTTGATTCTGCTGTTCTGTTTGATCGGCGTCTACAGCCTCAACGCTAACGTCGCCGAGATCGTCATCATGCTCGCCTTCGGCGTTATCGGCTTTCTCCTGCGCCGAGTCGGCTACGAAGGCGCGCCGTTCATCCTGGCCATGGTGTTGGGGCCGATCATGGAGACATCCTTGCGCCAGACGCTGCTGATCTCTCGCGGCAGCTTTATGATTTTTCTCAACCGGCCGATCTGCGCGGTGCTGATTGGGCTGACTGTGGTGTTTTTGCTTTGGCCGCTGTTCAAAGGCGCGAGGCGCGAGGCTTGAGGCGGGAGTCAGAAGTCAGAAGTCAGAAGTCAGAAGTCAGAAGTCAGAAGTCAGAAGTCAGAAGTCAGAAGATGGAAGCTACCTGCCGTACAGCCGGCCCATCTCTTCGAAGAAGCCGGAATTTTCTAACTCATTCACATAACGGGCTTCGATGAAGCCTTCGGCGCTTGCGCCGGCGACTTGCGGGCTTGAGCGCGACAGCAGGTAGAGCATCGACTTGGCGACGTTCGTGGTCGGCGTCGGCTTATAGGTCAGCCGTTCTTTGTAAAGATTGTAGATCGTCGTCAGCACTTCTTGGTCCTGGGTGGCGACGTATTTTTTCAAGACCGTGAAGGCGAAGTCGGGTTTGGCTTTGAAAAGATACAAGCCTTCGATCCAGGCTTTGAGAAAGCGCGAAGTGATGTCCGGGTTCTTCGATACGTAAGAGCGGCGCACCAGGATGCCGGAGCCGGCGATTTCGATGGGCAGTTTGGAGTAATCGATCAAGGTGCGAAAGCCCAGCTTGTTGGCGGTCAGGGTCTGGATGCCGGCGATGATGGCGCCGTGAATTCTGCCGGTCTGCAAGCCGCTCAAGCGCGCGCCGAGATCGCCCACCGGCAGGATGGTGACATCTTTCTCGGCGATGTTGTTCAGGCGCAAGCCTTCGCGCAGCAGGATATCGGTCAATGAACCCTGGGTGCTCATGCCGAGGACCTTGCCGCGCAGCTGTTCGGTGTTCACAATACTCTTTTGCACCACCAGCGAATGTTCCAATTGGTTCATCGGCGTGGCGATCAGGGCGGTGTCGGCGCCCCGTTGGTAAGCCTCCAACGCCGGCATGCCGGAGTGGTTGACGAACTGGACGCTGCCGCCGATCAGCGACATGATGCTGCGCGGGCCGCCGGAGATGTAGACCAGATTGACGTCGAGGCCGTGCTTCTCAAAAAGTTTCGCCTCCTTGGCCACCCAAGTTTGCGCCATGGAGCCGGAGATGGCGCCGTAGCTGGCGTTGATTTTCTCCAGGGCGGCGGCTGACGCGGTGCGCGGCAGGGCGCTCATGATTAGTGCCAATAAAAATAAGTAGTTCATGGTTGCCGCTCCTATTTCTTATTGCTGGTGGGAATCCGGTAGCGCCGCAGTACCGGATAGCCGGCGGTCACCGCGGCGAGAATCATCAGCGTCGCCAGGCCGCCGGTGAGGGCTGACATTTGCGTGCCGAGCCAGGCGGCGACCAGACCGGATTCGAATTGGCCCAACTGCGGCCCGTTGCTGGTGAAAATACTGTTGATCGACGACATGCGGCCGCGCAGTTCGTCCGGCGTGCTCAGTTGGTTAATCGTCGAGCGCAGGATCGAGCTGATGGTGTCGCCGGCGCCGGTGAGCGTGAGCATGAGGAGCGAGAACCAAAAAATCGTCGACTGGGCGAACAGCGCGGTGGACAGGCCGTAGAGGCCGATGCCGATGACGATCCAGCGGCCGCCGCGGGTCACCGGACCGAGTAAGGTCATGCCGATGGCGGCGCACAGGGAACCGACGGCGCGGGCGGCGTAGAGTAGGCCTAGGCCGGCCGGTCCGACGAACAAAATATCGCGGGCGAAGATCGGGAATAGGCCGCGGGCGTTGCCGAAAAACGTCGCGCTGAAGTCAAGTAACATGAGCGGAAAGATCACGCTGTGCGACCAGACGAAGCTCCAGCCCTCGCGCAGCGACGCCAAGGACACGCTCTTCCAGCCGCCGCCTTCGGGAATCTTGATGCGCAGCATGCGCAACGCTGAAATCATCGCCAGCCAGGAGCAGGCGTCCACCGCATAGCAGGCGGTGGGACCGGAGAAGGCGAGCAGCACGCCGGCGAGCGACGGCCCGGCGATCACCGGCACGTAGCGCTGCGTACCTTGCAAGGCGAGGGACTGGGCCAAGTGCTCGCGCGGCACCAGATTGGGGATCATCGACTGGCGCGACGGTTGTTCGAGGGACGTGAAGATCGCCAGAAACATAGTCGCGGCGTAAAGCATATGCGGCGAGGCCTTGCCGAAAAAAGTCAGCAGCGCCAAAGTCGTGGAGACGCAAAGCAATCCAGCCTGGGTGCATAGCATGAGCTTGCGCCGGTCCATGGCGTCGGCGAGCAAGCCGCCGACCAATAGCAAAATCACCTGCGGGATCGCCCGCGCCAGACCGAGCAGGCCGATCTGCATGGGCGAATTAGTCAGTTCGTAAATCTGCCAAGCCATCGCCACGGTGGTGAACTGGGTGCCCATGCTGGAGAGAAAGGAGCCGGTCCAGAAGACGCGAAAATCGCGGTGGCGGAAGGGGAGGAGATAGTCTTTGTTCGATGTGCTCGCCATGGAAGCAAAAGTGCTGGGTGAATTTCTTTGTGCCCGTGAACTGACTCGGCGAATTCACCATGACTCAGGTCGACACCGTCGCGCCATGCGCATTTAGACAGTCGAGTTAGTGAACTTTTCCCAAGCAGCAGCGTTTGTATTTCTGACCGGAGCCGCAGGGGCATGGATCGTTGCGGCCGATCTTATTGCCGGCGCGGGTCGGAGTTGGCACCGGCTGCAACAGTCCGTCAGGATCGCCGTAGCGCTGGGCAAATTGCGCGGCTTGGGCGAGCAAGAACGCTTTGGCTGGGCCCACCGACTCGTAACCTTGGCCGATCAACCAGCGGCAGGTTTCGCGTTCTACCTCCAGGCCAACCAGATGGGTTAATTGTTTCTCGCGCTTAGCGCGAGATTTGGCTTCAGGTTTGTCTCTTGCCTCGACGAGGTGATCGTCAATATCGTCCAAGGCATCGAACAGATCTTCGCAGACGGCTTCGCGCCAGGATTGCAGCATCTCGACTTGACGGAGCGCGGCGCTCAGCGCGGATTCGGGACAGACCGGCACACCGGTAGGATACTCAAAGGGCGCGCCGCAGTCTTCGCAGCTCTCATTCTCGGGTTCTTGTTCCGGTTCGGCGGCGAGAATTTCCTCCAACGAGCGCAGCGGCGCTTCGTCACGTATCGTCGGCCATTTGTCGCTGCGATGAAGCGTGCTCGCGATCGCCGGCCAGTCCGGGTCGAAGCGCGACCAGAGGCCCGATGGCCGATAGCGCAGTCGCCAGTTTTCCTTCCAGTGCGGCGTGATCGTCCGCCGCAGATGCAGCGCGCGCATCGCTTCCTCCAAATCGGCGCGCTGCCATGGCGCAACCTTTTGGTAGGCTTCCAAGATCAGCGGCAGCGCTTCGGCGCGTCCCTGGTCGGTTAACGCCGTGGCGACGACGTCGGTGAGCTCCGCATCTTTCACCAGCGCTTCACTGAGCCTCTCGAAGCAGCGCTGGTCGTTGATCCAACCCAAGGTCGCGTAAGTCAGTAAGCGTATCTCGGCGTTGGCGGACTGGCTTTCGGCGATCAAGGCGGGCACCGCCGGTGGACCGATCTTCGCCAGCGCTTCGCTGGCCGCGGCGGCTAGATAGTCAAGCTCGGGTTGGCGCAGTTGGCGCATCAAAATGTCAATGGCGGCGGGATCGCGCAGCTCGCCCAGGACGACGACGATGTGGATGAGGTCGCGGTCCTCGTCGTCTTGCCATTGTTCGAGGGCGTGCACCAGCGCCGGCACCGCAGCCGCGCCCTCGGCGATCAACTGTTCCATGGCGCGCACCGGCATGCCCAACTCATAATCGGTGATGAAATCGATCAACTCTTCAATGTTCATAAGTAAACTCGGTAACCGGCGGTTGTCCGCGTCGACAGCTGACATGCATATCGGCGCCCAGGGGGAAATTCAATCCTGCCGCGCGATCGCCGACGCCGTGATTGCGCTTGACGGCTCGGCGGCGGTGGAATAATGGTGCGGGCGTGGTCGACTGTGGGGAATGTTTCACCACAGAGCGTTTCATGATCTTGCGCACGCCCACAGAAAATGAAAATTACCGATTACCCTCCCTGGCTTATTTACTCGATCTGTCATTCCCGCGCAGGCGGGAATCCAGGTGACGGACAAAGTCCGTCATACCGGCGAAGGCCGGTATCCAGGTGTGGCGGAGCGGGATTAGCCTGGATACCCGCTTTCGCGGGTATGACGGAATAAAGGAGACCTGCCGGCTCATTTGTATTTTCTAGGGAGCGCACGGAGATCACAGAGTGCGGAAATTGGAATATTGATTACAGGAAGCGCGAGGACATCATGCAAATCAAAATATTGAAAATTCTAGCCTTCGCTGGGCTTGCCGTCATGTTTGTCGCTGCGACTGGGTTCGCGCAATCGCCGGGCAGTTGGACTACGAAGGCACCGGTGCCGGCGCGACTCAACGAGGTCGCGGTGGCGGCGGTCGGTGGCAAGATTCACGTCATCGGCGGCAGCGTGCTCGGTTTTACCGGTCCTTATCATCTTGAATACGATCCGGCTAAAGATACCTGGCGCCCACGCGCGCCGGTGCCGCGCTCCCTCGACCACATCGGCGCCGTGGTCGTGAAGGGGAAGATTTACGCCATCGGCGGATTTGTCGGTGGCGGCACGCACAAGGACGGGCAAAACACCGCATTCGAATATGACCCGGTGCTCGACACCTGGCGTATTCTCGCGCCCATGAAGTCCGGCCGCGGCTCGGTCGGCGTGGCTGAGTTCGATGGCAAGATTCACGCCATCGGTGGGCGGGCGCCCGACGGCAGCACGGTGGCGACCCACGAAGTGTACGATCCCGCGACTAATGCGTGGAAGGAGTTAGCGCCGCTCCCGAAAGCGCGCGATCACGCCGACGTCACCGCCGCCGAGGGAAAGATTTACTTCGCCGGCGGCCGCTTCGGAGCGACCGCGGACCGCACCAACATGATGGATATCTACGATCCGAAGACCGACATCTGGAGCCCGGGACCGCCCATGCTAACGCCGCGTAGCGGGCTGGCGGGCACATTTTATAAGGGCCTGTTCCTAGTGCTGGGCGGTGAACTCGCCCCCGACACCTTTGCCGAAAACGAAGCCTACGATCCGAAAACCAATAGCTGGCAGACCCTCGCGCCCATGCCCGGTGGTAGACACGCCACCGCCGCCGCAACCGCCGGCGACAAAGTTTACCTCGCCGCCGGTTCCTTGAAGCCGGGATCGGGCGCGGTGACGGATCAGTTGATCGTGTTTAGTATGCCGTGAAGCGGCGAGTGACGAAGCAGCCCAACTCATGAACTCGGACTCTTCGACGTCGTGAAACTGGCGCACCGCCAATTGATGGAAAGAACTTTGTTGGCGCTCTCAGGTATTCTTGTGACATACGGACCGGGTACATTGGGATATTCGTCGGCGTGAAATGACTGATAACTCAGTGGCCACAAAGCAAGAATTCGTTGCAATGGTGCGAGTCGCGAATCGCAATATACTGGTCCGTGTACTCAATGGTCGATACTACGGCGTTATCGCCGATGGGCCTGGCGTGACGAACGTGGTATGAGAGTTACATCGGAGGCTCGATATGACCGGACTAACACGCATTACCGTCGATTCCGGCGTTATGGGCGGCAAGCCCTGCATCCGAGGGATGCGGGTCACCGTCGGAACGATAGTTGGGCTGGTTGCGAGTGCGCACACGAACGAAGACATTTTGCGTTTGTATCCCTATCTTGAACCCGACGACATTCGCGAAGCGCTCTCCTATGCTGCGTGGCGCGTCGAAGAGGTCGAGGTGCCGCTCGTGGTGTCGTGAAACTGGTGATCGACATGAACCTGTCCCCCGACTGGGTGGCTGTGCTTCAGCGCCATGGTTGGGACGCCGCGCATTGGTCGAGCGTAGGTAATCCACGGGCGCCCGATGCGGCGTCGATGGCGTGGGCGAAGGCGTCTGCGTATGTGGTGTTCACCCACGACCTGGACTTCGGTGCGATACTCGCGGCCACCGGTGCGCAGGGACCGAGCGTTTTCCAGGTTCGCACGCAAGACGTTTCGCCCCCACACCTGGAGCCCATAGTGGTTGCTGCTCTGGGCGAACATGCACCAGCCCTTGAAGAGGGCGCACTGGTGACTGTCGACGAAGCGCGTTCTCGCGTACGCATACTCCCCATTACACAGAAATGACCTGACGAACTCAGCGAGTGCGAGCGACGGCGGGAAAGTTAGACTCCTAATCGATCATGCTCCGATTGGGATCCGGTTGCGGTTCGCCGCGGGACCGTTGAAGCCGGGAGCGGGTGCGGTGACGGATCAGTTGATTGTTTTCGGCCTACCGTGAATGGCGCAGGTTCAAGTGATGATGCAACCCGATTCGCCCAAGAGACTTTAACCACAAAACACACGGTAAGGGTTTCCCGAACTTTCGTGCTTTTCGTGGTTAAAATCTGTCTCCGACAATTTCGGATTCGGATGTTCTCTCGCAAAAGTGCAGTGTCAGCTCTTGATCGCCAAGCCAGAGTTGGCCTGTGTGGCTTTGGCTTGCTTGGCGGCTTTGTGACGCTCGATGTAGGGAGCTAGGACGGTGCGCAGGACTGCCAGTTCGCCGCCGAACAGCGCTTTGATGCGCTCGATGAGTAAGTCGTCGATGTAGAAGAGTCTGGATGGATCGACGCGAAAGTCCGCTTTCAAGGTTTTGCCGAGCTGTTGCTGGCGCTGAGCCTGGGCTTGGATGGCGACCTCGATCACGGCGGCCTGCTGCCGGTCGCTCGATCCGTGCAGCTTTTCTGCGATTTTGCCCAAGCGCACGCGGGTCTCGATGGCATCGGCCAGTCGATGAACCTCTATCGGTACCAGCGGCATGAGCCGTTGCAGAACCGCGATTGCTCGCCCGATACCCTTGGCCATGTGATCGGCGGACAGGCCGTAATGGCCGGCGCCGACGCGCGCTAGGGAGCCGTCGTGGTAGGCTGCGCGCACTTTGCCAATCAGTGCTTGGCTCAGCTCGGCGCGATTGGGGATCGCCACGGCGTGCCACGGGTAGAGGGTTTTGATCGCTTCGCATTCGCCGACTAAGCCGCGAATCAGTAGTCCCGAGTGGACTAGATGTCCGTCGCATAACCGGCGCATTTCATCGTCGTCGTCGGCGAAGACTACGGTCAAGTGCGACAAGGCTCGGTCCAGCGCGGTGATGGTGCGCGATAACTTGTCGAGGGTCAAGAATCTCGGCGCGCTCTCGCCGAAATAGTTAAAACTCTTCGATCGATCGAAAACTAAACAGCCGTTTCTATTGATGCCCTGGTGGATATCCTCGACGGCGGCGAAGAACCGTGCCTGCGGTTCGCAGCCGACCAGGTCGGCGAGCCAAGCATGATCGTCGGTGCTGCAAGCTTCGTTGTCGCATGGCAGCCCGGCTCGTAAATGATCCACAGTGCGCAGCAAACTGCGTGCTCGCGTGGATCGATCCGGCGCGGGAATTTTTTCCGTGCTGCGCGGCAATTGGCTGGCGAGGCTGTCGTGCCAGAGCTGGAGCGCGAATATTGGATCGGCGCAGAGCGCCAGCCATAGCATGAATTCGCCGTCGTAGGCGCCGGTTTGAATATAGTTTCGCAGCTTGCGTTGGTAGCCGGACGGCACCGCGGCGTTTCTTCGTAGTGCGGCGCAGAGAATGTTGATCAGCGGTGTTAGGTCTTTGCTGGTCAACGGCGCCAACGCTCGCAACTTTTCCATGACCGGATAGAGCGGTGGCCGAATCAGACGCAGCGCGGATAGGCGGGAGATGAAAAGCTGGGTCCGTTTGCATGGATTGCCCGCCATGGCATCGATCTGGCGGCGCAGCGCTGCTGTCAGTTCACCGGTCGCATCGTACGATGCAGCGCCGTCTTGGCGCGATGGAGTCCGTGACTGCGCATCGACGATATTTCCAGCGCTGCCAAGGCGCACCAGCACTTTCACGCCGGCATGAAGTTGGCGGGAGTAAGTCGAGACCACCGCGGACTGAACGGTCTCCGGCACCAATACCCAGACGGGTTGATTGTTATCGACGGCTTCCGTCGAGGTCTTGCCGATGGTGGCGAATGTCTTGGTCACGGCTGAACGCCTGCGGCATCGTCAGCTGCCAGCCTTATCCTCGCCGGCAAAAGTCATACGCGCAAGAGCTGTAGCTGCGATGCCATGAACTTCCCTGACCATAAACCTGGAGAGTCGGAATCTCAAGACGCTATCTGGGCGCCACGGCGGCGACTCCGGCGCACCGATGGAGCCAATGCCATCGCTTCGGTCAGCCCTGGTACTCAACAATCTCCAAACCATCCAGCCGGTCGATCAAGTACACCAGGCCGTCTTTGTCGCGATAGACGTCGTTGCTTTTCACGGTCTTTTGCCCGCGGCCGGGGCTGGGCACATAGTAGCCCAGTTCTTTCAAGCTATAGGGATTGGAAATGTCGACCACGCGCAAGCCGCCGCTGAACCAGGTGACGAACATTTTGTTGTCGTAGATTTGCTCGGCGGGCTGGTGCGCGCCGTATTGATGGCCGGGTGCGATGTCCCAGGCGCCGTCGGGGTTGAAGGTCGACACCGACACCGGCTGTTTCTCGTAGGTGATGTCGACCATCCACATGAACGCCGGCGGCGTCGGCGCGCGCTTGCCGGCTTCCTCGTCGCATACCACCATCATGTCACGGCCGGCGAGCTTCCATGGGATCGGTAAGGTCGTGTGAATCGGCGAGGGGTAGGTTGGCGACCAGTTGAGGCCGCTGATGAATTTCGGTTTCGCCATATCGGCGATGTCGAGAATCACGAAACCGCCATGCCAATAGCTGACGTAAAGCCGGTTGCCGTAGCGGATCGGATGGTGGCACTGATGGGCCGTGCCTTCCCAGTTGGGTGTTTCACCGCCGGCGAGCCATTGGCCAGGCATCCACCAGCGGCCGACTTCCACCGGCTTGGCCGGGTCCTTGAGGTCGTAGATGATCGGGATGCGGCCGATGTAGCCGTCGACGTGGACGGAAAGATAGGCGTAACGGCCGTCGAAGGTGAAGCGGTGCACGCCGCCTTGGGTTTCGATGAAGGCGATCTCGCGCGGCTGGGTTTTGTTCGAGATGTCGTAAATTTTCAGTCCCGTCGCCGGCCGCTCCTTGCCGCGGTAGCGTTCCAGATTCACCAGCATGACATCGCCGCTGACGCGGACCTTGTGCGAGTGAATGCCCTCGGGGATTTTGATCTCGGCGATGATTTTAGGATGTTTCGGATCTTTGACGTCGAGGATAGTCGTGCCATGGGGCGGGTCCATATGGCCGACGTAGGCGTAGCCGTTCTCAACCACCACCTGGCCGCCGCCGGCGATGTCGGTGCGGCCGACTAGTTTGACGTTCTTGCTGATGCCGAATTGCGGCGCTTTTCCTTCGCTCATGGTGGTTCTCCTGTTCGCTGTGAGTAAGTTCTTCTACCAAGGCGAAGGTGAAGTGGTCAAATGAAACTTCTTTTCGGATTATCTCCCGCAAAGGCGCAAAGGCGCTAAGTGACAGGCCAAGGGCCTGTCATCCGGAAGGGATGGAAACGACGGAAGATCTCACTGGTGCGCGAAATGATAGATCTTCGGTTTTCTACCTTAGCGTCTTTGCGCCTTGGCGAGAGATCATCCGAGTCCGAACTCAATCGGAAAAGATTTTTTAACCACGAAAAACACGAAACACACGAAAGTTCGGATTCCCCTTTTCGAGGCTTTCGTGCTTTTCGTGGTTGCATTCTTCTTCCCGACTGTCGCTCACTCCGCCACCAGCGTGACGTTGACCAGCCACTGGTGCGCGTCGTTGACTTGGCCGCGCAGGCCGATGCTGCCTAGTCCCACCGCCGTGGCGGCGCCGGGGACGAAGCTCGCCGCGCCCTGGCTCACGGCGTGGACTTCCCATTGTTGGATGATGCCGGAGCAGGTGACGAAGCTGCTGCCCTCGGCCACCGCGCCGGTGCTGCGCTGGGTCACGGTGACGCGCAGATAGGCGCGCTCCCCCGCCGTGCAGTTGATTGGCCCGGTGACGATCAGATGGCGGCCGTGGTCGGCCACCACCGCGACGGAGTCGATGGTGTTTAAGACAACCCTTGCCAAGGCCAGCGAAGCGGCCAAGCCGCCGGCGAGGATCAGAGCGACAGCCGCCGCGGCAAAGCGCCGCAAACGTTGGTGCGTTGATGGAGCGAACATGGTGAGTTCCCCTTTGTGTCGATGGTTGAGTCGGACAGGTGGGCTTTTATCGCCAATGGCGGGGCGAGTCAAACGGGCGGTGGTGGGGATGTCGGAAAAGATTTTTTAACCACGAAAAACACGAAACACACGAAAGCTCGGATTCCCCTTTTCGTGCCGTTCGTGTTTTTCGTGGTTAAAATCTTTTGACCGAACGTATTTCACTTTGGCTGATCGATCGCAGCTAGTTTGCCCCGGTCGATCTTCCCCATCGCGGTGCGCGGCAGGCTGGCGACGAACTCGACGACCTTGGGTGCTTTATAGGCGGCCAGCGATTCCTTGCAGAATTGGATCAAGCTGTCCGCGTCGCCGCGGGCGCCGGGATTGAGCACGACGAAGGCTTTGACCGCTTCGCCCCACTGGGCGCTTTTGAAACCCACCACGGCGACGTCGAAGACCGATGGATGTTGGCGCAGGGCGTCTTCGATCTCCTCGGGAAAGACACTTATACCGCCGCTCTTGACCATGTTTTTCTTGCGCCCGGAGATGGTCAGGTAGCCTTGGGCGTCGACAAAGCCGATGTCGCCGGTGTGGCACCAGCCGTCTTGCAAAAACTCCGCGGTGGCTTGCGGGTTCTGATAGTAGCCGTCGATGGCCACCGGTGTGCGCAGGCAGATCTCGCCGGCTTCCCCTTGCGCCACTTCGCGGCCGTCGTCGTCGGCGATCTTCAAGCGCACGCACCAAATCGGTTTACCGACGCTTTCGCCGCTCAACTCCCGGTCTTCTGGCGACAGGGTGGTGATCTGGCCGCAGTCGGTGGAAGCGTAGGCTTCGTAAAATCGGCGGCAGATTTTGTCCCCAAATAGCCGCGCCGATGCCAAGGACAGATGGCCACTGGTGATGCTGACGTACTGGAGCGACGAGAGATCGTACCGCGCCAGCTTGTCGTAGCGCAGCAAACGCTCGCACAAGGTCGGCACCAGGATCGAGAAGGTGATCTTCTCGCGCTCGATGGTTTGCAGATAAGTCTCTTCGTTGAATCGCTCCTGAATAAACACCGTGCCGCCGAGGTAGAGGAGCGCGAGCACCGCGCCACGGCCGGCGTTGAAATGGACCGGCAACGGCATCAGCGAGCGGTCGTCGGCGTTGGTGCCGCGGGTGACGGCGTAGTTGAGCGAGCGTAGCGAGTAAGCTTCATGGCTCACGGTGCAGGCCTTGGGAAAGCCGGTGGTGCCCGACGTGATCATCAGTATGAAGGTGTCGGCGCTGGCGACCACGATTTCCGGGTCGTTGGCGCTGCCGCTGGCCAGCGCGGCTTCGAAGCTCGTGCCGTCGACGTTCTCGCTGCCAGCGATCACCAACACGTTCGCCGGCGCCATGTGCTGGCGCAGGATGGCGCCCAGCTCTTTGGTTTCCTTGCGTCCCTCCAAAATAAACGCCTTGGGCGCGAAGAACTCGACCATGGCGGCGCATTCCTGGGCGCTCCAGTGGTAATCGTAGGGCACCGTCACGGCGCCGATCTTGGCCAGCGCGAACAGCGCTTCAAAATGCTCGGCGCGGCTGCCGCAGGACAGACCGATACGATCGCCCTTGCCGACGCCGAGTTGCAAAAAATAATCCGCCAGCCGGTTGGTGCGCTCGTGCAGTTCGCCGTAGGTTACCGAGCGCTGGGCGTCGACGATGGCCGGTTTGTTGGGATAACGTTGCGCGTTGCGCGGGAGGGATTCGCCGATGTTCATAGTCGCTCGCTTGAGTAAGGAGTCAGTAGTTAGGAGTAAGGAGTTGTCGGAGCGGAGTCTTGGCGCCTGTCTGCTTACTCTTTGTTAAATTAAGTGATCGTCCGGTTCGATGAAATTACGCGTTGTCGCGTTTCGATGTCAAATCATGGCGCGGGATTTTAAAATTGACAGGGTCCGGCGGCGGTGTTAGCTAGCAGCCCGTGGTAGAAGTCCGATTTTCACAAAACGCTAGGCATCAGTGCGAGGCGGTGACGAGAGATCATAAATATTCTCCGATCGAGTCCTCGGCGCCGATGAGCAGCGACTTGGTCACGTAGTCGCACCCACAGAGCAAAACA